>NZ_CABFVA020000114.1 GCF_902143375.2 Methylacidimicrobium tartarophylax | reverse complement strand
AGACAATCGCTCCCCATGCCGCATCGGACTGCCGGCGCATCGTGGCAAGCTCTCGCACTAAGGCCGACAGGCTGTTAACCTGCCTCTTTCACAAGCGCTTTTCCCGCAGGTTATGAGTCAGATGGACTCAGCCGAAGGAGGAAAAGGACGAAGAAGCGGCGATCCAGCTTTCGGGGCTCGGCCGGCAGCCCGCCTGCGCGATCGCTTGCAAGACGCGTTCCTCGGTCATGATCCAGCGCTTCCGACGATAGAGCTGGTAATCCCCCCTCCATTCGCTCGGCGTCAGATTGATGGTCGCCAGGTTCGCTCCCGCCCGAAGGGCCCGCACGTACCCCGAAGAGTCGCAGAGGTTCAAGGCACTCACGGCCGGGACGACCCAGCGGGGCGAGGAGAGCCGGAGAACGGCTACTGCATTGAGCGTCTGATCGAGGTCCGCCCTCTTCTCCGAAAAGAGCGGAGTCCCTTCGCCGGGGATGAAGGGACTGACGCTGCAACCGCGAAGAGTGAGCGAGCGGAGAAGGTCGAGCGTGCCGATCAGCTGATCCAGGGTCTGGTTCGGAAGACCGTAGATGAAGCCCGAGGAAACGTACCAACCCGTCCGGACAAGATACCGGATCGCCTCCAGCCGCCTCTCGATCGTGCCCGGGCATTGCAGAAGGCGATATTGCTCGGGATCGCCGATTTCGAGCTTAATGATGTATCCACGGGCCCCCGCCTGCCTCAATTCGTCATAGAGGCGATGATCGACCGTTCCCAGACAGACGCTAATGCCCAAGCGTTTCTCCTTCGCGATCTCCTCGATCACCGGCAAGACCAGTTCCTTGAGAGCAACAGGATCCTCGCCTGCCTGAAAATTCAGGTCGGTGACCGAGGAGGGCAAACTTTCGTCGATTACCCGTCGAATGACGTCTCGCGCCAGCCGGAATCGACGAAGCGCGTCGTTCTCCCGGCGCATCCCGCAATAGGCACAGTTTTGTCGGCAGAAATTGCCAACCTCGATGACGCCCCGGACAAAAATCCTTTTGCCGAAAATCTCCTCACGCGCCCTCTGCGCGCTGGCCCAAAGAGATGCTTGTGCTTCACCGCCCGCCGTCAGCGCCGATCTACGCCAATCCGCCTTCGCCTCTGCGAAATATTCCTCCTCGCCGCCTCGTTCCTTACTCACGACGATATCGTTCCCGGCTGCATGAATCCTCCGAAACATGGTCCGAACTCGCCGGGCTTGCCTACGAAACCCTGTCGGCGGTACAGAGTCATCTTTACTAATAACTCATTCATAGCCCAATTGTTATTAAGTTCATTCTTGATCGGAAGCGCCCAGTCGTTCAGGCTATCCCCATGCTCGTTCGATTAATGAGAGGATCGTATTCTCTTTTTCTGATGGGGACCATCGCGGCCAGCTCGCTTCTGTCGATGGAACTCCTGCCGTCCACGGCTTTCGCTAGCAGCGATCCGGCGACGGACTCCTCTTCCGAATGGAAGACCACACACACGGAGGAGCAGAGCGCTGCTCCTTCGAGCAAAACGGGTACGAAGTCGACAAAGCAGAAGGCAACCCCCGCCGCCTCTTCGACAAGCCGGAAACACTCCACCGCATCTTCCAAGGCGAGCGGATCGGCAGCGAAGGAACGCACCGAAAAAAATGGCCAGCAGGCCGACAAAGAGACAAAGCCCGAACCAATTGGAATCCAACTCGAGAAACTCTTCCGGGGGATCGGCGCCGATCTAGAAGAATTTTTCGTAGGCACTCGGACCGTCGACAAGGACGACTGACCGTTCCCGCCCGGGCGTCCGTTCTTTCCCCTCCCGCAGCCGCATATTAACACGAGCCACGGGCGATCGCAGTACCCTCTGCGCCCTGTCGGTAATCCCCTATCCTAAAAGACCCGTGTGTTCTTCGTCGGAACAGATCCTCGCAGACTCGCCCTGGGCGTTCCGCTCCGGTGAGCGCCTTGGAGAGGAATCGCGCGACGGGTGTTAGGCGCGGAAGAGGTCTGAGCGACAAACCGATAGTGCTGAATTCGGGAATACTCTTTGGGCCAGACGGTCCAGAGAGAACCCGGCTGGCGGAAATCCGAATACCAGATCCCTCGATAAAAGACTTCGATATGGCCATAATGATTTCTCCTTTTCGGAAGGAGGATCCGGACATCGTAGTTTCTCGGCTGTACATTGGGCGAACTTCTCACGTAACAGCCGGTCTTCAGAAGCGGCTCTCCGTACTCCTTTGCGTAGTCCCGCCGCTCCAGCTTCGTTCCGGTCAGTTCTTCGACAGCGACGCGTACCGCCCGCGCACACATGCCTTGGGAATGCCGATGCCTGGGGAGAGCCCTTTCGAAAGCCTTGGAATTGAGGTTTGGAGTCCTCTGGACGACTCCGCCGCCCTGGACGGCTCCGCCGGCTAGGCAGCGCGAAACATCTCCTGCCGTGATAAGCGATAACAGCAGACCTCCCCGGACAAGGATCTTGTAAAGCCCCATTTGAGTAATGGCTTATGCCCAAAAGGCGGCGTCTGAGCAAGACTTTCGTCGTTTCTTAAGAGTTTCGACCCGTTTTTTCCTCTGGCCGACTCGATCGATTGGGCTCGCAGCCCCGCGACTGCCATGTAAGCCTCCGTTTCTCACAAGCTTTCTCCTGCGGCTTGCAGAATGGGCTTGTCTGCTTCGTTGAGCTTGGTTTTCCATCCTTGCAGTATGTCCTCATACAGCCCCGGTGGAAAACCAGCGCGACGCCTCGCATTCAGGCCCATTTGCGGCGCCTCGGCTACGAAATTTGTGAGAAATGGCGGCTAAGGACTCTTCCGTTCGCGGCTCCGGCAAACGAAAGATCAGACGACCAGGGCAGAACGAATCCGTGGGGGAAGAGGATCCAGTGAATCGGCGATCCCGAACGCAATCGAGAAGGCTGGCTCCCCCCTCTTCCGCCCGCCTCCGCGCGAAGAACGCCGTCGCGAGCCAAGTTCCCTTTCCGAACGCGACGCTGCTCTGGAGATCTTGGGAAAAGACCGCGGCTCGTTTCGCGGAAGAACCCGCTCTCCTTCCGCTCGAGTCGGGGCAATGGATTCGTTTTCGCGACATCGATTCCTCAGCACGGCAGCTCGCCCGGGAGCATCTCGCCGGAGCGCGAGGAGCATGGATCGCCTTCTCCCGGCCCAATGGTCTGGAGTGGATTACGATTTTTCTCGCCTGCCAGGCGGCGGGTGCGGCGGCCATGCCGCTGGATGCCACCATTCCGGCGGAAAACCTAGCCGGTACGGCCCGCATGCTCGGCGCCTCCCGCATTTGGACCTCAAGCGGCTTGGAGTTCTTGGGCCCGCAGCGTCGGCGGGGCAGGTCCGCCGTCATCAAAATCAGCTCGGGAAGCCGCCGCGAAGCTGCTCCCCTTCCCTTCTCGGCCGAAGCGATGATCGAGGATGGACGGAATACGGCCGCCGCGATGGAGACAAGCGAAAAAGACGTGGCGTTGGCCCTTCTTCCTTTCGGCCATTCGTATGCCCTCGGCAGCTTGATCCTGCCCTTCTTGCTCCGGGGCCTGCGCCTTGTCTCGGCCAAGGAATTCCTGGTGAGCCAGATCCCAAGCTGGATCCGCAACCACGCAATCACCTTCTTCCCTTCGGTTCCGGACATCTGGCGCGCCTTAGGTCAACTCCGCGGTGCGTCCACCCTTCCTTCCCTACGGCTCGCCGTCTCCGCCGGAGCTGTTTTGTCCGCCGAGACGGCCAGACGAATCTGCGACCGCTTTTCGGTGAAGATCCACAGCCTCTACGGCTCCTCGGAAACGGGCAGCATCTGCTACGATGGAAGCGGAGACGCCACCATCGAGGAGCGCTCCGTGGGGAGGCCCCTTCCTCGCGTATCGGTCACGATCCGCCGCGACGGCAGGGTTTCGGTTGTCAGCCGAGCGCTTTCCGGTCGACGCGAGCGGATCACGCTTTCCGACATCGCCGAATGGAACGAGCGAGGCGAGATGCGCTTATTGGGGCGGGCCGACCCCGTGGTCACGATCGGCGGACGCAAGATCCATCCTGCGGAAGTCGAAGCTCTTTTGCGGCGCCTTCCCTCGGTTACGGACGCCCACGTCCGATCCGTGCGGAGTCAGTCGCGCAACTACCTGATCGCCGCCGTGGAAAGCCCGACGACCGCCGGCAAGCTTCTTCGCCTTCTCGCCGACTTCGTCCCATCCTGGAAGATTCCTCGCCTCTTCCTCTGCCTCCCGCATCTTCCTCGCAATGGGAGAGGAAAAGTAGAGGAAAAGGCGCTTCAGGCACTCTTCCGGGAAGCCTATCCGCAGCTCCCTGCGGCGGAAGCAAGCAAGACCCGGCCGCCGGCGACCGGCTCATCCGATTCCCGGATCAAGACGGAGAACTCCGCCAGGCTGCCATAGACGCGCTCCCGCTTGACCTCGATGGAGAGCGTCTGACCGGGGAGGGCAGCCCGCACGAATTTGAAAGCAAGGATCTGAGCGAGCAGCAGCGGTTGCGCACGAGACAGGCCGAGAAGCTCGGACCAGAGGCAGCCTGCGGCTTGCGCGCCGCACTCGACGAGCAGGACCCCGGGAAAGAGCGCCCTGCCGGGGAAATGATCGGCGAAGACAGGCAGCGACGGATCCAGAAACTTTTTTGCCCGGGCAGAGCCCTCCGTTCGATCGACTTCGACCTCGTCGACCCAAGTAAAGCCGGGTCCGTGGGGCAGTTCGGGCGCCATCATGAGGGATCGTGACAAAGAAGGAAGGAAGCCTTGCCCGCCCCACTCAGGCTTCGAAGCGGCTTCAGGGAGAGCACTCCGGTCGAGGCGCAAAGAACTAATACAGTGAAATTCTGTCCATGGATCGTGACACCCACGTCGTCGCCGCGAATCCAGCTGCCGGGCAGATTCCTGGGAGCCAACAGCACGATTGCATCTCCGCCCCGCCGGGAGGCCTCTTGGGCAAGACGGTAGAGCGGCTGGTGGGAAAGCCCGACCGTCTCGAAGGATCGCAACACCCCCAAGACACGGTAGGGTCGTCGCGGCATGCGAGACCAGACGGGCAGATCCTTTTCTTCGATGCGATAAACGACCAGAATCCTCGCCCCCGCCTCGGGTTCGGGAGCCTCTCCCTTCCAACGATCAAAGGTGAGATCTCGAGCCTGAACGCTAGCGGCAGAAAGAAGCAGAGACGCTGCCAGGAGGCGCAAGACGCCGAACCTCTTTGCAGGGAAACTCATCGACCCCCTTTCTTTCTTTTCTTGGCCTGCTCCTCGCCTAGCCTCATGGGGCTTGCGCGGGCGATCCGCCGACGTTCTCTCTTGCAGTAAGCATCTGGCGTTCCGTGGGATGTCGCTCACTTCTTACTTGTCAAGTGCCGGGAGGACTGTAGCCTGGAGTCGTTCGCAATGCCACAAACAACTCGAGGAGAATATCGATGAAGATACGCTTGCTTCTGTCTGCCTGGTCGCTTTTCCTTTCCATCGGCTGCCTCTGGACCGCCCCACGAACCTTCGCCGCCTGGAACCTCCAGGAAACCGTCGGCGAGGCCGCCGCAACGATCCATCAGTTCAAGGAGGAGGGAAAGATCCCGAAGTCGGTTTTCGATAAAGCCAAAGGAATTGCCTTTTTGAAGATGACCAAGGGAGGGCTGGTTATCAGCGGAGAGTATGGGCATGGACTCGTCGTCCAGCGTCTTGCCACTGGCTGGTCCGGCCCCTCGGCGATCTCCAGCAGTGCCGTGGGGATCGGAGCGCAAATCGGGGGAAGCGAGACTACCTATGTCTTCGTATTGAACAGCGAGAGCGCGATTCGGCACTTCTCCCATGGCGGCAAAGTGCAAATGGTCGGGGAGATGAGCGGCGTTGCCGGCCCCGAGAGCGACCATGATGTCTTCTTGAAGCCAAAGAGGGCCGTCTATGTCTACCGTGTGACGCAAGGACTCTTTGGAGGCATTGCCTTCTCCGGGTCGGATCTGCACGAAGCTGCGGATACCAACGAGAGATATTACCACCGTGCCGTTACGGCCCGGGAAATCCTTTCCGGAAAAGTCGCGCCGCCCCATCGGGCCAAAACCCTGACGAATGCGCTCAACGCCCCCTATCCCAAATAGGGCAGGCCCATCGCACGTCAGAACTCGTGGCCGCGAGGCACCCCCCTCCACCGAGGGGGGTGCGGCCTTGGTGAGAGAGGCAGGTTTACGCCTTCTCCAGGGAGGCGACGGCCATCGCGGCCATCCCTTCCCCTCTCCCGGGAAAGCCCATCCCTTCGTTGGTCGTCGCTTTGATCCCGATCCGAGTGAGTTCGATGCCCAGGGCCCGCCCGATCGCCGCACGCATCGCCTCCAAATAGGGGCCGATCTTCGGAGCCTCGGCAATCAGCGATGCGTCGAGATTCTCGACGACCCAGCCCGCCCGTTTTAGGAGTTCTCGGACCTCCTCCAGGAAGATCAGGCTGGATGCGCCTTCCCAGCGCGGGTCGGAGTTCGGAAAAAAGTGCCCGATATCCCGCTCTCCCGCAGCTCCGAGCAGAGCATCTGCGATGGCGTGGAGCAGTACATCGCCATCGGAATGGCCGAGCAACCCCTTTTCCGAGGGAATCACCACTCCTCCCAACACGAGCTTTCTTCCCGTCACGAGCCTGTGCGCATCGTAGCCAATCCCAACGCGTCCCATCCTGATCCCTTCCGGTTTGCTTCCGCCAAACCCATCGCCTTTTGCCTCCGACCCGCGGCTCGGAGCATGCTCTTTACCAAAACGTCGTTCCGCTCTATATCGGGAGGAGATGCTTCCGACAAGCTTAGCCCTTTTGGGAACGGGCCTTTTAGGTCAGGGCGTGGCGCGCCGCTTCCTGGCTCGCAAGGTTCCCGTGGCAGTTTATAACCGGACTCGAGCCAAAGCGGAAAACCTCGTCGCACGGGGAGCGCGGCTGTATTCTACCCCGCAGGAGGCGATTGGAACCTCCGAGATCCTTTTTCTCTGCCTCTCGGATGCGGCCGCCATTCGACGGACGGTCTTTTCCGATCCCTGCCGACCTCTCTTGTCCGGTCGAACCCTCTGTCAAATGGGTACCATCGGCCCGGAAGAGAGCAAGGAGATCGCCTCGCTTGCTTCCTCTCTCGGGGCACGTTATCTCGAAGCCCCCATTCTCGGAAACGGCAAGGATGCGGAAGAAGGCCGGGCTCAGATCATGATCGGAGCGGTCCCGGAGGATCGCGAACGCTGGCAGGAGCTGCTCGGCATGCTTGGGAAATGCTTTTGGATCGGTCCGGTGGGAAAAGCAGCGGCACTGAAGCTCGCCTTGAACCAGCTCATTGCCGCGGAGATGGCCGCCTTCGCACTGAGCTTGGGTTTTGTCCGGCGTTCCGGAGTTCCGGTCGAACCCTTCCTGGACATTCTCCGCGAGAGCTCCCTCTACTGCCCAACCTTCGACAAAAAGCTCTCCCGGATGCGGGAGCGCAACTTTGCCTCTCCCAACTTCTCGGTTCGGCTTTTGCTTAAAGACGTCGATCTCTTCCTCGCCAATGCCGCGCCGCTCGAACTCCGATCCGACTCCCTAAAAGGGGTGAGGACCATCATTCAGGAAGCGGTGGAATCCGGCCGGGCTGATCTCGACTATTCCGCGCTGATCGATCTGGTCGATCCTCTTCCTCCGGCCGGAGCGGATGGAGAAGGTCCAACCGCATGAGGTTGCAGCTCTCCTGCCGCGAGGGTCGACTTCGCTACCGCCGAGAGATTTTTTTGCCGGCAACGCACCGTTCCCGACTCGGATCAAAGAGCAAGCTTGCCAATGAGGTTCCGCAGCTTTAGTTGTTTTGAGGAAGCTCACACGGCCCCATCATCTAGCTGGTTAGGATACGGCCCTCTCAAGGCCGGTGCACGGGTTCGAATCCCGTTGGGGCTATGAGTTGCGGATCGATGGGAACGTTACTGAAAAACGCACACCATTTCCCAGCAGTGCCGCAGGCAGGATTGGAACTCGGCACCGCCCGACGGGCCGAGTTCGTGAACATCACCCCTCGCCTCCAGGAGATCGTCCAGTGCAACGGTTGGAAGGAGGGCATTCTTACCGCCTTTGTTCCCCATACGACAGCCGGAATCACCATCCAGGAAGGAGCCGATCCTGATGTCGTTTACGATATTCTTGGTTGGCTCGAGCGGACCATCCCGTGGGTCGATCCCTCCTATCGGCACGGAGAAGGGAACACGGCAGCCCACATCAAGGCTTCCCTTCTCGGCTCCTCGATTCGCTGTTTGTTGGAAGAAGGCCGCTTGCGCCTCGGCACCTGGCAGGCCGTCTTCTTCTGCGAGTTTGACGGACCGCGAAACCGCAAGGTTTGGGTTTCTTTCGAGCCGGCGTCTTCGCCCTAGCCTGCATGTCTTACAAAGTTCGTACCCGAGGCGCGGCGGATGGGCCTGGATGCAAGGCGGGCCGCAGGTTTTCTCCCGAAGCTGTATGACGACATACTGCAAGGAGGGGAAACCAAGTCCCAACGAAGCAGACAGGTCCATTTCGCAAGCCGCAGGAGATCGCTTGTGAGACATGCAGGCTTACCTGCCGTCTTGTTCACCCTTGCTCACGGCCAAAAGACAGGCCGGCTAAAGAGGAGAGACCGGGAAGAGAAGGGAGAGGCGGCTCCCCTGCCCTGGGACCGAATCGACCTCCACTTTCCCTCGGTGATCCTCCATGATCTTGCGAACGATCGCCATCCCGATTCCCGTCCCCTGCGCCTTACGGGTCAGGAAGGGGACGAAGAGGCCCTCCATCTCTTCCGCCGTCATTCCGGGCCCGCTATCTCGCACTTCCAAGGCGAGATAAGCCATCCCGTCCCGCTCCACCACGGATGCATCCAAACCCAAGCGCCCGCCCTGGGGCATCACCTCTGCAGCGTTCAAGATCAAGTTGAGAAGCGCCTGCTCGATCTGGCCGCGATCGCCTTGCAAAGAGGGAAGGGGAGAGGAAACGCGTTTTTCGACCTGGATCCCTTGCGCCGAAAGTTTATGGCGAACCAGGAGAAGGATCTCGTCGAGCATCTGCGGGACGGAAATTGATTCCGCCAGGGGCTGCGCCGAACGGCCGAGTGTTAAGACCTGCTCGGCGATCCGATTCATCTGGCGCAGCTTCGTCCCGATCACCGCCAGATCCTTTTGAACTCCCGACTCGGCCGGGAATCGCTCCGCCAGCGTGTAGAAGAGCATCTGGATGACCGTGAGGGGGTTCCGGATCTCATGGGCGACTTCCGTGGCAAGCAGCCCAAGTGCCGAGAGACGTTCCGATTGCCGGAGCCCCTCTTCGATTTTCATGATCTGCTGGATCAGCTGTGCCTTCTGGATCGCCACCATCGAAAGATCCGCAAGCGTTTGCAGTAGCTCGATTTCGCTATTGGAAAAGCGGTGGCGCTCCGCCATGAAGACGCAAAGAACGCCAATCCGCTCCGCGAACGAAAGGGGGACGGCCAGGAGCGAACGGAGCCCCGCGCCGCGCGCCCGGAGCTCCGGGCAATGCACATGAGGCTCCTCCGCCAGGTCCAAAACCGCCAGCGGCTTCCCCTTTTTCATCACGACGGAGAAGACCGATTCGTCTACCGGGATGGCAACCTCTTGCGGGAGATCGGATTCTGCGCCGAAAGCCGCCCGAAGGACCAGATCCGCCTTATCTTCGCCGAGAAGAAAAAGGAAAGAGCGAGCTCCTCCCATCAAGCGGGCGGCATTCCGCACGACCCCATCGACGAGCTGATCCAGACCTGAATGAGAAACAAGCGTCTGAGCCATTTCCACCAGGGTGCCGAGCTGCCTGGCCTGACGACGGAAGCCTTCGATCTCCCAGCCCATGGCAAGCCAGCGAGCCGCCTTCTGCGCCAACTGCACGAGCTCTTGCTCGTGCATCCGAGTGAAATGACCGACCCGGTGGCTATCTACATTGAGCACCCCGATCACCGTCGATCCAATCTCGACGGGGACGGCGAGTTCCGAACGGATTCGCTCGTCGATGGCGACATAACGCCACTCCCGCCGGACGTCGGAAATCCGCATCAACCTCCCCGTGGTTGCCACCCAGCCGGTCACTCCTTCATCCGCCCGCAGTTTGGTTCGGCCCGCTCCCTTCCGCAGGCCGACAGAGGCCTCGATTTCAAGGAAGCCCGTGCTCGGGTTTAACAGGATGAAAGAACCGCTGTCTGCTTTCGTCTTCGACAAGGCAAGCCGAAGGAAGCAGCGGATCACTCCCCGCGGATTCAGGAGGCTTTGAATCTCTTCGGGACGAGCCCGCTCGATGATAAACCGTCCTTCGCCCATTTCACATGCCCATGGCTCTGCGGAGCCGCCGAGTCAACCTCTCGATGTCCTTGTCGTCCTCGAGTTTTCCACCGCCCGTTTTCCTCAAGTAGAAAGTGTCCAGAGCGGCGCCCTTCTCGGTTACGATTCGAGCAGACACCACGTCGATTCCGCCGGCGGCGAAAGCGGAAGCGATCCGGTAAAGTAGGCCGGGCCGGTCGGGTGTCTCCAGGTCCAGAATCGTACACCAGCGACTGCTGGTGGTATCGAAATGGATCCGCGTGGGGAACTCCGCCTGCCGCATCCACTCGGGCAGGCGCTCGATCTGCTTCTCGACCAGAGGGGAAAAATCGAATTCTTCGACCGAAAAGGCCTGCGCAAGGAGCCGAGAAAAGGGCGGCAGATATTGATCCGCATCAGCCGCGGGCCCTTCCGGCAGACAGACACAGAAAGTGTCGATCGCGATTCCATCGCTGCGCGAGTAGACGTCGGCGCTCAAGATCGAGATCCCCAGCGCGGCGAAGCTCCCGCAGATGCGCGCAAAGACTCGTGCGCGATCCCAGGTCACCACGATCACCTTGGAGTAACCCTGTTCCGATACATCGATCCAGTCGATCACCGGACAGAGGCTCGGTTCCACGGTAACCACCTGCTGGTACAAAAAAGCGTGGACCGCCAGGAGATGTCGCCAAATCTGCTCCTCCGGACAACGAAGGAAATAGCCTGCCGGGAGATTCTCGAAGTGGGCGTCGATCTCCTCCACCGAGACCTCCGCTTGGAGCCGCTCCTTCATCCGCACTGCCAACTCTTCCTTGGATCGCTTCCACTCTCCCTCTCCTGAGAAAGAGCGGCCGAAATGGGCGCTTGCCGCGCGATAGAGCCGCCAGAGAAGGAGTTCCTTCCAGCTCGACCAGGAGTCCGAACCCGCAGTGCCCTCTCCATCGACGAAAGTCAAAATCATGAGAAGATCGAGCCGTTCCTGCGTTTGAACCAGGCGACAGAACTCTTCGACCGTCTCCTTCTCCTCGAGATCCCGCCGAAGAGCCGTTTCCCACATGAGGAGATGGTTGCTCACTAGAAAAACCACCGTAGCAAGCTCCCGTGGAGGAAGCCGGAGGCGCTTGGCGACCCGCACGGTGTTGGTCGCGCTCTCCTCGGCATGGTGCCGCCGGTTCATCACTCGCCCGGTATCGTGCAGGAGAATCGCGAGCGCGAGGAGATGGGGACGCTCCACATTTTCGAGGAGCGAGCGGTAGGCGGAAAAGGGAGGATTCGGATCCACCCAAATCCGATCCAGCATCTCCAAGCAGAGCAAGGTATGCTCGTCGGCCGTATAGCGATGGTAAAACTCATGCTGCACCAGGCAGGTCAAAGGAGCAAACTCCGGAACGAGTCGGCCAAGAAGCCCAAGCTCGTGCATCGGTCGCAGAACCCGCCCGACCCTTCCCTTGCTCGAGAGAAGGGAGAGCAGCATTTCTCGCACCTCTTTTCTCTGCAAGAGGGGACCTCGCAGAAGAGGCAGCTCCCGGGCGATCTCCATCGCAAGGCCCGGACCGATTTCGACGCCATGTCGCTCGGACAGCACGAAGGCCTTGACGAGGCCCAGCGGGTTCTCCCGCAGCCAGCGTCGCGGGGGAGACTCGAGCTTGCCGTCGACCAGAGGAAATTCCTCGATTTCCTGGACGCCGCCCCCGCTTTCCGAGGGAACTCTGCTTTTTCTCTTGGCAAGGCTCTCGAAAACCAGGTTGGAGAGTTGGTAGATGACACGCGCATGCCGGTAATAGTCGCGCATGCATTCCTCGATTCGTCGCAACAGGTTCGGTCCGGGATAACGGAGAGAGCTCGCGACCTTCGCCTGCAATCCGAGTGTCAAGAGGTCGCTGCGTCTCTTTTCGACATAGTGCATCTCCGCGCGAACGCGGAGCAGGAAATCGTAAGCTTCGTCCAGGCGTTTCCCTTCCCTCGCCTGCAGACGCCCGCTTTTGATCAAAGAATCGGTCGTCCTGATTCCCTCCCGCACGCGAAGAACCCAAAAAAGGTTCTGGTAATCGCGCAAGCTGCCGCATCCATTCTTGATATGCGGTTCCTGAACGAGAACCGTACCTCCGTACTTGGCATGGCGCTCCCTCTGATCCTCCATACGCCATTCGACGTACTCGTCTTCTCTGCCTCGGAGGCATCCCTGCTCGAAGAACGCCTGGAAATTCTTCCAGAGTGCTTGCGGCCCGGAAATGAGACGAGCCTCCAGCAGGGCGGTCTTGGTCAAAAGGTCGCGATTGGCGTAGTCGACGATTTCTTCGACCTGCCGCGTCGAGTGCCCTACCTGAAGACCGATATCCCATAAAGTATAGAGCACCTCCTGGACCACCTCTGCGACCCGCTCTTCTTCTTCGTGGGAGCAAGGTCCGGAGAGGAAAAGGATATCGACATCGCTGTAAGGACAAAGCTCGCCCCTTCCAAAGCCGCCCACGGCCGCCAGCAAGAGGGGAGGAGCGTCCTGCGCCGAACGAAATGTCCGCTCCATGGTGGATCCCCAGATGTGCCGCAGAAGAGCTGTCAGCAACGCCGCTTGTCCGCGCGCTCTGGTCCTCCCCCCTTTTCCGAGAGAATGTTCCATGCGTAGCGCATGCAACTCCTTCTGGAGGAACTTCCGGTAGAAGATGGCGCGATCCGCAATCCGCTTCTCCCCCGCGACCGCCTCCCGCTCCGCCTCTCGGAGAGCTTTCTCCAATGGCTTCAGGAACGGCGCCACCGGATCCGTCAGAATTTCCTTGTCAGCGCTTCCCATGGGTATTCAAAGACTCTCCATGGCTAGTTTGGGTGTAAATATCGATCACGTAGCGACCTTGCGACAAGCCCGGTATCGGGCGAATCCGTTTTCTCCGTTCGCGGAGCCCGATCCACTGGAAGCCGCACGGCTTTCGGAAGACGCGGGCGCTTCCCTCATCACCGCCCACCTTCGAGAAGACAAGCGCCACATCCAGCCGGAAGACATCCACCGGATTCGGAGCGTCGTACGCCGTTTCAACTTAGAGATGGCCGTCCTTCCCGAGATGATCGCCTTCGCCTGCGAACTCCATCCCGATGAGGTCTGCCTCGTTCCCGAGCGACGGGAGGAAGTGACCACCGAAGGAGGGCTGAATCTTCTCGGCCACGAGGAACGGTTTTCCCAAGGGATCGCCCAACTCCGCTCCTCCGGAATCCTCGTCACGGCGTTCATCGATCCTGACGAATCCCAAGTGCGCGCGGCCAGAACGGCGGGGGTCGACTGTATCGAGCTCCATACGGGCGGTTACGCGAATGCAACCCGTCCGGAAGCCGAGGAGGTCGAGTTGGCGAAGCAGGCGGCTGCCGCCGAGCTGGCGCACTCCCTGGGTTTGGAGGTTCATGCGGGGCATGGACTCACCTACCGGAATGTGCGCCGCTATGTCGCGCGTATTCCCCACGTGCGCACGCTCAACATCGGCCATTCCATCGTCTGTCGCGCTCTCTGGGTTGGATGGGAGAAAGCAGTCCGAGAAATGGTTTCTCTGGCGACGGGAGAATAACCTCCCCCGCGTCAACGGGCCAGCCGTGCCGGATTGGGATAGACGCATGGACAGCAGCCCATGACCCGGCAAAAGGCCTTGCTGAAATGGCTCAAGCTCGAGTATCCGACGGCCATGGCTGCTTCGGTGACATTGTGGTCCCCCTTCCGAAGCAGCTCCGCGGCCTTTTCCATGCGGAGCCGGCGCAGATAGGCGGGCAGAGTCTCTCCTACTTGCTCCGAAAAGATGCGGCTGAGATAAAAGGGACTGCAGCCGACCTCGCGGGAGAGAGCCTTCAAGCAGAGCGGTTCCGCAAGATGCGCCCGGAGATATTCCTCGGCTCGCTCCGCCCATCGCCGCGCGTTCCAATGGAGCCGCCGCTCCGCTTTCCGCGGGGATTCTTCGAAGAGGATCACTCCCGCAAGCTCAAGAGCACGACCCCAGAACCAGAGAGAGCGCGCTCGACCGGGCACGTCCGGAGCCACCCAGTGATTCCAGGCGTGGCCCCAATACTCCGGGAATGGACGAACTTCGCCGATCAGGGGAGCTGAGCTTCTTCCGGCAAGCCATTTCCGAACCGTCGCCGGCAGATTGTCTTCCAACCCTTCGAGTTCCTTCGCCAAACGAGAGCGAGACCACTCAAAAGTCAGAAACCGATTCGACTCCCCACCCGAGCGGGTTGCCTCCAACCCCTCTCGGCGTATCGCGTAAAAGCCGAAGAATCCCGGGAGAAACATCAGGCTCTGCTTCCCGGCCCGCACGAGTCCATGTCCGGCAAAATTGACGCAAATTTCCAAACTGTCCGGATGAAAGCTTCGCGCCCAATCGACCGCTTCCGCTGCGGAAAACTCAAGAGCTTCGACGCTCCAGCCAAGAGTGAAGATGTCTCCTTCGAGCTGTCTCCAGCCACCGACCGGCTCCCAGACGTCGGCTTCCATCGGCCTCTCTCGGGCGGTAGACATTCGGGAGAAAAACTGCCACCAACGCGTCCCAGGGGCAACCCGATTCTGTACCTGGCCGCAGGAGAAAGCTTGCGAGAAAGGGCGACTAATCCAAGAGAGCGAGACGATATCCGACCCCGGGCTCGGTCAGCAGGAGAAGCGGCCGCGCCGGCTCGACTTCGATCTTATCGCGCAACCGGCCGATGTAGACGCGCAGGTAGTGGGTCTGCTCGACCGACTTCGGCCCCCAGACCTCCTGGAGGATCTGGCGATGCGTGAGCACCTTACCGGCGTGGCGGACGAAAAGACGCAGCAGAGCATACTCCGTCCCGGTCAGATGAAGCTCCTCTCCCTTTATCCAGAGGCGTCGGGCGCTCAGGTCGACCTCCAGAGCGCCGCTGCGGAAAAGGGGGCTCTCCGCGGGACGAAGGGCCCGGCGCAGCATCACGCGGATTCGCGCGAGCAGCTCCTCGATGCCGAACGGCTTGGTCAGATAATCGTCCGCGCCTGCGTCCAGGGCGCTCACCTTCTCCTTTTCCTGGCCGAGTGCCGAGAGCACAAGGATCGGGACCTCGCTCCATTCGCGGATGCGCCGGATCACTTCCACTCCGCTCATATCCGGCAACAAGAGATCCAGCACGACCGCATCCGGCCGATTTTGTGCGACAGCCAAGACTCCATCCCGGCCGTTCACCGCCTCCACCACGGGATAGCCATGACCCTCCAGGGCTAGTTGCAGCAAGCGCCGGATTTGCGGTTCATCGTCGATCACGACGAGCCGAGGCGGATGCTCTCCGCCGGTCTCACTCTCCATTTTGACTATCCTTTTGTCGATGCCGCCGCTTCCGGAACGCGCTCCAGGGGAAAGAAGAGGGAAAACACCGCCCCTCCTCCCGGCCGATTCGCCGCTTCGACCCGCCCGCCGTGAGCCTCGACCACTCCTTTGACGATCGAAAGACCCAATCCCGTTCCTCCCGGAGGAGCTCCACTCCCACGGTAGAACTTATCGAAAAGATGGCTCCCGCCATCGGGTCCGAGCCCCGGTCCACGGTCGGAGACGCGGACGACCATCTCTTGCCGGGATCGGTCCTCCTCGACCGTCAACGCCACGGGAGTGGCCGGCGGCGTATGCATGGCGGCATTGAGCAAGAGATTCGTGAGCGCCTGCTGCACGAGTGGGAAATCGATGCGAACCAGTGGAAGATCGCTCGAAACGCGGACTTCGACTTCACGCCCTTTCAGCTCTTTCTCGGTGTCGCGAAGCGTCGCATTCACCAGGTCCTTTCCATCGCACCACTCTTTTTTGAGCTTGAAATGGCCGGAGCTAAGCCGAGCCATATCCAGCAGATTTTCGACCAGCCGGTTCATTCGAGTCGAAGCCGAAGCGATCTCCTCCAAGTAGACCTCCTCCGAGCCGAGTTTCCTGCGGGATTCCGCCGGGAGGCTCGAGACCGCTGCCGTGATGACCGCCAGTGGCGTGCGCATCTCGTGTGAGATCGAATTGAGAAGGGTTTGACTCAGACGCTCCGACTCGGCTGCCAGCCGGGAATGCTCGGCCACTTCGCAGAGATTTTGGCGATCCACCACCAGCGCGATCTGATTGGCGCAAGCCTGCAAGAGCGTCTTCTGATCGAAGGTAAGGGTCTTTTCTTCCAAAAATCGCACTCCCAGCACCCCGACCGCGTTGCCCGAGCTGACCAACGGGATGTAGTGTCCTTGCGAAAGGGGGAGATTGTCGGTGAATCGGCCCGAGGGCCGCACGTTTTCGAACGCCCATCTGGCGACAGCCACCTCGCGTTCGCTCACCCGAAAGCTGCTCGCCCAGTGCGGCACCGAATAGAGCCCCTTCTCCATCGGATTCGCCAAAAAGAAAGCGACCTCCGCATGAAACGTCCTGCCGACATGCTCCACGACCCGGGAGACAATGTCATCCATAACCGTCGCCGACGAGAGTTCCTGCGTGAGGAGATACAGGGCGGTCACCCTCTGCTCCCGCCGCCGTTCGGCCTTTTCCTGCGCTCGGGCGCGGGCAATGAACTGCCCGAGAACCAGAGCAACCACCAGGTAGGTGCCCACCATGATCCCGTTGTCGAACCCGAATACGCCCAGGGTGAAACGCGGAGAGAGGAAGAAGAAATCCCAGAGCACCGCGCTCAAGAAGGCCGCAAAGAGGACCGGCCCCCTTCCGACGAAGAGCGCCAAGAGGACGATTGCGAGCAAGTAGATCAGCCCGATCGACCGGCTGCCGAGCCAATGGTGAAGGGCGAGATTGAGAAAGCTCAAGCCGAAGACGACGGCGGCGGTCACTCCGTACGAGGAGCCGGGAGACTCTACCAGATGCCATCGATTCGGGGAGCGCGCAGGCTTCGCTTCTCCCTCCACTCGAACGATATGGAGATCAATCTCCCCACTCTCTCGAGCCAGGCGGTCGAGTAAGGAATGGCTTCGAAGCCTGTTGAGGAGACCCCTGCCTCCGGGTTTACCGAAAACGATCTGGGTCACATTATGCTGCCGGGCGACCCGAACGAGCCCGCACACTAGGTCGTCGTCGGTCGCCGTGGCGACCTCCCCTCCCAGACGGCGAACCAGATCGAGGTGATGCCCCAGTCGCGCTTCTTCCTCGGTGGAGAGCGGATGAATCGATTCCACGTAAGCAGCGACCCAGGGGCAGCCCAGGCTGTCGGCCAGCCGCCGGGTCCACCGGATCAGCGGCTCGGAAAATGGGCTTGCACTCACGGCAACCATCAGTCGATGACCGGTCTTCCATGGTCCCAAGACATGCATGAGCTGCATGTACTCGTGCACATCCTTGCCCGCCTTTTCGGCCGCCAGCCGCAGGACGATCTCGCGCAGAGCCCGCAGGTTTCCTTCCCGGAAAAAATGGAGCGCGGCGGCCCGCGCCCGGTCCGGAATATAGACCTTTCCCTCCGAAAGCCGCTTGAGCAGATCCTCCGCCGAGAGGTCGATCACCTCGATTTCCGCCAGATCGACGAACCGATCCGGCACGGTCTCTTGCACGGGAGCGCCGGTGATCTGTTGGACGGTGTCCGTTCGGCTCTCGATGTGCTGCACATTGAGCGTCGTAAAGACATCGATTCCCGCCTCCAGCAACTCTTCGACATCCTGGTAGCGCTTCGGATGGCGGCTGCCGGGAGCGTTGCTGTGCGCCAGTTCGTCGACGACGGCCAGATGCGGCCGGCGTTCGAGAAGCGCATCGAGATCCATCTCCTCCAACCGAAGCCCTCGATACTCCACCAAGCGCCTGGGAATTTTCGCAAGCCCCTCGACCAAGGCTTCCGTCTCCTTGCGTCCGTGAGTTTCGACGTAGCCAATCACGACATCGCGCCCATTCGCCTGTTCCACGCGGGCGGCCTGAAGCATCGTGAAGGTCTTTCCGACCCCTGGGCACATTCCCAAGAAGATTTTGAGATTCCCCCGGCGCTTCTCCGCCTCTTCCTTCGAGATGACGGCCAATAGGGAGTCCGGATTCGGACGCTCGTCTGACTGAGCGGGCATGCGCGGAGAAGAGTAGCATCCCCCCCTGCCCCCTTCCAACAAAACGAGGAGCGGCGCTCCTCCGCCTCGCGCCGGAGCCTCCATCGCGAGCGGAAAAAAGGAGAATTGTCGTGCACAGCCTAGGTCTTTGTGTTAATCGCTCCTTTTTCCAACCGATTCGGAGGTTCAGGTATGGCGCGTACAGTATCGCTCAAGGCTCAACAGCGCTCGGCAGTAGGAAGACACCGAGTGCGCCGTCTACGGGCGGAAGGAAGAATTCCCGCGGTGCTCTACGGCAGAAAAGGCCATCTGGCACTGGAGATCGGTGCCATGGAGTTCGTAGAGGCTTTCCAGGGGAGAGAAACCGAAAAGGTTTTGATCGATCTCCTTGTCGAGGGCACAGAGCCCTCCCAGCAGAAACTCGCTTTTTTACAAGCCGTTCAGCAGCATCCTCTGACCGATCGCATCTTGCATGTTGATCTTCACGAGCTTTCCGCCGACGAGAAGATCCATACGGAAGTCGAAGTGCACCCGGTTGGGGACCCGGTCGGGGTTCGTACCGGCGGAGGGTTGCTTCAGGTTCCGCTCCGCCATCTGCGCATTAGCTGCTTGCCGCACGATCTTCCCGAGTCAATCCTGGTCGACGTCGAGGCGCTCGGCGTTGGGGAGTCGATCCATGTCGGCGACGTCGCCCCTCCGGCCGGGGTCGAAGTTCTCAATCCGAAAGATCAAGTGCTCTTCACGATTACCGCTCCGCAAACCGAAGAGACTCCAACGGTGCAGGAAGCCAAAGAGCCCGAACTGGTGCGAGCGCGAAAGGAAGCCGAAGAGGAATCCAAGGAATAGCCTCATCCAAGAGGACGGGAACCGCGGAGGCCCGAGCCGAAGGCTTATGACAAAGCCGCTGGTCCGTCCTCAGGCTCGTCGCTCAACCGAGAACGCGAGAAGGTGTTTTCCCTGATCTTCGGATTGGGCAACCCCGGACCAGAGTACGGCGGCACGCGACACAACGTCGGCCGGATGGTCTTGGAAACCGTCGCCCGGCGCCAGAAGCTCTCCTGGCGTCCGGAGCGTTGGGGGCCGGCCTACGTTGCGGAAAGCAAGCAAGCGCTCTTCATCTTTCCGCTCTCTTATATGAACGAAAGTGGGATGGTCGTGCGTAAGTTCTTACAAAGGTTAAGAAAAAAACCCGAGGATATCCTTGTGATCGTCGACGACATCGCCCTCCCGCTCGACAAGCTTCGCCTGCGTCCAGAGGGATCGCCCGGAGGCCACCGGGGGCTGCTTTCCATTGCTTCCGCGATCGGTACGGACGCTTTCGGAAGGCTCCGGTGCGGCATTGGTCCTTTGCCCCGGGGAGTCGCCTTGGCGGATTTTGTCCTCGCCCGTTTCCGCGACGACGAATTACCCGCTCTCAAAGCCATGATCGAGCGGGCTGCCGATGCATTTGAATGTTGTCAGGAGTTCGGCATTGCGGTAGCGATGAACCGGTTCAACGCATAATCAACCAGAACGTCTTCGCAGATAGACGATAGATCGACCATGAAAGCAATTTACGACGGATTGTACATCTTAAATGTTCAGGGGAAGGATGAAAACGTGAAGGAGGCCATCGAGGAACTCGAGTCGACGATTCAGGCCGAAGGGGGAGAGTTGCTCGGCTGCCAGAAAATGGACCGACGACGCTTCGAGCGAGTGGCTGAACGAATCGACTCGGGCTACTACGTCAACTTGATCTTTTCGTTGGAGCCGAGCCGCATCGTGGCGCTCGCGGAAGGGCAGAAGGCCCATCCCTTCCTGCTTCGACAATTCTACCTTCGGAAAAAGCATGCGCCCGAGCCGGCAGGCTCCCCGGCGTAAACTGAGGATCCTTCCGTGGCTGACCTCAATCGCGTCTTTCTGATCGGCAATTTGACCCGGGATCCAGAGGTGCGCTATACCCCCAAGGGGACCGCAGTCGGCGATCTCTCCGTGGCCGTCAATACTTCCGTCCGAGGGCAAGACGGACAGGTGAAAGAAGAGACCTGCTTCGTCGACATCGTTGCCTGGGGACGTCAGGCGGAAACCTCCAAGGAGTTTCTCCACCGTGGGTCACCGATCTTCGTCGAAGGCAGGCTCCAATTCGAGCAGTGGGAAACCCGAGAGGGAGAGAAGAGAAGCCGACTCCGCGTCCGTGCGGAACGAATTCAATTTCTGGCCCGGGGCAGGTCGGCGGAGAACCCTCCGTCCGGAGAAGAACAGGGACGACATCGTGAGGGCGGAGAACCCTCCGTTCCCACCGAGGGGAGCGGCGGCGGGACGGACGAAGTTCCTTTTTAAACCCGGCTTTTTTCACCACGCTTCTGGGACCGCTCGAAAAACGATCTTCGGGAAAAGAGAATAGACGGCCGCCGCGAAGACCAATCTGAGAATCAATCAAGGGAGAAACAAGCAATGCTGGTAGAAGTGCTTCTGCACACGAAAATCGACAAGTTGGGAGCGGAAGGGGACTTGGTGAAGGTAAAAAGCGGCTATGCCCGCAACTTTTTACTGCCCAAGCGGATGGCGACCGTTGCGACCATGGCGAGCAAGCGCCATATCGAACTCTTGCGCAAGCGGCGCGCTGAGAGAGAGGCGGCCGAGTTCCAGACCGCCCAGGAGCTCGCCTCCCGCTTGCAAAAGCTCAAACTGCTCTTCACTCTGGCCTCGGGCTCCGAGGAGCAAGAGAAGGTCTTCGGCGCCGTCACGGCCCAGAACGTCGCCGATCGCCTGAAGGAGGAAGGGCTCGAGATCGATCGGAAGAAGATCCACATGGATCGGCCGCTCAAAGAACTGCGGATCTACAGCCTTGAGGTAGACATTCATCCCTATGTGACCGCCCAGTTGCATGTCGAGCTCGTTCCTCCCGCAGAAAAAGCCAAAGGGAAGGAGACGAAGACAAAGGGTGAGGCGCGCAAAAGGCCGGCTTCGAAGAAAACCAAGCATTCCGCCGCATCGGAGGCAGAGGCTTCCTCCTCCGACACCTCCGTGTAATCCCTAATGCCTGGGAAAAAGGAGACGAGGAAGAGGATTCCCTCCGGCCAAACGGCACGAGCGCGTGAAGCGAACAAGAGAGCTCCCGCCTCGGTGGCTACGCGGTGGGTCATCCCTGTTTGCTTCCCTGGTCCTTATTTTTACGTTTTGCTCTTGGGGCCAGGAAGCTCATCCAGCGGCCTCTTCCTCGGATGGCGGCGAGACGACTCCTGCGGCTTCCCAAGGGGGAGCACCCGCGGGCAGCCAATCCCTGCTTCCGCTAGAAAACCTTCCTCAAAATCCCCCGGCGCTTTTGGACCAACCTCCGACGTCAACCCTCTCTCCGCCGGGAGAAAGCCCGGCAGCTACTCCGACGCTCTCCGAGCCCCAGTCCACTGAGCCCGTCGTTCCGACTGCTCCCCGACTCACTCCGCCTCCTCCGCCTGCCGAAGAACCCTCTCCGCCGGTCGCTCAGCCGGTCCCACCCGCTGAAGAGCAGCCTCCCGTTGCCCCGCCGGCTCCAAAAGAGCGACCGAAGAAAATGATCGCTCCGCCGAGCGCATCGGGTGCGCAGGCGACCGGACCGTCCGTGAAAGAGATCGAAGTCGTCTACGTGGGACCCAAGTCGGTCAACCGGAGCATGATCCTCTCCAACATGCATACCACGGTCGGGCAGCCCTATGTCGCGACCACCGTGGAAGAAGATGTGCGCAACCTGTACGCAACCGGCCTCTTCACCAACTTGCGCATTACGAGCGAACCGATGGGAGACGGTGTCAAGGTGCTCGTCGTCGTTCAGCCTAAACCGTTGATCAAGGAGATCGTGATCAAGGGAGGAGAAGGGGTGAAGACCGAGACGATCAAGCACCAGATGAAAGCCAAGGTCGGTGATCCCTTGAGCGAATTCCAGATTTCCGCCGACGCGGAAAAGATCAAGGAATACTACCAGAATCACGGATTCGGCGACGCACAAGTCAACTACAAGATCGACGTAAACGAGGAGTTCGGTCGCGCTGTCGTCACCGTGCTGATCACGGAAGGGGAAAAGCGGTTCATCACCTTGATGAACTTCACGGGTAACACCAGCTTTCCCGCCAAGGAGCTGCAGAAACAGTTCAAGACCAAGAAAAAAAATCTCCTCTCCTTTTTCAATAAATCCGGGCTGATGAAAGAGGAGCAGTTTCAGGAAGATTTACGGAAGCTTAAGGAATTCTACCAGAATCACGGCTACATCGACATGAGCATCCGAGACATCAAGATCGAGCATCCCACCAAGGACCAGACCACCATCACCATCGCCATCCACGAAGGGGTTCAATATCACGTCGGCACGATTCAACTCTCCGGAAATCAGGTCTACTCCAATGCGGACATTCTCTCTTCGATCAAGATGACGGAAGGCTCCGTCTTTTCTCCGAAAGGGCTCGACGATGACCTCAAGGACCTGCGCGACTATTACGGTCAGCGCGGATACATCGACACGGAGATCCGGCCGGAGCGTCTGCCCAATGTGGAAAACGGGAAGATCGACCTGCTCTTCAAGATTGCCGAGGGGAGCCAGGCGTATGTGGATAAGATCGTCATCCAGGGTAACACGGTCACCAAGGATAAGATCATTCGGCGCGAGCTCGCGGTTCAGCCGGGCGATGTCTACAACAGCGTCAAGGTCGATGCGAGCCGCAAGAGGCTCGAAAACCTAGGATATTTCGAGAAGGTGGAGATCAACCCGCAAGACACCAATGTGCCCAACCGGAAGAACATGGTGATCAACCTCCAGGAAAAGCATACCGGCAATCTCAGTTTCGGGCTCGGCTACAGCACGATTGAAAGCCTTATGGGGTTCGTCGAGGTCAACCAGGGCAATTTTGACATCGCCAATCCGCCTTCCTTCACGGGAGCCGGACAGAAGTTCCGAGTCCGCGCGCAGCTGGGTATCTTCATGGAAACCTTTCTCATGTCGTTTACCGAGCCCTGGTTCATGGACAAGCCGATCGCCGTCGGCGCAGACCTCTTCTTCAACCAGTACAGCTACATGCAATACTACCAGGGCTTCAACATGACCAACATGGGCTTCGACCTGCGGGCGGCGAAGCGACTGAACCAATGGCTGATGCTCACGACCCGCTACGACCTGACGGACTACACCCTCTGGGGCATGCTGCCCCAGATCGAGCAGGTCAGCGTCTATGCCGAAAATCACGGTTCGCGCACCCAGAGCGACGTTTCGCTCGACCTCATCTACGACGGCAGGGACAGCGTGACGATCACCCGGCATGGAACCCTGGTCGACTTCAACATCCTGGGAGCCGGAGGACCTCTCCTGGGACAAACCGACATCTACAAGATGCAGATCAACGTCTCGCATTATGAGAACCTTCCGTGGGACATCATTTTCTGGTCGCATCTCAACGCCGGCTTTGTGCAGAACTACGGCAGCAGCAGCTTCGTCCCGCTTTACGACAGCTACTTCCTCGGCGGCCCTCGGAGCCTTCGCGGGTTTGATTATGCGCTGGTCGGCCCCAACTACCTTCCGGAGGATTTCCCGACCGGCGGTCAGACGATGGCCTTCACCAACCTCGAGCTCACGTTTCCCCTGGTCGACCGCGTTCGGTTGGCGACTTTCACCGACATCGGCTTCAACGCTGGTTCGCTGATCGGCCCCAATCCTTCGGTCAACGTCCCGTTCACGACGGCCGGCGAAGGAATCCAGATCGTCGCCGACGCCGGAATCGGCCTGCGCCTCTACCTGCCGATCGGACCGCTGCGCCTCGACTACGGCATTCCCTACATCACCACGTCCTGGCTCAACCGGACGGGACGATTTTACTTTGACGTTGGTTACTCCTTTTAACTACCTTGCAGAACGCGACATGAAATCAGGATTGCTCTTATTATCGGCTCTCTTTCTTTCCGCATCGCTCGCCGGTGCGCAACAACTCAAAATCGCCACCTTCGACTTCCAAAAGGCGTTTAGCGAGTACTACAAGACCAAGGACGCGGAGGCGGAACTCCAAGCCCGGGTCGCCACGTTCAAGAAAGAAGACCAGGAAAGAACCAACGATTACCGGAAGCTTGCGGAAGAGGCGCAGAAGCTTCAAGACGGCGCCCAGGACAAGACTCTTTCCGAAGGAGCGCGCCAGGAAAGGTTGAAGGCCTTTCAGACCAAGGTCCAAGAGGTACAGAACCTGCAGCGTGCGATCCAGGAGTTCCGGTCGACCCGAGGCCGCGAGCTCGAAGAGCGTTCGCAGCGCATGCGCCAAGGCCTCATCGACGAGATCACCAAGTTTGTCCTCGAAGCAGGAGCCAAAGGCAAGTACACCATGGTGATCGATAAGACCGGCCGAAGCATGACCGGTACGCCCATCCTCCTGTATACACAGGACCTTCCCGACATCACCGAGGAAGTGGTTCGCGCGATCAATGCGACCAAGGGAGCGGCACCCAAGGCGGCCTCCGCCAATCCATGACCGAGGCTGCGAGTGGCGTCTTTCCTGCTGGGAGAACTGGCCGATCTGATTAACGGCGAGGTTCACGGGGAAGGAAAACTCGTTATTCGAGGAGTCGCCGACCTGGAATCCGCGGGAGCGGGAGAGATCTCCTTCTACGCGAATCCCCGCTACGAAAAGGCCGCGCGCCGGACCAAGGCATCGGCTCTCCTGGTGAATCGCGAGCTTTCCGGAGAATTTCCCTGCGCCCTCGTTCGCGTCGATTCGCCGTCCCTGGCTTTTTCCCAAGTGGCTGCTCTCTTCGCTCCTCGGCCGATTCTCTATTCGCCCGGCATCCATCCCACAGCCGTGGTTTCTTCCGAGGCCGCTCTCCAGGAGGGAGTACACGTCGGCCCTCAGGCAATCGTGGAGGCGGGAGCGCGCGTCGGCAGGGGCAGCGTCATTGGCGCCGGCTCTTTTATCGGTGCCGAAACGGTCCTGGGAGAAGACTGCTTCCTCTCTCCTCGTGTCGTCGTCCGGGAGCGATGCACGATCGGCAATCGGGTGATCCTCCATTCCGGTGCGGTGATCGGCTCCGACGGGTTCGGCTACGAATTCATCGACGGCCGGCATCGGAAAATTCCGCAAACCGGAACGGTCCAGATCGACGACGAGGTGGAGATCGGAGCCAACGCCACGATCGATCGAGGACGGTTTGGCAAAACCTGGATCCAGGAAGGCTGCAAGATCGACAATCTTGTACAGATCGCCCACAACGTCATTCTCGGTCCTCACTGCCTGGTCGTCGCCCAAACGGGAATTTCCGGCAGCACAACCCTGGGCTCGCATGTCACGCTGGCCGGCCAAGTCGGCTTGGCGGGCCATCTCCATATCGGCGATGGAGCCATCGTCACCGCGCAATCGGGAATCACCAAAGACGTTCCCGCCGGGGCGGTGCTCTCCGGGCGCCACGGAAGGCCCGCGAACGAAACCCTTCGGCTGGAAGCCCTTTATCTTCAGCTTCCCGATCTCTGGCGACGCCTCCGCAAGCTCGAGGAGCGGAACGAGCGTCCGGCCGATAGCCCCGAATCGCGTGCGCCCCGATCCGGCCAACCATGAGCGCGCTACGGATCGGCCTAGTAGGACTGGGGACCGTCGGGGCGAGCGTCTGGAAAAATCTCCGAACCCAAGAGAATCTTTTAACGCCGCGTTGCGGAAAGATCCTTCGTATTGAAAAGGTTGCAGAAAAGAATCGCGCCCGCGCCCGGCAAGCGGATGTTCCCGAGGCGCAGCTGGTCGACGACTGGAGGGAGTTGGCGCGCGACCCCTCCTTGGACGTGGTGGTCGAGCTCATCGGCGGGACCGACGTTGCGGCCGATCTCATTCGGGAAAGTCTTTCCCATGGGAAAGACGTGGTCACCGCGAACAAGGCGCTTTTGGCCGAACAAGGGAGGGAGCTGACGGCATTCGCCGCCGAACGCGGCAAGCGCCTTCTCTTCGAAGCCAGCGTCGCCGGTGGGATCCCCCTGCTTCTGGCGTTGAGAGAAGGATTGATCGCCAACGAGATCCTCTCCCTCCACGGCATCATCAACGGAACCTGCAACTATCTGCTCTCCGCGATGACCTCCCGCGCGCTCTCCTTTCAAGAAGCCCTCCGGGAAGCCAAAGAGCTCGGCTATGCGGAGGCCGACGAAACCCTCGATGTCGCCGGTCACGACACCGCGCATAAAGCCGTGATTCTCTCCGCTCTCGCCTACGGCTTCTGGCCGGCTCTATGCGAAGTTCATACCGAAGGCATCCAGAACGTCGATCCCCTCGACCTCCATTTCGCCCAAGAGCTCGGATACCGGCTGAAGCTCTTGGCAATCCTCCGAAGCCATCCGAAGAGGGGAGAGATCGAGGTACGCGTTCACCCTACCCTCCTCCGGAAAGGCCATCTCTTGAGTTCGGTCCGCGGGGTCTTCAACGCCGTCGCCGTCCGAGGGGATGTCGTGGGCGAGACTCTTTTCTATGGTCGGGGAGCGGGCGGGGATCCGACTTCCAGCGCGGTCTTAGCCGATCTTGCCTTCCTGGCCCGGGGAAAAGCCGTCTCGCGGGAACTTCCACCCTCCTCCGGTCGGCAGACCGCGCTTACCTTGCGGCCGATGGCGAAGATCCTCTCCCGATACTACGTCCGCTTTCTGGTAGAAGATCGGCCCGGCGTCCTGGCGGAAATTGCGCGCATCTTCTCCGCCCGGAACATCAGCATTTCGTCGGTCATCCAGCCGGAAGGCCACCGCGGCCAGACCGTCCCGCTCATCGTTCTGCTCCATCAGTCGCAGGAAGCCGACGTCCAAGAGGCCTGCCGAATCATTGAAACGCTTCCCACCGTCAAAAGACCGGCTATCCTTTTACGTGTGGAAGATCTCGAGGGAGAAGAGGGATGGAGCTCATGAAGCCGTGGTCAGGTATCATTGCAGCCTATCGGGACCGGCTGCCGCTCTCGGATGACGCTCCGTCCATCACTTTATTGGAAGGCAATACCCCGCTCATCCCCTCGGTGGCGCTGCATGAGACCCTGCCGGGAAACCTCGACATTTTCTTTAAGTACGAGGGTCTCAACCCGACCGGCTCCTTTAAGGATCGAGGCATGGTCGTGGCATTCGCCCGGGCGCTGGCGCGGAAAGCCGGCATCTGCCTCTGTGCGAGCACCGGCAACACGGCGGCTTCGGCAGCGGCCTATGCGGCTCGGTCCGGTCTCCGGTGCATCGTCCTCCTTCCCGAAGGGAGCATCGCTCGCGGAAAGCTGGCGCAAGCCGCAATGCACGGCGCCAGGATCGTTTCGATCGCCGGCCCATTCGACAACGCGATGCGGATGGCGCAAGAGCTGGTGCTGGAGCGGCCGGAGATCGAGCTTGTCAACTCCGTCAACCCGTTCCGGATCGAAGGGCAAAAAACAGCCGCATTCGAAGTCTCCGATGTCCTCGGCGACGCACCTGACTTCCACTTCCTACCCGTGGGCAACGCGGGCAACATCACCGCCTATTGGAAGGGCTACCGCGAATACGCGCAAGCGGGCAAAATTTCCCGGCTTCCGCGCATGGTCGGCTTTGAGGCGGCGGGGGCCGCTCCGATCGTGGAGGGACGGATCATTTCCAACCCACAGACCGTCGCCTCCGCCATTCGCATCGGCAATCCCGCGAGTTGGAAGGGAGCCGTTTGCGCGGCCAGCGAGTCGGGCGGATGGATCGGCTCGGTTACCGATGAGGCGATCCTCGATGCCTATCAATTCCTTGCTAGACGCGAAGGGATCTTTGTCGAGCCCGCCTCCGCGGCGGGTGTGGCCGGGCTTCGCCAGGAGGTCGCCCGAGGACGAATCCCTCCCGGCAGTCGCGTCGTGATCACCTTGACCGGGCACGGACTCAAAGATCCGGATATCTCCACCCAAGTGGCCGCGCCACAACCCATCTCGATTGCCCCCGTTCTGGCGGAGCTCCAGCGAGCCGTAGAGGAGTGAACAGCATCTTTGACAGGAAGTAGGGAGAACGGGTAGAGTATCCCCTCCTGGTCATGACACTCACTGAACAACTTCTTGCCCGGGCAAGCGGAAAAAAAACCGTTTCTCCTGGAGACAACGTCTGGGTAAACGTCGATCTGCTGCTCACTCACGACATCTGCGGCCCAGGAACCATCGGCGTCTTCCAGCGGGAATTCGGCAAATCGGCCCGCGTCTGGGATCCTCGCAAGGTGGTGATCATCCCCGATCACTACATTTTCACCTCCGATTCTCAATCCAACCGCAACGTCGATCTGCTCCGCGACTTCGCCCGCGCCCAGCAGTTACCCTACTTCTACGACGTGATCGACGATGCGGACGGCCACTGGCAATTCGACTCCTCTCGAGGTCCGCTCGCCCGCCAATACGGCGACCGCTACGGAGGAGTCTGTCATGCCGCGGCCCCCGAGCGCGGCCATGTTCGGCCCGGCGAAATTTTTCTCGGCACCGATAGCCACACCTGCACCGCCGGAGCCTTCAACCTTTTCGCCACGGGCATCGGCAACACCGACGCGGGTTTTGTCCTGGGAACGGGGAAATTGCTCCTCAAGGTACCCCCTACCCTTCGATTCCGCTTGGAGGGTGAGCTCCCCAAGGGAGTCATGGCCAAAGATGTCATCCTCGAGATCATCGGACGGATCGGATTCGACGGGGCAACCTATTGCGCCATGGAGTTTACCGGCGCAGGCATTGCCAGCCTCTCCTTGGAAGACCGGATGACCATCGCGAACATGGCCATTGAAGCGGGCGGAAAAAACGGCGTCTTTCCCGCCGACGAAAAGACCCTGGCTTTCGTTCAGGAAAGCTGTCGGCGCAATGGAACCCATGCGCAGTTCGAGCCGGTGGAGCCGGATCCCGACGCGCCCGTTCTCGCGGAGCAGACCATTGACCTTTGCGTTCTCGAGCCGACCGTCGCCCAACCCCCCAATCCCGGCAACCGGGAACTGGCGCAGCGACTCTCCTCGGTGCGCATCGACCGAGCCTATCTCGGCTCATGCACAGGAGGAAAGCTCTCCGATTTTCTGGCTTTTGCCCAAGTCCTCAACGGGAAGCAGGTTGCCGTGGAGACCTTTGCCGTCCCAGCCACCCCACTCGTCGCTTCCGAACTCCATCGCCGGCAAATCGCCGGGAAGAGCGTCTGGGAGATTCTGAGTTCCGCCGGGGTGCGTCTCACGGAGAACGCCTCTTGCGCCGCCTGCCTGGGCGGACCCATGGACACCTTCGGCCGGCTCGACCGACCCATGATTTGCATTTCGGCGACCAACCGGAACTTTCCCGGCCGCATGGGTCACAAGGAATCCAAGGTTTACCTGGCATCCCCCTACACCGTTGCCGCTTCCGCCCTGACGGGACGGATTACCGATCCACGGGAGTTTCTCCCTTCGTGATCTCTTCCATCGCTCGCCTCTTTTCACCCCTTGCCGCCCTTCCCACATGGGTAACGACCTTCGCCTGCCTCCTTTTCCTGGGCCTTTCGGGCTGCGCAACCGTGACAGGCGGCTACGACCTGGTCACCAAGATCGATGCACCTCTTTATTCCCAAGGTCCTGGGCAGGAAGCGCCCGACACCTACCTCGAGAAGGGAACCCGAGTGAAGGTTCTCCAATCGGCGGGGAACTATGCCCGCGTCGAGACGACTCGGGGAATACGCGGCTTTGTCCGACTCTCCGACCTTGAACATGGGCCGGAGCAGGCAGGGATGGGGGCCTATGGCGGTTCCTCGATGGCCAGCCCTGGGATGTTCTGAGCGGCCTCGGGTGCATCAAAATCTTCTTGTCATCGGCCAAAGACGGCAGTTCTCTCAATTCCATCCCGAGGACAGGTGCCAGAGCGGTTGATTGGGCACGCCTGGAAAGCGTGTGGCCGTCACAAGCGGCCCGAGGGTTCGAATCCCTCCCTGTCCGCCAGTTCAAGTCCCTGAGCGGGCAAGTGGCTGGCTTCTGATCGTCGAGCCTGCGCGTTTCAACGGGCGGGCGCGCTCGACTCGTTCGCGCTCCCTCGGAGTGTTCAGCCCCTCCTAGAGATCGCCGCGACGCTGCACGTTAAGCCAGAAATCGGAGCTGTTGCCGAAAACGCGAGCCAGGATCAGCGCGGTCGCTGCCGTCACATTCCTGCGGTTGCCGCACAATTCGTTCACGTGCTTGCGCCGGACTCCCATCCGCCTCGCCACACTCGCCATCCCATCGGCAGCAAGACGATACCTGCCGCCGTCAGCGGCCTTATCATTCAAGTCCTCCTCCACGGGCCGAGCGCCCTTTCCTTCCTTGAGCTATGATAAATCGAAACTCCATTCTGGAAAGAAGAGCCGGTAGCGGATAGAATTCTTGGAAATGGAAAGCGCAGGCCCGCGGGGCGATATGGTTCGGTATTACTGGCGACGGAGACTCACTGCGGACCTAATCGATACCTTTGGCGCCTACTTCTCGGCTCTCGTGCTCTTCCAGATTGCAGGATTCGCCGCATCCTATTATCTGGCGAGCCATCATGCGGCGATTCCTACCTATCGGACGATCGCCTTGCCGCTGTCCTTCCTCCTCGGCCCCTGGTGCTACTTCGCCTTGCTGGAGCGCAGCGCGCATGGCGCCACGCAAGGCAAGCTCTGGTTCAACCTCCGCGTCTATACCGCCGAAGGCGAACCTGTGACTCTCGCGGGTGCCACCCGCCGCCACGCCTGCCGAATCGCAGGGGCGATCCTCGCGCTCTGGCCGCTCGCCCTCTCGGGGACCAAGATTCCCTCGATGGTGCATTGGATTCTCCTGGCGCTGAGCATGCCGGCGGCTTTCTGGCTCTACTACCGATTCGTCGATCGAATCTCCGGGACCCAAGTCGTCCCGCGCGAGTACCCTCCTCCCACGTTTCGAGGGTAAAAGGGGATGGGCTTCCCAGCTCGCTTAGCCCGCCTCGCAGGTGAATGAAAGCTCGGCTATCCGGGCTTCACCGTCACCAGAATCGCAATCGCCAGGACCGACAAGGCGATCAGCCCGGGGAACCAGCGCACAAAACCGGGAATCCGGGAATCGGGACGGGACGAATACCGGCGGAGCATTCCGGCCTGCATGCCGTTGAGTCCGGAAAGAATGACCACGAAAACGAGCTTGGCCGAGAGCCAGCTCTTGCTGAAACTTCCGCTCAGGACGCCCAGCGCGATTCCGAGCGCCCAGACCAGAAGCATCGCGGGCATGGTCACGCGGCTATCCCACTGGCGCACCGAAGCGATGAGTGAACGGGAAGATGGCTCCATGCCGCTCCGCACCAGGGCCGCGAGCAGGATGGACTGCGTGAAGAGACCACCGACCCAGACCAGAACGGCGGCGGTGTGCAGCGCTTTGAGCCAGAGATAGGTCAACTTTCCGCCTCCGTCTCGGCGCTTAGGCCAGAAGCCTCTTCCTTCCTTCTGAGGAGGCCGGCGTTCACAAATGCCCCGAACGGGAGGATGCTGCCAAGGAGGAGGCGCACAACCTCGCCACGGGGCCAGCCGCCGGCCGAGGAGGCTACCAGCAAGCTCCAGAGGAACAAGACAAAGAAAAACCCGTGCACGGGGCCGATCACCTGGACACCCAGGGGATGCCCGAAGAGATGCTTGGCGGGAACCGCCACGAAAAGGAGCAAAAGCAAGGAGAACCCCTCGAGCAGCGAAGCGATGCGCAGCCGCCGGATCTGCGCGCGCTCAAGCATGGCAACCCCCTTGCACCATTTCGCAAGCCGCAGGAGAACGATTGTGCGACAAGCAGGCGAGAATCACGGGGGAAAAGATAAGCACTGCTCCTCCAAAGCCGCGAGCAAAAAGTCTCTGGACGCCCGCAGTTTGGAGATTACCCCTCCTCTTCGAACTCCCCAGGTTCGGTAAGCTTCGGCTCCTTTTCTTTCGCTTTGACGGGAGCCGGGGGAAAGAGACGGCTTGCTCCAATCACCGGAACGAGCGTGCTTAGGAGAATGGCGATCGTCACTTGCGAATACTGCTCTCTCTGCAAGAGCCCTTTGGTTACTCCGAAGTGGGCCGCAATGAGTCCGAAGGTGAGCCCTCCGCTCGTCAGCAGGGAGCCGAAAAGCGCCTCCCGCCGGGAGAGCCGCAGCACGCGAAAAGCTGGCCAGACGGCCAACATCTTGCTCAGGAACTTGACGGCGAAGAACAGGAGGATGGGAAGGAAGCCGAAAAGCAGAATCTGCAGGGAAATATGAAAGCCCGCCTTGATGAAGAAGAAGGGAGTGAGCAAGCCGTAAGCGAGCGAGCGCATGCGGCGGACGAGTTGGCGATCGGTCGCAAAGGACTTGGCGACGAGCACGCCGGCCACATAGGCCGGCAGGACCGGCTCGGTCTGCGCGACCGAAGCAAGCGCGCCCAGGAGAGCGAGGACAAAGAAGAGGAACTTGACTTCCGGTTCGCTGACCGGGCTGCGACCCAGCCACCGGAGAAGAGGCCTCAGCGACAGCGGCAGCGCCAGGAGCAGCACGAGAGCCACGAACAGCAAAAGCGCCGAGGTCGTGGACCAGTGCGTAAAGAAGACGCCTAGAAAGAGGACCGAGAGGAAATCGGTCACGAAGCAGCTCGTCAGAAGAAGCTGGCCGAAGAGGGTGGCTTCCATCCCCTTTTCGAGGATGGCGGTGTAAACGATCGCAACCGAGGTCGTGGCCAGCGCGATCCCGGCGACGAGCGACCCTGCCGTACTCCAACCCAAAAGCAAGTGCGCTATGAGATAGACCAGGCCGAAGGGAAGAAGAAAGGAGAGAATGCCGATGACGAGGCTCGGGAAGGCGTGGTGCCGGAAGGAAGCCGGATCAATCTCAGTCCCCGCAAGGAACGCCAGCGTGACGCTGCCGAGCCTGGCCAGGAAGGTCATCCATTCGGGCGGGTCCGCCAGCCCCAGCAGGTGGCTCATCAAAATACCGACCAGAACCTCCACCAGAGCCACGGAGATCCGAAGCTGGAGCGCAATCACGGCGGCCAGAAACGCCGCGCCCATCCAAATCGTGAGGAAGACCCATGGATTCTCTAGTGGCATGGCACGATCCCGTGGCCGACCTTCCAACGGGCGTCCGAATCGTGGAGAGCGTCGGACAGTTCCGCGTGAGTTAGGACGCTCATCCTACGTAAAGAGATCGTAAATACCCAGTTAATTACTCGTGTATTTCGGTCAACAGGACGTAAATATGCCCACTGCTGGCTCAGGGATCGCCTCTGCGGGAGAGGACGGGCGGAGCAAGAGCCGAGAGCCGTTTCCGCCTTTTCGGAAGAGGTCGAATCCGGTAGAAGAACTGGTATCGCCACGATGATGCGCACTTTTCGGCCTCCACCGCCCGCGATCGCGATCGCCCTCCTCCTGTCGACTCTCGCGCACTTCTTCACCGGCTCCTCCGCTTGGGCTAGAGGAAAAAGAGAGGCATCCTGGACGTCTGGCGCCCATCACAGGGTGCATCCCTCCGCCCCTTCCCAGCGAATCATCAAAGTTTCCCTCGAGGGCCGGGTCGTCTACGTGATGGAAGGCAATCGGCCTCTCCTGGTGATGCCCACCTGCTCGGGCAGGCCAGGCCATCTCACGCCCACAGGGGTCTTCCACGTGACGGGAAAGGCCACGCGGCGGCGGTCCCGCCATTACGGCTTCTGGGTGAAGGACGGTCAAACGGTAGAAGGGACCAAGGCCGGCGGACCCCCCAGCCGGGCTCGCGGCTGGAAATTCGTCGGTTATCCGATGCCATTCTGGGTTGGTTTCTCGCCCGGGTACGGCTTTCATGAGGGGTACCTCTGGTCGACACCGAGAACCCACGGTTGCCTCCATTTGACGGGGAGAGATGCGGAGCGCTTCTTCGCATTGATCGACCGGGGAACCCCGATCTCGATCCGTCAGACCCAGCCTGAGGATCAATCCCTCGGGAAAGCGGTAGCGCACCCCGAGGATGAGAAAGTTCCCGATCCGCCCTTCTCTTTTCTCCTCTCGGACGAAAGCTTTACCACTCCATGGGAAGAAGCGCGGAAATCACAAACGGCCCAGCCGCCGCAAACTCTGAGAGCGGGGGAGCCGAAGCCTACGACTCGTAAGGAGCCTGAACCAGGTAAGAGCCAAGGGAACGGCACCGCAGGGCCCGCTGCTCGACCTTCCTGAGCGCCCGCTCCATCGGTCCCTCCTCGTCGCTCCCTTCGAGGCTGACGAAGAAGACGTAGGTGTTCGGCTGCCCCGGCACGGGTCGGGAGACGATCCGCTTCAGGTTGATTTGCTCGGTGCGAAACACTTCCAGGAAGGAGCAGAGGCTCCCCGGCTCCTGCGGCAGAGAAAACACGAGGCTCGTCTCCCTGCCGCCGGGAGAGGGCTTTTTTCTCCCCAAAAGGACGAACTGAGTGAGATTGACGATCCCTTCCTCCACCGGGTAATGGAGGATGGAAAGCCCGGTTGCCGCAGCCGCCTCACGGGTAGCCAGCGCGGCGGCGCGCGGAGTCTTTGCGGCCAACCAGGCAGCCTCGGATGTGCTGGCGGCAACCCGCAGCTCCACCTTGGGAAACCGCTTTTCGATCCACCGCCGGCAGTGACCAAGGGGCGCCCAATGCGAAAAGACGATCTGGGGTGGTTCCCCGCCATGCCCGATCAGCGCCAAATGGACCCGGAGCGCGAGCTCTTCCTGAATGAAGAGCGGCTGCTCTTCCTCTAAAAGAAGATCGACTGTCTCCAGGATCATTCCGCCCGAGGAATTTTCGATCGGAACCAGACCCAGGCGATCTTCTTCGGACTCCGTGAAGGCGATGACCTCGGCGATCGACACGCAGGGGATGAGCCGGTTTTGGGGAAATCTCCTTCTGGCGACTAGGTGCGAGAAGGTGTGCTCCGGTCCGAGATACGCGATCGTGTGCAACGTAGGAGTCTCCTTTTCCGCCGAAAAGATCTCATCCTTTATCCTTTGAGAGAATTCCCGGTCGCGCAAGCCTCTTTCTCGAGGTGCCAAGGAGAGGCAATCGATCCCTTGTTCGGGCTGCGCCGGTCTCCGCACGAAAAAGGAGATGCCATTTGACAGAGAAAGACGGTTGGGTTACCCCTTGCGTGCGTGCTTCTCGCTTCCGACCGACTAGATCTGCTCCTGACTCGTTTTCGCAGCCTCCGCACTCTGGTCATCGGAGACCTCATGCTCGACGAATTCCTCTGGGGACGAGTCCGCAGGCTCTCTCCGGAAGCGCCCGTCCCCGTGGTAGAAGTGCAGCGCTCCTCCCGTTTTCCGGGAGGTGCCGCGAATGTCGCCCGGAATCTTTTAGAGTTTACTCCGCTGGTCACCCTGTGCGGGGCGGTCGGCGACGATTCCCCGGGGGAGGAGTTGATCCACGGGCTAAAAGGGACGGGCTGCGATATCAGCGGGATTTTGCGACTTCCCGGAAGAGCAACGACCCTCAAGACCCGGGTCTTCGGAAGGCAGCAGCAGATCGTCCGGGTCGATCGCGAGACGCGGGATCCCCTGCCTCCTTCTGCCCGGGGAGAGCTGCTCGCTTTCCTGCGACAGACCATTCCTGCCTGCGACCTGATTCTCCTCGAAGACTACGCCAAGGGACTCCTCGATCAGGAGATCGTCGATCTGGTCCTGGAAGAGGCGACCCGAGCCGGGAGACTCACCGCGGCCGATCCGCACACCCTCAATCGGCTATCCTGGAAGGGAGTCAGCGTCCTCAAGCCCAATCGCTCGGAAGCCCTCGCTCTCAGTGGTCTGGAAGATCCCGAGGAGAGCCTCCCCTCGATCGAGAAAGCGGCCCGCCTTTTGCAAGAACGCTGGGGCTGCCTCCATCTTCTAGTAACCTTGGGCGAAGAGGGGATGCTTCTGCTCGACGAAATGAGCCGGAGCCGTCGAATTCCGACCGCGGCGCGCGAAGTCTTCGATGTTTCGGGAGCCGGAGACACCTCCCTCTGTCTCTTCTCGCTCGCCCTGGCAGCGGGATCGGAAGCTTGGGAAGCCGCGAAGCTGGCCAACCTCGGGGCGGGAATCGTGGTTGGGAAGCTCGGGACCGCAACGGTCTCCCCGGAGGAACTCCGGGCTCACCTCACTGCCGGTTCATGAGAGTGAGGGCTGTTTTCTTCGATCGGGATGACACCCTGATTGAAAATGTTCCCTACCTGGACGATCCAGAGAAGGTGGTCCTCGTCGAGGGGGCGCAGGACTGCCTGACCCGGCTGAAAGCCGCCGGCTTTCTCCTCTTCCTGGTCAGCAACCAATCGGGGGTCGGACGGGGATGGATCCGCCGGGAAGACGTCGATGCGGTGAACCGGGCGATCCTGAGCCGGCTCCGGGCTCCGTTCTTCTCTAAGATCTATCTCTCCTTTGCGGCCCCCGGCGACGATCCGTCATGGGACCGGAAGCCCTCTCCCCTCTTGCTCTGGCGCGCCTCGCGCGAGTTTGCTCTCGAGCTGAGCCGGTCGTTTTTCGTCGGGGATCGGATCGCCGATGTTCTCTGCGGGCGCAATGCAGGCTGCCGGACCATCCTTCTTACCGCAAGAGAATCGGAGAAAGAAGGCCTTCGGGCGCGGCAGTGGGCCCGGAGCCTAGCCGACCATGTCGCGCCCAACCTGCAGAAGGCGACGGACTGGATCTTGCGGTCCGTAGGAGAGGATTCATAAGGACCGATGGCGGAAAAGGCAGTTCTGGTCATTCCCGCTCGTTGGGCATCGACCCGCTTCCCCGGAAAGCCGCTGGTCATGATCGCCGGAAGGCCCCTGATCCAGTGGGTTTGGGAGGCGGCGACGCGCTGCCGGAGAGTGCGCGAAGTGGTGGTGGCCACCGATGACCGGCGAATCTTCGAGGCCGTCCGTCTCTTCGGAGCTCGGGCGGAGCTTACCCGGTCGGACCACCCATCGGGAACCGATCGAATGGCCGAGGTCGCTGCGCGGATCCCCGCCGACCTTTATGTGAACCTCCAGGGAGACGAACCAACCATTGAGCCTGCGGAAATCGATCGACTGATCGCCGGGATCGGCTCGGATCCGATCGCGACCTTTCGCCGAACGCTTGCACCAGAGGAGGCCACCAATCCGAATGTCACAAAAGTGGTTTGCGACCGGCGCGGTTACGCGCTTTACTTCTCCCGAGCGTCTCTCCCTTTTGTCCGCGACGTTGGTCGGGACGTGCCCCGATGGGCTCATGTGGGAATTTACGCGTTCCGGGCGGAAGCTCTTCGGCGTTTCGTCCGTTTCGCTCCCGGTGAGCTGGAGCAGGCGGAAAGTCTGGAGCAGTTGCGCGCCTTGGAAAATGGCCTGCCGATGATGACCGTACCAACCGCCATGCGCTGCGCAGGGGTCGACGTTCCCGAAGACGCCGCACGCATCGAGCAGATTTTGAAGCAAAGATGAAATATGTGTTTGTCACCGGTGGAGTCGTTAGCTCCCTCGGAAAGGGATTGACCGCCGCCGCCTTGGGCACGGTTCTCGAGCACCGGGGACTCAAGATCGCCCTCCAGAAACTCGACCCCTACCTCAACGTCGATCCGGGCACCATGAACCCGTATCAGCATGGGGAGGTCTACGTGCTGGAGGATGGGGCCGAAACCGATCTAGACCTGGGCCACTATGAGCGATTCACCTCGGTTCAGCTCACGCGGAAGAACAACGCGACCACGGGCCAGATCTACGAATCGGTCATCCACAAAGAGAGGCGCGGCGACTACCTCGGAAAGACCGTCCAGGTCATTCCCCACGTCACCGATGAAATCAAGGAGCGGATTCGAGCCGCCGCCACCGCCGGCGACTACGACCTGCTCATCACCGAAATCGGCGGAACCACGGGAGACATCGAAGGACTGCCCTTCCTGGAAGCCGTCCGTCAGCTCGCCCTGGAAGTCGGACCCGGAAACGCCCTCTTTCTCCATGTCACCCTCGTTCCCTATCTCCGCGCGGCCGGAGAACTCAAAAGCAAGCCGACCCAGCAGAGCGTGGCGAAGCTCCGGGAGATCGGCATCCAGCCCAATATCCTTGTCTGCCGCTCGGAATGGCCGCTGACGCCGGATATTCGACAGAAGCTCTCCCTCTACTGCAGCGTACCCCTGGAGGCCGTCGTAGAAGAGGTCGACTTGGAGCATTCGATCTACGAGCTGCCGCTCCTACTCCAGAGGGAACGGCTCGACGAGCTGGTCGCCCGCTCCCTGCGTCTCTCGCTGCCTCCGGCGGATCTTCGAGACTGGCAAAAGTTCCTCCATCAGATCCTCGCTCCGAAGTACCGAGTCCGCATCGCCATGGTCGGCAAATACATCGAGCATCAGGACGCCTACAAGAGCGTTTCCGAGGCCCTAGTGCATGCCGGGGCCTCCGTGCAGGCCGGGATCGAGCTCATTCCCGTCGATGCGGAAGAGGTGGAGAAGAGGGGGGCGGAAGAGCTGCTCGGCCAGGCACAAGGCATTGTCGTCCCGGGAGGCTTCGGCCATCGGGGCGTACAGGGAAAGATTATGGCCGCCCGTTTTGCGCGGGAGCGGAAGATCCCCTATCTTGGTCTCTGTCTGGGGATGCAAATCGCGGTGGTCGAGTTCGCTCGGCATGTCCTCGACATGCCCGAGGCTCACAGCACGGAGTTCTGCCCGACAACCTCCGACCCGGTGATCTGCCTGCTCGAAGAGCAACGGCAGACGGTCCAAAAAGGAGCTTCGATGCGGTTGGGCGCTTCCCTTTGCCATCTCGTTCCGGGTACCAAGTCTCAAACGGCCTATCAGGCCCTTTCCGCTCGAGAACGCCACCGCCACCGCTACGAGTTCAACAACGCCTACCGGGAAGCCTTCGAGCGGGCCGGCTTCCTGGTGGGGGGAACCTCCGAGGACACCAAGCTTGTCGAGCTCCTGGAATTGGCCGATCATCCCTGGTTCGTGGGTTGTCAGTTCCACCCTGAGTTTCACTCGCGTCCCAACGCTCCCCATCCCCTCTTTGCCGGCTTCCTGCGGGAAGCACTACGGGTTTCCGCCGGCTAGCCATGTTTCAGGAGAGTTCATCCTTTTTTCTGATCGCGGGGCCCTGCGTGCTGGAATCCGAAGAGTTGGCCATCCGGATCGCCTCGCGCCTTCAAGAAGTCGCTTCGCGCCTCGGGCTTTCCTTCTGCTTCAAGGCTTCGTTCGACAAGGCCAACCGCTCTTCCATCGGCTCCTACCGCGGGCCGGGATTAGAAGGAGGCCTGGAAATCTTGGGACGGATTCGGGAGAGACTGGGAGTTCCCGTCACCACCGACGTCCACGAAAGCAGCCAAGCGGTACCCGTAGCGGAGGTCGCCGATCTTCTACAGATCCCAGCCTTTCTCTCGCGGCAGACCGATCTTCTTTTGGCCGCCGCCGCGACCGGAAGACCGATCAACGTCAAAAAAGGGCAGTTCCTCGCGGCTTCGGACATGGATCGCATCGCGGAAAAGCTCCGTTCCGGTGGCTGTCAAAGCTTTTTCTTTACCGAGCGAGGCACCTCTTTCGGCTATCATGACCTTGTCGTCGACATGCGGAACTTGGTACAGATGAGGAGACGAGGATACCGCGTCATCTTTGATGCCACGCACTCGGTCCAACGGCCCAGCGCCCTGGGCTCCGCCTCCGGCGGAGATCGGGATCTGGCCTTTCCGTTGGCGCGGGCGGCCGTGGCCGTGGGAATCGACGGGCTCTTCCTGGAAACCCATCCCTCGCCTGAGGAATCCCCCTCCGACGGAGCGACCATGATCCCCCTAGCTCAAGTCTCTTCTCTTCTCGAAAAGCTTCTGGAGATCCATGCAGCGGCTAAAGACGGCAAGTCCGCATAGAGTCCTCTCCCCTTGCGGGGCCTTCCCGGCCGCCGGCAAGCGGACAGCAGACGCAAAGAGGGACAAACTGCTTCTTCTCTTCGCGGTCGCCCTCTGCTCTTGGATGGTCGCCTCTGCTCCCGCGACAGCCCGGGCGGATTCCGCCTCGATCCCGCTCGGCTCGGTGGTTAAGGAGTTTCGCCTTCCTCAAAGGAATACCCAGGGGGCACTCGATGGAATGATCACGGGTCGGGAAGCTCATGCGATCAGTGTCAACCGAACGGAAATCCTCGACATGAAAATCGAGCTCTATGACCAAGGCAAGATCAGCACCACCATCCTCTCCCCGCGCTGCGACCTCTGGAAACTCGAGGATCGCCTCAGCACGCAATCCGGAGCGGTCGTCGAGCGGCCCGATCTGCGGCTCACGAGCCAGATCATGGATTGGGAGGTCCGCGAACACCGGGGCGTTTTCCGGCAGAACGTCCGCGTCGTCCTTTATCATCTCCCGCTGGCAAAGCCTTCGAGCCAGCAGAGCGCCGAAAAGAGCGCTCCCGTCTTGCGACAAGGCGCTTCTCCCTCCTTAAAACCGCTAGGATCCTCGCAATGAAACCCTTTCTTTCGTTCTTTGGCTGCCTGATCCTGGTTAGCTTGTCGACCAGCGAGCTTCGGGGACAGTTTCCCGAGGGAAAGCCCTCGGAGTTGCAAGGCCATCCGGACGCCACGGTCGTCACCTCCAACACGTTCCGATTGGACATGAACATCCACCAAGGTTTCTTTAACGGAAACGTGATCCTGGTCACCAGCAACATGCGGGTGAGGTCCAACGAAATGACTGTCTTCTTCGACGAGACGGGCAACCAGGTGAAGCGACTGATCGCCCGCGGTGACGCCATTCTCGAGCAGACCACCCGGACGGGAAAATCGAGCCAGATGGAGTATATCGTCGCCGAAAATAAGCTCATCATGACCGGAAATCCCGAGGTGATCGACGAGAAGAATCATGTCACCGGAACCGTCATCACCCTCTTTCGGGATACCGATCAGATGCAGGTCGACGGTCACAGCAAGGTCGTCCTCTACCAAGGACAGAATGCGGGGCAGCCGTCGCCGCAACCTCCGCAACAAAGATAGAAGAGAGCCCACGCCATGTTTCGCCGAAGAATTCTCATCCTTTCCACGAGCGCCGGCACCGGCCACGTAAGAGCCGCCGAGGCTTTGGACAAGGTCTTCCGCCATCAGCCGGAAACCGACGAGGTCCTGACCGTCGACGTCCTCAAGTTCACCAACAAGATCTTTCGCGACTTTTATTCGAGCCTCTACACTCAGCTCGTGGAGAAGGCGCCCACCTTCCTCGGCTGGTGGTACAAGATGACCGACGAGCCGTGGAAGACCGATCGCATGCGCTTGATGTTGGACCGGCTCAATACGGGACCCCTTGTCGAATTCATCGAAAGCTTTTCTCCCGATGTCACCGTCTGCACCCATTTCCTACCCGCGGAATTAATCTCCCACCTGATCTCCCAAGCGGGATTGCGCACGCGTCTTTCGATTGTCGTGACTGACTTTCACTTCCACGCCATGTGGCTCTGCCGACTCTTCCATCGTTATTTCGTCGCTACCCAAGAGACACGGGTCCACTTGAGTCGCCTCGGGCTTCCCGAAGAGCGCATCACGGTCAGCGGGATCCCCATTGATCCCGTGTTTTCGCTGCCCCTGGATCGCTTCGAGGCTCGGCGAGCCCTGGGATGCGATCCCAACCTTCCCCTTCTTCTGGTCTCCGCCGGCGCGCTCGGGGTGGGCCCGGCGGAAGTCGTCGTCGAATCCCTTCGGAGCGTGAGCAGACCCGTCCAGATCGTCGTCATCTGCGGCAAGAATCCGCTTCTACAAGAGCAGCTCCTACAAACGAGGGCCGAGTGGACGAACTCCTTCCCCCTCAAAGTGCTCGGCTTTACCCACGAGATGCACCGGTGGATGGCGGCCGCAGACCTCTTCATTGGGAAACCCGGAGGGCTCACCGCGTCCGAAGCCATGGCCAGAGGCCTGCCGATGATCATCGTCGCTCCCATCCCAGGTCAGGAAGAGCTGAATAGCGATTACCTCCTGGAGCAGAGGGCGGCCGTCAAATGCCACGAATTCACCACACTCGCCTTTAAGGTCGACTCCCTCCTTTCCGATCCTGCCCGCTTGCAGGACATGCAGCGGGCGGCGCGGGAAACCGCCCGGCCGAATGCGGCCCAGATTATCGTCCGCCGCCTATTGGATGACGAAGCCCAGGAGCCCGAACCCGTTTGGATCAATCGCAAACAAAAGCAGCAGATCGCGCAGGTAGCCAAGGCGGTCAAGCTCTAGCGAAGAGTCTCGGCCTGCCGGGGATCCCTCCTCAGCCCGCTCTCCCGCCCGCCGAGGCGCGTCTTCCCCATTTCCTCTGGGGAGTCGCCACCTCCGGCTACCAGCACGAAGGAGGGATCAATGGGGCCGGAGAACCCCTCAACAACTGGGCGTGGGCCGAGCGCGAACGACTGGTCGAGCCCTCGGGCCGGGCAAGCAACTTCTGGGAGCTCGCCGAAGCCGACCTGGAGCGGGCGGCACGGCTCGGACTCAACGCCTTTCGCCTGGAGCTGTCTTGGAGCCGGATCCAGCCGATCCGTACCCTTCCGGATGCCGAGTCGGGCGCTCCCCCCCCTCCCTTCGATTCCACGGCGGTCGAGCGCTACGCCGCGATCCTGGCCCACTGCCGACTTCTGGGACTCGAACCGATCGTCACCCTTCACCATTTCACCCATCCGGCTTGGCTGGGACTCGACGCTTGGTTGCACACGGAGACGATCGACCATTTCGTCACCTACGTTCGTTACACCGTTCAATCCCTTCTCGAGCTTCTCTCCCAGAAGCATCGGGTGCAGCCACCCCGCGTCTACCTCACGACCAACGAACCCAACATGCTCGCGGCCTGCCACTACCTTTACGGCTATTTTCCCACAGGTCCGCGGCGGGGAGTACCCTCCGCTGCCAAAGCCCTCATGCACCTCTTGGAAGGCCATGTCCGCGCCTACCAGGTCATCCATGAAGCCTATGAAACCACGCGCGTGCGACCGCTTGTCGGATTCAACAACTACGCCAACAATCTCTATTGGCTCGACCAGGCTTGGCTCGATCTTCTCTACTGCCCCTTCCGGGGGATTCCCAAGCAGAAGATCTTTTCTCATCTCTGGGAAAACGCCCGCCGGTGCGATCGGGATTTCCAGCGCGCCCGGTTTCCTACGGTCTCCTTCCTCCCGAAAGTGCTCGGCAGTGCCATCAAGACCGTGCAGCACTTCCTGGCCTACGCCTCTTCTCTCGGAGACACCTGGGACCGGCTGGTGGAAGTCATCTACTCCTCCCCGACTCCTCCCTTGGACTACGTGGCCTTTGATTACTACGACCCTTTCGTCGAGCATGCCTTTCGCTGGCCCCATTGGCGCGATGAGCTCCCGCGCCGCAATAAGGCCTTTCATGAGTGGCTCGTGGAAGGCTTTACGAGCAAATGGTGGGACTGGCATATGCTTCCCGAAGGACTCGCCTTCATCATCGGACAGCTCCGCCGTTTTGGACTGCCCCTCTTGATTGCGGAAAATGGGATCGCCTATCGGGGGAATTCCTCCGGCAGCTTGGAAGACCGGGAAGACGCCGTCCGTCGGACCGATTACATCCGCACGCACGTCCGGATGGTGACCCAACTCTGGGAAGAGGGAGCGCCTCTCTTCGGTTATCTCTACTGGTCCCTCGTCGACAACTACGAGTGGGGCAGCTATGCTCCCCGCTTCGGCCTCTACTCGATGGGCAAACCGGACTCTTGGGAAAGAGAGGAAAGCGGACTCGAGGGAGAAAACCCCGCGCAAACCTACGCCGAAGAGGTGGCGCGCGCTCGAGCGCGAATGACCAAAGCAAAGCCCGCATGAACCAGGAGCTTCAGACCTTCGTTGGCGGCCCTCTCCAGACCAACGCCTACCTCTTCCCTGGCGAGGAGGGATGGGTCTGCGTCGATGCGCCGCAAGGAATCGCCGCCTTCCTGCGGGAGAAGAAGATGCGCGTCGAAACCCTCCTTCTCACCCACGGCCATTTCGACCATATCTGGGATGCGGCACAGCTCGTTTCCGAACACCGAGCCGTGGCCTACGGCCATCCGGCCGACCTTCCCATCCTGCGTCATCCCATCGGCTATCAGAACTACGGCATTCCCGGGAAGTGCGCGCCGCTCGAGCAGTTGACCCCGCTCCCCCTGCCCCCTCACGGCCTCGTCCGCTGGGGCTGCAGCGGCCATGAATTCATCCTCTACCACATTCCAGGCCACTGCCCCGGCAGCGTCGCCTACTACGAGCCTCGCTGCGCCCGCCTCTTTGGCGGCGACATCCTCTTCGCAGGCGGCGTCGGCCGCTGGGACATCCCCGGAGGCTCCCGCCAAGATCTCCTGGAGGGCATTCGTCGCTACCTGCTTCCCCTGCCCCCGCAAACCACGGTCTACCCCGGTCACGGCCGGCCGACGACCATCGGCGTCGAGCGCGAGACCAACCCCTTCCTCCGGGAGGAAGGCCCGTAGGAGCTCCTCCCGCTCCCGAACACCGGGGTCCATCGATTCTCCTTTCCCGAGAAAAGATCGTGACTTTTGAGAAGGCGCGGGCTTCTTTGAAAGGCAATGAACCAGGGAATTCTGGAAGGCAAAACCGCCCTCGTTTTTGGCGTCGCCAACAAGCGGAGCCTCGCCTGGTCGATCGCCCAGGCATGGAGCGCCGAGGGTGCGTCGCTGATCCTCGGCTGCCAGGGAGAACGGCTGCGCAAGAATGTCGAAGAGCTCGCGGAATCCCTCCCGAAGCCCGGGAAGGTCTTCTGCTGCGACCTCGCCGAGGATGCGCAACTCGAATCGTTTTTTTCCGAAGTCGCCCGTGTAGCGCCGACCATCGATCTCGTCCTCCATAGCGTCGCCTTTTCGCCCAAGGACGCGCTCGAGCACGAGCTTTCCGAGGTCAAGCGCGACGACTTCCGGGTGACCTTCGACATCAGCGTCTATTCCTTTCTGGCGATCGCCGGGCACGTGAAGCGGCGGATGTCTCGAGGGGGGCTCCTCCTCACCCTCAGCTATTACGGGGCCGAAAAGGTGACTCCTCAATATCACATCATGGGAACCGCCAAGGCGGCCTTGGAGGCCTCGGTCCGGTATCTGGCCTACGAGCTGGGCCCTCAGGGGATCCGGGTCAACGCCCTGAGCCCGGGACCGGTCAATACGCTTGCCGCCCGTGGCATCTCGGGCTTCACCCAGATGCTCAAACACCATCAGGAGACCGCCCCCTTGCGGAAGCCCGTCGACCTTGCGGAAGTGGGCGCCACGGCCCTCTTCCTCGCCAGCGAGGGCGCGGGCGCGATCACCGGGCAGACGATCTACCTGGATTGCGGCTATTCCATCCTGGGCGCGTAGCCCGTCGGCTCCAGTTTTGCACGGAAGATGACGACGCTCCGGATCATTCTTTGGGATATCGACGGGACCCTCCTGGAGAGCGGAGGGGCGGGGGTGACGGCCATTGTGCGTACCGCACGCGAACTCCATGGACAGGAACTTTCGCTTGCGGAGCTCGATTACCGGGGGCGAACCGATTCCTTGATCGTCCGGCAGATCTTCACCCGGTTCCAGATCCCCTGGTCCGAGGAAAACCTCACTCGGTTTCGCAACCGTTACCTGCAGTATCTGCAGGAAGAGATCTCACGCTCTTCGGGCCGCGTCTACCCCGGAGTGGAGCGGCTGCTTTCGGCGATCCAAGAGAGAGCCGGATGGCGCCAGGGGCTTCTCACGGGGAATTTCGAGCGCGGCGCCCGGATCAAGCTGGCGCACTTCGGGTTGGAGCGCTTCTTCTCGTTCGGCGCCTTCGGCGACCGCTGGGAGTGCCGGAATGAACTCGCCCGATCCGCGATGCAGCTTCTGCGAGAGCGGTGGGGAGAGGAGCTCTCGGCCCGGCAGGTCTTCCTGATCGGCGACACCCCGCACGATGTGCTTTGCGCCCAGGCGATCGGCGCCTATTCCATCGCCGTGGCCACGGGAGGCTATTCCCTGGCCGAACTCGCCGGCTGCCGTCCCACGATGCTTTTGCCGGATCTGGAGCAGTTCGAGCCGCTTCTTGCTCTCGTCGAGGGCCGCTCGTAGCCGCACCCTGGTTTGGGACCCGAGCAAGGGAATGGTCACCCGGACAAGATGGCCGGACAGGGAAAACAACGGTGGACAGACATGGAGCCCCTCTTTGATGTAGCCGTGATCGGCGGCGGCAGCGCCGGATTCGCCGCCGCAAGGACGGCGGCGGCCATGGGCGCCCGCACGGCTCTGGTGGAGGGCGCTGAGCGGCTGGGCGGTCTCTGCATCCTCGCCGGCTGCATGCCGACCAAGGCCCTGCTGGAAGCCAGCCGGAGGTGGCACACGATTCGAGAGGCGGACCAATTCGGCCTGCAGACGCAGCCGGTCCGGGCTGACTTTCCCGCGATCATGGCCCGGACGCACCGCCTCGTCTCGGAGTTTGCCGCCGATCGGCAAAAGGAGCTAACCCAGGGCGGATTTCAGCTCATTCGCGCTCACGCCTCGTTTCTCGATCCACACCAAGTCGCGCTCGCCTATCCCGATGGTCAAAAAAGCATCCTGCGCGCCAAAACCTTCGTGATCGCCGCGGGATCCCGGATCAGCCATCCCCCGCTGCCGGAACTTGCGGAGATCGGATTTTGGGACAGCAATACCGTGCTCCGGCAAACGGAGCTTCCCCAGAGCCTGATCGTCCTCGGGGGCGGCCCCGTCGCCGTCGAGTACGCACAGTTCTTCGGACGGCTCGGCGTCGGCGTCCGCCTCGTCCAGCGGGGACCTCGGATCCTGAAACGGTTTGATTCCGATCTTGCGCTCGTCTTAGAAGAAGCGTTTCGGGATGAGGGCATCGAGCTGTTCACGAACGCTTCGCTGGTTTCCGCAGGCAGGAGCGGGAAGGAAAAGCGGCTCCGTCTCGTCCAGCACGGAGCGGTCCACGAGCTGGTCGCAGAGGAGATCTTCCTGGCGACGGGACGAACTCCCGCCCGGGAAGGCCTGCACCTCCCCGCCGCCGGGATCGAGTGCCGCGAGAAAGCTCCCGTGGTCGACCTCCAGATGAGGACAAGCGTGCCGCACCTCTTTGCCGCGGGCGACTTCGCTGGAATCGAAGAGGTCGTTCATATCGCCGTGCTCCAAGGCGAGGTGGCCGGGGAAAACGCCGCGCGCCTGGCCCTGGGAAGAGGCGCGCCGTTTCGGCAGATGGACTACCGGCTCACGATGGAGATCGTCTTCACCGAGCCCGAAGTGGCCCGCCTCGGACTGACCGAGGCAGCGGCGCACCAGTCCGGCCGGCCCGTCTTGGTGGCGCGCTATCCCTTTGCCGATCACGGAAAGGCGCTCCTCAAGGGAGCCACGCGAGGCTTCGTCAAGCTGCTCGCGGAGCCTCAGAGGGGCGAGCTGCTCGGTGCCGGCATCGCGGGACCGGAGGCCTCGGAGCTGATCCACGAGCTCGTCGCTCTGCTCTCCGTCCATGCCACCGCGGAAGACCTGTACCGGCTGCCCCACTACCATCCGACCCTTTCCGAAATCCTGACCTATCCGGCCGAAGAGATCGCCCGGCGGGTCGCCGCTTCCCCGCAGATTCTCCCGCCATCGCCGCACCCGCGGCCCTCCACCCCATGACGCACTGCCGCAGCCCTCTTCATCTCTTCAACACCTTTTCACGAACCCTCGAAGAGTTTCGGCCGATCGCCCCTCCCAAGGTTCGGATTTACGCCTGCGGACCGACGGTCTACGGACGCGCCCACATCGGAAACTTTCGAACCTTTCTCTTTGTCGACCTGCTCCGTCGGGTGCTCGCTCTCTTCGGATTCGAGCCCGAGCAGGTCATGAACTATACCGACGTGGACGATAAGACGATCGCCGCGGCGCAGGCGGCATCCCTGCCTCTGCGCGAGTTCACGAGCCGATATATCGACCTCTTCGAGCAGGACATGAAGACCCTCCATATCCTGCTGCCGGATCGGCGGCCGAAGGCGACCGACCATATCGGGCTGATGATCGCCCTGATCGAAAAGCTGCTGCAAAACGGGCACGCCTACGTGGGAGAGGACCGCTCGGTCTACTTCCGGATCGACTCCTTCCCGGATTACGGGAGGCTCGCCCATCTCGACCGCCGGGGACTCCAGCCGGGGGCGCGCATCGCGCAGGATGAGTACGTCAAGGAGAGCGTCGGCGATTTCGCACTCTGGAAGGCCTGGAAGCCGGAGGATGGGGAGGTCGGATGGGACTCCCCCTGGGGAAGGGGAAGGCCCGGCTGGCATATCGAGTGCTCCGCCATGAGCATGCACTATCTCGGGGAAGAGTTCGACATCCACTGCGGAGGCAGCGATCTGGTCTTTCCTCACCATGAAAACGAGATCGCCCAGAGCCGGTGCGCCACGGGGAAAGCGTTTGCTCACGTCTGGCTCCACTGCAGCCACGTGCTCGTCGACGGGGAAAAAATGTCGAAGTCCCTCGGCAACGTCTATTCGGTCGCCGACGTCCTGGCCAAGGGATACACCGGACGGCATCTTCGTTTCCTGCTGCTCACGGCCGCCCACTATCGCCAGACTTTGAACTTCACGTGGGATGCGCTCGCCGCCGCCAAAGCCGCCGTCGACCGAATCGACGACTGGCTGGCCCGCTGGCGGCCGCTCCCCGCCGAAAGATTCGCCGCCGCGACGCCCGAAGGAGAAACGCTCTTGAGCTCTTTCTGCGGCGCCCTGGCCGAGGATCTCAACCTCCCCGACGCGCTCGGCCACTTCTTCGACTTCCTCCGCGCGACCAATCGCGCGCTGGATCTGGGTGCGCCCCTGCCGAACCTGCCGGCGATCTGGCAAGCCGTCGACTCGGTGCTCGGGCTGGGGGAGCCGCTCGACACCCCCTCCTCCCTCGTCCAGGAACTGGCCGGCCGACGCGCAGACGCCAGAAGCCGGAAGGACTGGAAAGAGAGCGACTCCCTGCGCGAGGCGATCGAGCAAGAGGGCTGGACCGTTCGGGACACGCCCAAGGGGCAAGAGCTTCGGAGGCGATGATGCAAGCGAAGCCCCTTCGGTTCATCACCTTCGAGGGATCGGAGGGTGCCGGCAAATCGACCCAGATCCGGAGGCTCGAAACCCGGCTGCTTTCCTTGGGAGAGCCGGTTCTCACGATCCGGGAGCCGGGAGGCACTCCCCTGGGAGAACGGCTGCGCCGGCTCCTCAAGGAGTCGGCCCCCGAACCCGCCCTCTCCCCGGAATCCGAGCTTTTCCTCTTTTTGGCCAGCCGGGCGCAGCTCGTCCGCGAGACGATCCGTCCCGCCCTCGCCAGAGATTGCTGGGTCCTTTCCGATCGCTTCAGCGACTCCACCCTCGCCTACCAGGGGGGCGGCCGCGGCTTTTCTCCCGTTCTTCTTCGCTCCCTCAATGAGCTGGCCTGCGCGGGCCTCTCTCCCGGGATGACTTTTATCCTCGACCTTCCCTTGTCGGAGGCGGCGGCGCGCCTCGCCCGGCGCAAGCGGGAGAGCGCGCAGGGAGATCGGATCGAGCAGGAGCCGCCGGAGTTCTTCGAGCGGGTCCGCAGCAGCTATCACGATTTGGCTCGCCTCGAGCCCGATCGGATCCGGCTGATCGACGGCGGCCGGCCGGAGGACGAGGTCGCCGAGGGCATTTGGGAGGCCGTGAGCCATGTCTTTGGACTCTGAGACGATTCTCTTGCGCCTGCAGCAGGCCTTGGCGTCCGATCGCCTCGCTCACGCCTACCTTCTCTTGGGGACAAGCTCTTCCCAACTCGAAGCGCTGGCGATGCGGATCGCCGAACTTTTGCTCGGGCCCCGTCCCGAGATCCAACCGGACTTCCACCTTGCCAGGGCCGAGTCGCGGCTGCGCCGGATTCCCATCGAACGAATGCGGGAGCTCATGGAAATGCTCTCCCTCAAGCCCTATCGCAGCCGCTTTCGGGTTGCGCTGGTCTGCGATGCCGAGCGCATGTGTCTCGGAGGGGGAGAAGCGGCGAACTCCTTCTTGAAAACGCTGGAAGAGCCGCCACAAGATGTGGTGATCTTGCTCACCAGCACCCAGCCCCAGATGCTTCTCCCTACGATCTCTTCCCGCTGCATCCCGCTCACCGTTCAAGCCGATCGAGCGGCGCGGGAGCAGGCGGATCCGCGGGAAGCCAAGTTTCTCGCCGACTGGTTCGCCGCTAGCCAAACTCCCCTGCTGCGGGCCTTCCGGCGAGCGGCCATTCTGGAAACCGCGTTGCTGGAGATCCGCAAAGAGATCGAAAGCGAACTCGGCGATGCCGACCAGGGCGAGCCCGAGGAGATCCGAGCCGCCCTCGTCGAGTCGGCGGTCGATCTCCGGCGCGAACGGCTTTTGTCCCGGCTCGAGGAAGCGTATGCGAGAGAGCAGCGCCTGCGCGAAGCCGGCCCGGGGCCGGGAGGAGTCCCCGGACGGGAAATCCGCCTCCTCGAGGAGCTGTTGCGAGACCTTCGGGGGGGTCTCGATCCGTCGCTTGCCTATGCCCGAGCTTGCCTCGAGATCGAGGAGTCGACGAAGATGAACGGGTCCGACGCGAAAGAGTCTTCATGGAAACCAAAGAAATTGCCGAACTGATCGAGTTGATGGCCAAAGGAAACCTCTCGGAGATCGAGGTGGAGCGGGAGGGCTTTCGCTTGCGGCTCCGGAAAGAGCCTCCGCCGGTCGCCTCCCATCCGCACATGATCTATGCCTCCCCGACTTCGATCGTCGCGCCGGAAAAACCCAGGGAGTTGTCCGCTGCCTCGGTCGAGGTCTCCCGGGAAATCCGCTCCCCCATGGTCGGGGTCTTTTACCGGTCCCCCTCGCCCGATTCGGCCCCCTACGTCGACGTCGGCCAAGAGGTGCACGAAAACACGGTCGTCTGCATCATCGAAGCCATGAAGGTGATGAACGAGATCAAGGCCGAGATGCGCGGGGTCATCACCGAAGTCCTGGCCGAGAACGGCAAAGCCGTCGATTTCGACCGGCCCCTCTTCCGGGTCCGCCCTCTACCCTGATTCCGGTTCTTCCGGAGAACGATCCGTTCGCTTCCGAATCGACCCCTTGCGTTTCTTTTCCTCGTCGACGACTCTCTTTCCATGCTCGAAGGCGACGCCTCCCGCGAACGGGAGAGAATGAGGGAGCCGATCGATTCCCCTTCCGCGGGCAAGACCGATCCCTCCGGTCCGCCGAACTCCTTCTTCGCCAAGAGAAAGATGCTCCTGGCGGGAGTAGCCTTGATCGGGCTGCTCGCTTCCCTTCTCGCCGGGCTTAAATGGTATATCGACTCCCTCGCCCGGGTCGCGGTCACCGTCCCGCCCCACAGCTACTTGAGCATCACCCCGGCTCTGGCCGGCATCCCCTACGAGGACTGGACGACGACCAGCGAAGACGGCGTCAAGCTCGCCGCCTGGTTCATTCCCGCCGAAGGGGCCCCCCGCAAGCCCCCCCTCATCGTGGTTCATGGCCTCGGGGCCAGCAAGGAATTCCAGATCAACTACATCGTATTAGGCCACCGACTCGGCTTCCCCGTGCTGGCGATCGACCTCCGGGGCCACGGGAAGAGCGAGAAGACCCTGACCACCCTCGGTTGGAAAGAGCCCCTCGATCTCAAGGCGTGGACGGACGAGCTGGGGAGCAAGGGCTACTCCTCCCCCTTGGTCTGGGGCACTTCCCTCGGCGCCGTAACCGCCTTGCGCTTCGTTTCCGAAGATCCACGCGCCGGCGGGGTAGTCGCGGACGCCCCCTTCGACAACCTGCGCAACTCGATGGCCGTCCATGCCCGGCTCTTCTTCGGCCTCCCCGCCTTTCCCTTCGTCGATCTCGTCTCCTGGGAGCTCGAGCGCCTCTACTCGCTCGATCCGAGCAAGGTCGACTGCGTGGAAGCGGCGCAAAACATTCATGTGCCGATCCTCGTCATCGCGGCCGAGGAAGACCGGCGGATGCCGGTGGGCGTCGTGCATAAGATCTACGATGCCGCCCCCGAGCCGAAAAGGTGGTGGGTGATCCCCCACTCGTCCCACGAGGAGCGGACGTTCGCCCCCGACTTCTGCCGGGTGGTGGGGGATTTCCTCGACTTTGCAGCGACCTATCCCGGGCAGAAGCCTTGACGCAACGCTCGGGCCGATAAGAGCGAGCAGCCGCTCTGACTGCCGCCCAATACCGCTACATTCCATCCGAAAACATCGCGCCCGGCGCGGTCGCTCCCGATCCTCCCCGGAGAATACGGCTCAGAATGGAGAGACGGCGGCAGGCGGTTTTCCGCTCGCGGCTCTTCTGGCGCTCCATGATCGTGACTCCATGACGGCGAAGGAGCTCTACGAACGGGACTTTTACGCCTGGACGCAGGAGACGGTTTGCGTAGAGAGACAACCCTTTCGTCCGAGAAGGTCACGTTCTTCTCGGCCGCTGGGCCGTCCGGATCGGCGCCAAAATTGACAAAGCCGGATGGTCTGTAGTACACTATAGTACAGACAACAAAAGGAGGTCTTAGCAATGGCGAAGATTCAAGCTCGGGTGCCTGACGAGATTCAGGACGTTGCAAGCGCGGTCATCAAGTCCACGGGTCTAACCGTGTCCGATGTGGTGCGCATGTTCATGACGCGGATTGCCACGGACCGGACCTTGCCGCTCGACCTGTTCCAGCCCAGCCCGGAAACAGTGCGCGCTATTGAGGAAGCGCAGGCTGGCAAGCTTACGCCGACGACGATTGAGGGCATCATGGCCGACATAGAAGAGGCGCGCAGGGAAGGCCGGAAGCGGTAAGCCCGCATGCGGCAAATCCTAGAATCCGGGCCGTTCGAACGTGACGTGGCACGCGAGGCCAAGGGGAAGCACGGCAAAACGCTTGCGGCAATGCTGCGGCCGGTTCTGGTGGCGCTGGCGAACGATGAGCCGTTAGAGCCGCTCCATCGGGAGCATGCCCTAAGCGGCAATTGGCACGGGTGCCGTGACTGCCACGTCAAGCCGGACGCGGAAACGCTGGAACTGCTGCGGCTCGGCTCCCATTCGCAACTGCGCTTATGACTGGATGCCCGGCCTTTTTTGATTGCGGCCGCTTTTGTGCGGCGTGACCGTGACTCCATGACGGCGAAGGAGCTGTACGAACGGGATTTCTACGCCGGGACGCAGGAGACAGCCCGGCTTCTGCGCGAGGGGCGGTTCGAGAAGCTGGATATAAAAGCCTCGTTGATGAGGTCGAGGACTTGGGAAGCAGCCAGCGGAGCCATTTGGAGAGTCGGCTCGAACTCGTGATGGAGCATCTTCTCTATATCGCCTTCCTGAAGAGAGATCCGGAGAGGGATGGGCAGGGATGGGAACGCACCGTCAAGGAGGATCGGCGGCAGATCCCTCGTTTGTTAAAGAAAAACCCAAGTCTAAGACACAAGTGGGACGAGATCATCGCGGAAACGTACGAAGGCGCGCGCAGCCGCGTCATCGATAAGTCCGAGGAGATGTGGGAGCAGAAGAAACTGAAGCAGCGTCTAGTTGAGGAGGATCTTCCGCAGAGTTGCCCGTGGGACATCCACGAACTCTTGAAGCAGGGGCTTAACTTCACGCGGGAGCAGCTCGAAGAGCGGATGCAGCGGATGGAACGTCCCGGCTTCCGGATGTGACGTGCTAAATGAAGCCCGGGCCATGAGGCCTGGGGAACCGGTTCGCTCCAACACTGAGTTCGAGTGTAGGTTTTTTCAGCCGTCTGTTCGACGACCAACCCCTGGAAGGCCACGCTTTCGGCGAATATTATCTTCCTGGCAGCCTGTTGCCTCAAAAATCGACAACACCCTAATTGGTGATGTTCTTGGCCCGGAGAGGCTTGCCTTTCCGGGCTGCCTGCATTACGTTGTCATACAATTAAAGCATAACGGAAAAACCATGTCTGCCAATCAACTCGTGCAGGCGCGTATTGATAGCGCGACCAAAGAGGAAGCTTTCGCAGTATTGGCCGCGATGGGCCTTCCCGTGTCCGATGCGGTCCGGATGCTGCTCAAGAAGGTGGCCCAGGACAAGGCGCTGCCTTTCGAGCCTCTAATCCCGAACGCGACGAAGAATGCGGCCGTTTTGAGCGCGAAGCCGCAGTTCTCACCTTGTTGTTATCCACGCTCCGCGACGCGGAACATGACGCCGGTGAGCGCTATCTGTCGCTGGTGCTAAACCGCGTCCGTCGCTATTTGCAACTCCTGTTTCCCGGTGTCGATATCGCGATCAATGAAAACCTCCGCATCACCGGCGTCGTCAAGGAAGCCGGTCACGAGGAAGCGTTCCACCACCTCAGCATGGGCACGCAGGAACAGATCGCCTTTGCCGAAATGCTGGTGGAGCGGGGGCACCCAGCAACGGTTGTTCTTGACGATGCACTGGTCTTTCCCGACGACCGGCGGATGAGCCGTATGTTTGTCATTCTCAACATGGCGGCGCGCAACGTGCAGGTCATCGTCTTGACCTGCCGCGAGCGGCTTTTCCCGGGACTCGGCGGGCGGCAATTGCCTTTGGAGACTGACACCAGCGAAGAACAGATATCGGCATGATCGGTAGCAATGCATTCGCGGCAGGACCAGTCGCAATTGGATTCTTGATGCAATGACATAACAGACCGCTACGTGCGCGGGAGCAGTGATGGCACATGAAGCACTTCTCGATTGGGCTGAGGGACGCCCGCTATGGCAGCAGGACGCCTTGCGGCGACTTGCCCAGCATGGCGAACTGACTGAAGACGATTTTGCGGACCTGCGCTCCCAGATTGAGATTGCGCAGGGCTTACCCGCTGAAAACCCGACCGAGGTTGCCCCGCTCGCCGCCGAACATCTTTCCGAGGCCGCTAGCGACGAGCCAAAAACCGTCCTCGCTTCGCTCGGCCCGGTGAAGAATATTGACCGGCTCGAATCTGACCAACCCCCAATGCGTTTTGCGGTGAACGGCGTCACGTTGGTCTACGGGCCGAACGCTTCCGGCAAAAGCGGATATTGCCGCATTATCAAGCAGCTCTGCCGCTCACTCACCAGCGCCCCTCTTCGCGGCAACATCTACAGCAGGGACAAGGCACCAACTGCGGAAATTGGTCTTGGCTTCCGCGTCGGCGATGATGCCCAACCGAAAACCGAGATCATTTGGAAGGGCAGCGATCCGCCGCCATCCGAACTGGCCCGCATATCGGTTTTCGATACTGATACCGCGCGCGTCTATGTGGACAAGCAACGAAAGATCAAATTTCTCCCCTACGAACTCGATCTGCTCAACAAGCTCGGCGTTGCATTGCAGATGCTGGACACCGGCTATAACGCGCGTGAAGACGCATTCAATGCCACGGTGAATGTCCCTCTGCCGGCCGGCTACACTCAGGGTACTGCGGCCTCTCGGCTCGTGTCGAAACTGACGACGGCCACATCACTCAATGACCTTCCCTCCGAGCAGGCGCTCCGCGATCTCGCCAACTGGTCCGCCGAAACTCAAACCGAGCTTGACCGCCTCACTGAAGAATCCAAGAACGATCCGCAGACGCTCGCGCGCCTGCGCATCGAAGCGCGCCAGGCTCTTGAAACCCTCAAGGTCGATATCGCCACAATTCGGGAAAAGCTTGCGGATGCGGCGATCGTGACACTGTCGCAAAAGCGGCAGGACGCTGTAGCCAAGAGCGCAGCAGCGGAAGCATCGGCCCATGATCTATTCAAGGACGAACCAATTCCAGGCGTGGGATCGGAAGTCTGGCGGCATATGCTCAAATACGCACGCGAATTTGCCGCGAGTGCGTTCCCTGACCGTAATCCCCCTCAGATCGCCACCGCAGAGCGGTGCGTTCTTTGTCAGCAGGAACTCGATGAACCCGCTGCGGTGCGCCTCGCCGCGTTCGATGCCTATCTGACCGACAAGGCCGCCGAAGAGGCCACGACAGCCACGCAGATGTTTGATGCAGCCGTTACCGCGATGCTGGCGTTGACGACGAAGACCAGGGCCAACGTCACAACTCTTCTCGCCGGTTACGCCGCCCTCTCTCCGCAGAAAAAGGAATATGCCGAAACGCTCGCGGCCTTCTTCGAGAAGGCAGCCGCCCGCCTGCGCGTCGTCAAGGCGACCCTGACCGCGCAGGAGTACGACAACCTGGATCACCTCGAAGCGCTTCCCGATTCTCCCGCGCAGCTCATTGATGATGAAATCGCGGCGCTGAATACAGAGGCGGACAACCTGAATAATGCGAAACGCGATGACGCTGCGGCCCAGCAGCGCGCGGCGCGACTGGCGGACCTCACGGACAAAAAGAAGCTTGGCGAAGAGATAGAAGTGATTGTCGAGCGGCGGAACCGTCTCGAAGAACGGCACAAGGTCGCTGCCTGTCGCCGTGATTGCCGCATCACGGCCATCACGCAGCAGATCACCAGACGTCGCCGGGAAATTCTAACGCCGACGTTAAAGCAGGCGCTCGAATGCGAACTCTCTGCGCTTCATCTCACACACATTCCCCTTCGCCTTGCTGATCGCGGCGACCTTGGCAGCAGTATTATCGAGATTGCCCTGTCCACGCAGCAGCGTATCGCCAACAATAGTGACGTGCTCAGCGAAGGCGAACAGCGTGGTCTTGCGCTTGCCTGCTTTCTTGCCGAACTCAACGAAGTTGGGCGCGATCACGGAATCATTATGGACGATCCCGTGTCATCGCTCGACTACTCGCGCATGGAGTCTGTCGCAGGCCGCCTTGCGCAAGAAGCCGCCAGCGGTCGTCAGGTCATCGTATTCACCCACAACATTCTTTTCCATGACATGCTGAGCAGTGCAGCCCGCAGGGCCGGTGTCGCTTGTCACAAAGAATGGATGACAAGCCTTGGCGACGATCGTTTCGGGATTATCGACAATGCCCGAAAGCCCTGGCATGTGAAGCCAGTCACGGAGCGATTGACCGAGATCGATCAGGCGGTGCGCGCGCTCAAGGACGCGGGCTATGATCGTAGCGACGAGAAGTTTCGCGGCGATGTCACAAGGCTGTACACGCAAATGCGGACAACGTGGGAAAGAATCGTTGAAGAGATATTGTTCAATAAGACGATCCAGAGATTCCGGTGCGAGATCATGACACAACGCCTCAAGGCCGCCTGTTTTGATACCAAAAACGATTATCCTGTTATCTTCGAGGGCATGAAACGAACCTCGCATTACTCCGGTCACGATCTTGCCGAAGAGCTGCCGCCCGAACTTCCTGCGTCCGAGGACATCGACCGCGACCTTGAGGATCTGCGGAAATTCGCCGCTTTTGCGAAGAAGCGCAAGACAGATCTCGAAAACACAGTCGGCAAATACGAAGCTGGCGTGGAGCCGGTCCTTCTTTGACCGGCGGCCTTCCGCTTTCTTACGTTTCAACTGTACAATCGTAGCGAGGGCACGTCCGGCTGATGCCGGACCAGGCCCGCGCACCGCGAATGCGACGCTTCCCGAGCCGCCTTCAGATCCCGCGAGCAGGATGCGGCGTCTCGGCCGTCCGGTGACGGTCCTTCGCGTGCAACGGCGGCTTGAGGCCACCTTGAATTGGTCGCGGCGCACGCCGCCGCGCAGCTTTTCCTCTCTTTCACCGCTTTCGGCCTGAGTCATTGGCGGGCAGACGTCCGCTTTTTTTTGGGGCCTGCGGCCCCTGACCGTCAAGGCAACCCCTGAGCCGAACTTCCGGGCCAAAAATGGTAAGTAGTTGCGAGAGAACAACCGGATTTTTCTTTATGGCTACGCCGCCGCCCAGGGGCGGTTCCGAAACCGGACGTTCGCGTCCGGTGGGCGTGTATCCTAAGGGACGGCGGTTCTTGCGAGAGTGTCCGCCTTTGGGCGGCTACTTCGCTCCCAGAGTGGAGGAGTGCAGAGCCTCCCGGTTCGGCCTCGCTACCGCGGCAGGAAGATCACCTCGACCCGCTCGCCGACCTCGATGCACTCCGATTCCTCGGGCAGGAGCGCCAGGAGATCGGCGGAGGCGGAGGGAAGCAGCCCCGCTCCGTCCGTGCGACTCACCGGGTGAAAGGCGGGTTCTCCCCTCGGTCCGGCGACCAGCCGGCACGCCCGATACTCGGTTCGGCCCGCGCGTTTCTGCATCCGGGAGAGGGCCGGCAGCCGCATCCGCTCTCGCGACGGCGACTCCCCCATGCGACGTCGTAGGAGAGGCCCAACCAGGTCGTAGAAGAGCACGAAGACTGCGGCGGGTGTCCCCGGAAGCCCAAAGAGCGGTCTCCCCCGCCAGCGGGCAAAGAGAAAAGGACGGCCCGGCTTGACCGCGATCTGCCGAAAGACGATGGCATTCCGCTGCGCCAGCAGCTTGCCGACGTAATCGCCTTCGCCCACCGAGACCCCACCGGTCGTCACCAGCAGATCGACCTTCTCCGCGAGCCGATCGAGCTTCTCCTCGAGCAACTCCGGATCGTCATCGACAATTCCGGCGTCGATCAGGTCGACCCCGAGTTCCGCAAGAGCGGCCGAAAGAAAGACCCGATTGCTGTCGTAGACCTCCCCGGGGCCGAGGGGCTTTCCGAGCGGTCTCAACTCCTTCCCCGTGCAGAGCAGCCCGACCCGAAGCCTGGGGCGAACCGGGAGCTTCTCCCTGCCGACGGCAGAGAGCAGCGCCAGCATCCGGGGGCCGATCCTCGTTCCCGCGGACAAAAGCTCCTGGCCCTGAGCGAGACTCTCCGCTTTGAGCCGAACGTTCTCGCCGACGCAGCGCCCTCCGGGCAAGAGCACCTTCTCACCCTGGAGAACAACCTCTTCTTGCGGGATCACGAGGTCGGTCCCCTCCGGCAGAAGGGCTCCCGTGAAGATCCGCACGCAGCTCCCTTCCGATGGAGAACCCAAAAAAGGAGCTCCTGCGGCGGAAGTACCGGCGAGGGAGAACTCCCGGCCCTGCTCCCCCAGGTGAGCCGCGCTTACCGCATAGCCGTCCATCGCCGCCGTCGGCGCGGAGGGAAGATCGACGGGAGAAGCCAGGTCGGTCGCCAGGATGCGTCCCACGCTTTGCGACAGACCGACCTCCTCCGCCGCCATCCTCTCCGGTGTCATCGCCTCCCAAAGAATCCTCCGCGCTTCCTGGAGCGGGAGCGGGCCTCTCGCGCGAGGGAACGACCCGTTACCGCCTCCTTGGGAACGAGGGGCCAGACCAGCCGCCTGAAGAATCAGGAGAGCGACTCCTTCGGCGTCGTTCCGATCGAAGGAGACCGGGCCATCCGGAGGGGAAAGAGCGCCCTCGGAGGCTACGGCCAGAAGATCGGGATCCCTCTCACACAACAGTTGACCTAAAGATGGATCATAAAGCTCGATCTTCGGCATCCCCTCCGCCCGGAACCCTTCCACCAGCAGCAAGTCGATCGGGCTGCGGCCCAAGGAGGCGACTGCTTCCCAAAGGTCGGGCTCCGCTGCGGGCGCCACCTCCTCCAGCCAAGCGCGCCGCATCGGCGAGAGGAGAAGCACTGGATTGGCCCCCGCCTCCCGCAGGCGCATGCTGTCCTTCCCGGGATAATCGATTTCGAATCCCTTATGGGCATGCTTGATCGCGGCGACGCGGATCCCCTGGGCGGCAAGGATGCGCACGACCGCACAGAGAAGGGTCGTCTTGCCCGCACCGCTCCTGCCGACGAACGCCACGACGGGCACCCCGCTCCGACGCCTCACGCCCCTCCCTGCCCCTGTGCGGCTCTCCGGCAGATCCGGTCCCAATCGTCTGCGTCGTTCACGTTCCCAAAATCGGCGGCTCGATCCGAAAAATCAACGGCGGTCGCACCCGTCTCCCGTAAAAACTCCTCTACCCTCCTCCCTCCCCGATCGAGGAATCCTCGCAGGAGAGCCCCGCACCCGCGCTCGAAGAGCGCGCAGAGGAACTGCCCCCTCACCCCGTCATGGGCATAGGCGCTCTTCCGCCGGTCGGCGACCATCCCGTGATAGAGGCGCTCGGCGAGATCGACGGGCAAAAACGGCGCGTCCCCGGGAGCCGTCAAGAGAAAGGAGAGGGAGGGAGGCAGAGCGACCATGGCCGCTTCCACGCCGGCCAGCGGCCCGAGAAAACCCGTGCGGAGATCGGGAAGAACCGGAAAGCCGCAAGCCCCGTACTCCTCCCTTTCCCGGTTGGCGCTGATCGCAAGCCAGCCTACCTGCGGCTGCAGCCGCTCGGCGGCGTGCTGGAAAAGCGGCTTCCCCTCCAAGCGGAGCAGCCCCTTCTCGATGCCTCCCAGGCGCCGACTCCGGCCGCCGCAGAGGAGGATGCCGCCGATCCTCGCCGCGGGACTCCGCTCCGTTTCGGGAAACAAGCGTGGCTCCCTCACTCGCGGCGGATACGCCGCGCGGGGAGGAGAGGCCGCGTCACGACCTACGATCCTGCGGCAGGTTTCTGAAGACGAGACAGCGCCGCCCGCACCGGCTCCGAGAGCTGCTTCCCGTCCCGTTGGGCATACTCGATCAGCTTTTCGCGCATCGAGGGGGTCCAGAACTTCTTCAGATGCTCGGCGATTCCCGCCGCCGCCTCTTCCTGCGAGGGATCACTGCCGAAGAAGTCGCCGATCTGATTGGCCATCCGTACCAGGTCTTCGATCATCGGGCCCCTTTGGCTATTCTCCGGCGGCGGGCACAATCTCCCGCCGTCTTGGCGCCTTCCCGTTCTCCCGCTCCTCGCCCCGCACCGGTTCGAAGACCCGGCTCACCTGCACCGCCGTCACCTTGTATTCGGGGCAATTGGTCGCCCAGTCGGAATTCTCGGTCGTCAGCACATTGGTGCGGTTCTCCGGAAAGTGGAAGGTCGCATAGACCGTTCCCGGCGCGACCCGCTCGGTCACGATGCAGTGCATGACGGCACTCCCCTTGCGGCTCCGCAGCTCGGTCTTGTCTCCGTCGCGAATGCCACGCTCCTCCGCGTCGCTCGGGTGGATCTCCAGCAGATCCTCCTTGCTCCAGGTCGAGTTCGCCGTCCGGCGGGTCTGCGTCCCCACGTTGTAGTGAAAGAGGATGCGGCCCGTGGTGAGCAGCAAGGGGAAACGCTCGGAGACCTTTTCCTGGGTCGCGACGTAGCCGGTCAAGGCAAAGAAGCCTTTGCCGCGGACAAATTGTTCCTGGTGCAGGACCGGGGTCCCCTCGGGCACCCGATCATTGCAAGGCCACTGGATCGACCCGAGCTGCGCGAGCTTTTGAAAGCTCACTCCCGAGAACGTCGGGGTCAGCCGGGCCACCTCGTCCATGATTTCCGAAGCATGGTGGTAGTGCATCGGATAGCCCATTGCCTGGGCAATCTCTTGCATCACCTCCCACTCCTGCTTGCCGCAGAGGGGCGGCATCACCTGACGCACCAGTTGGATTCGCCTCTCCGCGTTGGTGAACGTCCCGTCCTTTTCGAGGAAGGAGCAGCCGGGGAGGAAGACATGGGCATACCGGGAGCTCTCGTTGAGGAAAATATCATGGAGAACGACGAGCTCCATGTTCCGCAGCCCCTCGATGACGTGAGAAGCATCGGGATCGGATTGCACCAGATCCTCCCCATGCATGTAGAGCCCCTTGAATTCCCCGATCGCCGCCGCCGAAAGCATGTTGGTGATCCGATACCCGGGCTCCGGATCGATCTCGACCTCCCAGGCCCGCTCGAAGCTTGTCCGCGTCGTCTGGTCGGAGACGTGCCGATAGCCGGGAAGCTCATGGGGGAATGAGCCCATGTCGCAAGAACCCTGGACATTGTTTTGGCCCCGCAGCGGATTGACCCCTGCTCCCTCCACGCCGACGTTGCCGGTCAGCATGCCCAGATTCGCCAGACACATGACACCGGTCGATCCCTGCGAATGCTCGGTCACGCCGAGCCCGTAGTAGATCGCGGCAGGCTTGGTCGTCGCGTAGAGACGAGCCGCCGCCCGAATCGTCTCGGCGGGGACTCCCGTCACCGGAGCCATCGCCTCCGGCGAATTTTCCGGCCGCAGGATGAACGCACGCCACTTCTCGTAGGCCGACAAGTCGCACCGGGCCTCGATGTACTCCCGGTTCTCGAGCTTCTCCTCCAGGATCACATGGGCGAGTGCGTTGAGAAGGGCGACGTTGGTTCCCGGCCGCAACGGAAGATAGAGATCCGCCTGAATATGCGGGTTGCGCACCAGGTCGATCCGGCGCGGATCGGCGACGATCAGCTTTGCCCCCGCCCGCAGCCGCTGCTTCATGCGGGAGCCAAAGACCGGATGCCCGTCGGTCGGGTTCGCTCCCACGACGAAGATCAGGTTCGCCTGGTCGACCGAGTCGAACGGATTGGTCCCGGCCGATTCTCCAAAAGCCTTCTTGAGCCCGTAACCGGTGGGAGAGTGGCAGACCCGGGCGCAGGTATCGATGTTGTTGTTGCGGAAGACGGCGCGCACGAGCTTCTGGACGATGTAATCCTCCTCGTTGGTGCAGCGGGAGGAGCTCACCGCTCCGATCGAATAGCGGCCATGTTTCTCACGAATCCGCAGAAATTCGGAGGCCACGTATTGGATCGCCTCCTGCCAGCTCACTTCCTTCCACGGGTCCTCGATGTTCTTGCGAAGCATCGGCTTGGTAACCCGATCGCGCGAAGTGGCGTACGACCAGGCAAAGCGTCCTTTGACGCAGGAATGACCGTGGTTCGACAAGCTCTCCTGATTGGGCGTCATCCGCACGACGGTCGCCCCCTTGGTTTCCGCATGGAAGGAGCAACCAACCCCGCAATAGGCGCAGGTCGTATCCGTCGATTCGCTGGGCAGGCCGAGATCGATCACCGCCTTCTCCATCAGGGCGGAAGTCGGGCAGGCCAGGACACAGGCGCCGCAGGAGACGCACTCCGAACTCAGAAACTCCCCCGTGGGTCCCGGCTGGATCAGCGAATCGAATCCGCGGCCCTCGACCGTGAGGGCGAAAGTCCCTTGGATTTCGTCACAGGCCCGCACGCATCGAGAGCAGACGATGCACTTGGCGGGATCGAAGGTGAAGTAGGGATTGCTCTCCTCTTTTGCGGCTTGAAGGTGGTTCTTCCCCGCATAGCCGTAGCGGACTTCCCGCAATCCCACGTCGCCGGCCATGTCCTGGAGTTCGCAATCCCCGTCGGCCGGGCAGGTCAGACAGTCGAGCGGATGGTCGGAGATATAGAGCTCCATCACCCCCCGGCGGAGCGAGGCCAACCGCTCGGAGAAGGTCTTCACCTTCATTCCCGGCTCGACCAGCGTCGTGCAGGAAGCGGGAAAGCCTCTCTTTCCCTCGATTTCGACGAGGCAGAGCCGGCAGGATCCGAACGGCTCGAGCGTATCGGTCGCGCAGAGCTTGGGCACGCCCACTCCCGCGAGAGCCGCTGCACGCAGAACCGACGTCCCCTCGGGGACGCAGACCTCTTTCCCGTCGATCGAGACCGTGACTTCCCGAGCCGATCGGTCTACGCCATGACCGTTGCGACCGCCGAATCCGCATTCACACCCTCGGCTCGGCGTTCCTAAATCCGCATGCTGCTTGGTCAACATATTGCACCCCTCCGCCATTACCCTCTCATGCTCCTCATGTACCTTTTACACCTTTTGGAGCAACGGTTCCACTTCCTCCTTCGCATATCCAAAATCTTCCGGGAAATGTCGCAACCCGCTCAATACGGGAAAGGGAGTCATGCCTCCCAAGCCGCAGAGCGAGGCGTTGATCATCACATCGCAAAGATCGACCAGAAGTTGGATCGAGCCGGGGGCCTTTTTCCCGGAAAGAATCTTGTCCATCAACTCCATGCCGCGGGTCGAGCCGATCCGGCAAGGCGTGCATTTCCCGCAGGACTCCTCGGCACAGAACTCCATCGCGTACCGGGCCATCTCGCCCAGGTTCACAGTGTCGTCGAAGGCGACGATTCCCCCATGGCCGACAATTCCCCGGACCTTGGCGAGCTCTTCGTAATCCAGGGTGACGTGAAAAAGCGATGCCGGCAGATAGGGTCCCAAGGGGCCGCCAATCTGAATCGCCTTGAGCGGACGGCCGCTCGCCGTGCCGCCGCCATATTCGAACAGCAGATCCTCGAGCGTGATCCCAAAGGGCACTTCCACGAGGCCGGGCCTGCGAAGGTTGCCCGAGAGCTGCACCGGCAAGGTTCCCTTCGAGCGCCCCACCCCGAGCTGCGCATAAGCTTCCGCACCCTCGGCCAAGATCACCGGAACCGAGGCGAGCGTGATCACGTTGTTGACCACGGTCGGCTTTTGCCAGAGGCCGTGGACGGCGGGCAGCGGGGGCCGCGGACGGATCATCCCCCTCTTCCCCTCCAGGCTTTCCAAGAGGGAGGTCTCTTCCCCGCACACATAGGCGCCCGCCCCCACGTAGAGATTCAGGAAAAAGGATTTTCCGCTTCCCAGGATATCCTTCCCCAGGATTCCGCCCGCCCTGGCTCTTTCAAGCGCTTCCTCGAAAATCCGGCGAGCCAGAGGATATTCCGACCGGAGGTAGACATAGCCCTCGGTCGCACCCACCGCCAGACCCGCGATGATCATCCCTTCGATCAGAAGAAAGGGATCCCCTTCGATCACCATCCGATCCGAAAACGTGCCTGAGTCTCCCTCGTCGGCGTTGCAGACAATGTACTTCTGATCGTCCACGGCCTGGAGGGTCGTCTTCCACTTGATTCCCGTGGGAAATCCCGCCCCGCCCCGGCCGCGCAATCCGGACTTGGTCACCTCCTCCACGATCTGCTGCGAAGAGAGGGTCAAGGCTCGCGTGAGGCCGGCAAGCCCGCCCTGCTTCCGATACTCGTCGAGGGCAAGCGGGTCGTTTTTCCCGATCCGGCGAAAAACGAGCCGTTTCTGCCGGCGCAGATAGGGAATCTCTTCGGGGTTTCCCTGTCGGGAAGGATGCTCCTTGCCTTCCAGGAAGTTCCGGTCGAAGAGGCTTTCCACCTCCTCTTCGGATACCGGTCCGTAGGCTACCCGTTCTCCGTTGCTCTCCACCTCCACGAGCGGTTCAAGCCAGTAGAGCCCCCGAGAGCCGTTCCGCACCAGTTCCAGGGTAATGCCTCTCCTTCGCGCCTCTCGTTCGATCGCGCGCGCCACTTCGTCGGCTCCCAGGGCGCAAGCCGAGAAATCTCGAGGTACGTAGACCCTCATGCCGATGCCCCCATTCCGCGCAGAATGCGCTCCACTCTTTCCGCGCTCATCCGGCCGTACAGCTTTCCATCGACCGCAACCGACGGGCCGCAGGCGCAATTGCCGAAGCAATAGGTCGGCAGAAGCGTCACTTCTTCGTCGGCCGTCGTCTCTCCAAAATCGACTCCCAATTTCCGCCGAAGATGGTCGATGACGGCCGCCGATCCATTGGCTTGGCAAGCCTCCGCCCGGCAGACCGAGACGACATGTCTTCCCACCGGCTCGAGCCGAAAATCGTGATAAAAGGTCAAAACACCGTAGACGTCGGCCTGGGAAAGGTTAAAGGCGCGGGCGATCTCCGGAAGCCGCTCCTTGGGAATATACCCATAACGGTTCTGAATGGCATGAAAGGCGGGAATCAACCCGTTTGCCAGACGCGAAAAGCTCTCCAATATGTCTTCTAACTCACCCTTGCTCTCGACCTTGCCGTTTTCCATTCCCTCTCCGCTAAATAGAGGAGCCGCCGAGGTCGGTCCGTCTCCGATCCTCGCCTCCACCCACAACTACTACCATTCGGAGAGCAATCGGCAATAAGCAATTTACATCTTTGGAAGATGCTTCCTTGCGATCCGCAGCGGGCTCGTATGCTAGGGCCCTTGTAAAAAGAACTTGTGGGTCGATGGTGGGATCAGTAAATTGGCTTGTATCCGTGGCGCGGCTTCCGACCGAGAGAAAGCCGGCCGAACGAGGAGGCCAAAAAATTATGAAATGGGTAAAGCCGGAATTCGAGGACATCAGCCTCTGCATGGAGGTCACCGCTTACGTCAACGTAGCGGGCAAATAAGCCCTCGCAGGTTCCAAGAACGGGGTGAGCCTCAACGCTCACCCTGTTTTTTCTCGCTGCCGCTCAACGTTTCGTCGGTTCCTTTGGCGATCACCCAAGATGCGACTGCTCGTGCTTGGCTCCGGGGCGGGCGGGGGAGTGCCGCAGTGGAACTGCCGTTGTCCTAATTGCACGCGGGCCCGAGAGGAGCGCGACCTTCCCCCCTCCAGAAAGAGCTTCCGCCACACGCAAGCTTCGATTGCGATTGCGGAAAGGGGAGAACGTTGGCTTTTGGTCAACGCATCGCCTGATCTCTGTTCCCAATTCGCCGACCGGGCGGAGCTCGCCCCGCCGGAAGGGTCGCTCCGCGGCTCGCCTCTGGCGGCCGTCGCGCTGACCGACGGCCAAATCGACCATACGACCGGGCTTCTCTTCCTGCGGGAGGGAGGGGAGTTAACCCTCGTCTGCACCGACCCCGTCTGGAAAAGCCTCGGCTCCACCTTCCCGATCGTCTCCATTCTCGGTCACTTCCTTCCGGTCCGGAGGCTCGCCTATCCGGCCGAGCTCGCCTCCCTGATCGTGGAAGCTCTTCCGCTTCCTGCGGCTCCCGCCCCCTACGACCCCCCCTCGAACGAGAGCGGACATGTCGTCGCCCTCCGCATCACCGGAAAAAAGAGCGGACGGCGGGTGGTCTACGCTCCGGGTCTTCCCGGAGTGTCCCGGGAGTTCGCGGATTTCGTCGCGGGATGCGACGCGCTTTTCGTCGACGGGACATTCTGGTCGGAGGAGGAGCTCGCCCCGATGAACCCCGAACGCCAGCGATCGATTCTCCGAAGCCACTTGCCCGTCTCCGGCCCGGGGGGAACGCTCGCCTGGCTTTCGGGGCTGCCGATCCGGGAAAAATTCTACATCCATATCAACAATACCAACCCCATCCTCGATCCGGGGTCCTCTCCGGCAAAACAAGTGAGGGAAGCCGGGGTACAAATTGCCTATGACGGGATGCTCCTCCGGCTCTATCCTTCCCCATCATGAGCTTACCCTTTTACTTCCAACTCGACACCGACCCCCCTCTCTCTCGGGACGACTTCGAACAGAGGCTCCGGGCCATTGGAGCGAGAAGCTATCACGACAAGCATCCCTTCCACGTCTTGATGAACGAGGGGAGGTGCAATGAGGAGCAGATTCGCGGCTGGGTCGCCAACCGTTTCTATTATCAGGTCCAGATCCCGATCAAGGATGCGGCGATCCTCTCGATCTGTCCGGACCGGGAACTCAGACGGGAATGGATCCGCCGCATCCACGACCACGACGGCTTTCAGGACGATCCCGGCGGCATCGAGCGCTGGCTCCTGCTCGGAGAAGCGGTCGGCTTGACCCGCCAGGAACTCTTGGAGCAGAGACGGCTTTTGCCGGGTGTCCGTTTCGCGGTCGATGCCTACGTCCACTTCTGCCGCAGCCACTCCTGGCTGGAAGCGATGGCCTCCTCCCTGACCGAACTCTTCGCCCCGTCGATTCATCAGAAACGGATCGACGCCTTTCCGCAATTCTACCCTTGGATTCAGGAAGAGGGGCTTCGCTACTTCCGCAAGCGCCTCACCCAAGCGCCCAAGGACGTCAACTTCACCCTCCGTCTGGTGCTGGATCGGTGTAGAACCAGGGCGGCGCAGGAAGCGGCCTTGTCCGCCCTCCGCTTCAAGTGCGAACTTCTCTGGTCGATGCTCGACGCCATGTACATGGCTTATGTCTTGCGGATCCAAATGCCCTCCCTGGATGAACAGTAGAAAGGGAACTCCTCGGCTTGCCTCCAAAGCCCGCTTGCGGTGGGATCCCGTTCGGAGAAAGCCCATTCTCCTCTATCCCGAAGGAGTGCTCATCCTCAACCCGTCGGCGGAGGCGATCCTCTCCCTTTGCGACGGCCGTCGCTCGGTCGCCGAGATCGTCTCCGCATTGGCGGACCGCTACGCGGTAGAAACGGTTGCGCTCGAGGCCGACGTGGGAAACTTTATCCAGGGACTGGTCGAGCGCGGGCTCCTCTCCTTCCCGGATGCCATAGAGGACTAAATGCCACAAGCCAGAGCCAATTCGGTCGCGACGGAAGCAGGGGCCGGAGAGCAGTCCAAGGCCTTGAATTCGGGTTATCCCTTCTCCCTTCTTTGCGAGGTCACCTTCCGCTGTCCGCTGCAATGTCCCTATTGCAGCAACCCGCTCGGCTTTGCCCGCTCGCTGCGCAACGAGCTCCAGACCAAGGAGTGGCTTCGGGTCCTGGAGGAGGCTGCGGGACTCGGCGTGCTGCAAGCCAACTTCTCCGGCGGAGAGCCGCTTCTGCGAAAGGACCTGCCCGAACTGATCGGGGCCGCTCATTCTCTCGGGCTCTATCCCAACCTCAGCACGGGCGGCACCCTCCTCACCCCTGAGCTCGCCAAGAAGCTCAAGGAAGCGGGGCTCGGCGGCTTTCAGCTCAGCATCCAGGACAGCCGACCGGAAAGCGCGGAATGGACTGCCGGGATGCAGGGGAGTTTTGCCAAGAAGGCGGAGGCGGGGCGGATGGCGCGCGAGGCGGGCTTCGCGCTGGGGATCAACGCCGTTCTCCATCGCCAGAATCTCGATCGGATCGAGGAGATCATTGCCCTCGCCGAAGAGTGGGGAGCAGAACGGCTCGAGTTGGCGAACGCCCAGTACAACGGCTGGGCGCTCGAAAACCGACGATGGCTCTTGCCGACGCAGGCTCAAGTCGAGCACGCTGCGAACGTTGCGGCAGCAGCCCAGAAACGGCTGAAGGGCAAGATGGATATCCTCTTCGTCATTCCCGATTACTACGCCACCTATCCGAAAGCCTGCCTTCATGGCTGGGGGCGCGCTTTCC
>NZ_CABFVA020000113.1 GCF_902143375.2 Methylacidimicrobium tartarophylax | reverse complement strand
GCCGACCGGCCGGCACACGGCGATTCTCGGACCCAACGGCTCGGGTAAATCCACTCTGGTGAAGCTGATCGCACGCGAGGTCTATCCCTCGGTGCGCGACGGGGATCGCGGCGGGTTGCGAGTCTTCGGCCGCGACCTTTGGCACGTGACCGAACTCAGGGGCCTGCTCGGCATCGTATCGCCCGCGCAGGAGGGCGACTTCACCGGCGACCCACCGCTGGAAAGCTTCGAAGCGGTGGTCTCCGGCTTTTTCGCCGCACGGGGCTTGGGCCCCAACCATCGCGTGACCGAGGAGATGCGCAAACGGGCAGTCCAGTCTCTCGACCTGCTCGGTGCGGGTCACCTCGCCGGCCGCGAGGTGACCAGCCTCTCCAGCGGGGAGGCGAGGCGCGTGCTGATCGCCCGCGCCCTGATGCATCGCCCCCGGGCCTTGCTGCTCGACGAACCTTGCCAAGGCCTCGACCTTGCCAGCCGCCGCCGCTTCCTGGAGAGCCTGCGCACCCTGGCGAAATCGGGCACGACACTCTTGCTCATCACCCATCACATCGAGGAGATCCTGCCGGAAATCGGTCATGTCCTGCTGCTGCAGAATGGCCGACTGCTCCAGCAGGGGGAGAAGGACCGGATCCTTACCGATGCCGCGCTGAGCGCGGCCTTCGGCCTGCCGATTCGCGTGCGACGCCGCGATGGCTGGTATGCCGCCGTGCTCGACTAAAATGGCGGCGGGCGCTCCTTCGGTAGGTCTCCCGGCTTGGAAAAGCGGATCGGCTTCTGGTAACAAAAGGGAACGGCTGCCTTCCTCGGCAGGACTTCGGGCATGGACTCTTCGAACTTAGCGGTATTGACGCAGGCTCGCGACTGGCATCGGGCGGGCTTCGGGGTCGTACTCTCCACCGTCGCCCAAGCCTCGGGTGCAGCACCGCGACAGCCCGGGGCGCTGTTGGCGATCCGCTCGGATGGTGTTCTGGCCGGATCGGTCTCCGGCGGCTGCGTGGAAGAAGAATGGATTACGCGGGTGCGCGCGGAAGAAGAGCTGCCCTTCCCCACGGTCGTCGCATTCGGATCGGGGCCCGCGGAGGCCGCGCTTCCCCGCCTGCCTTGCGGAGGGACGCTCCGCGTGGTGTTCGAGCGGATCCGGTCCAGCGAATGGATCGAGGAGATTCTTGCCCGGACGGCCGGTCATCGGCTGGCGGCGCGAATCCTCGATCTGACCGATGGAACGATCCGATTGACCGACGCGATCCCCGCCGAGGCGACCCGCCTGGAGAATGGGCGGCTGGTGACGGTCTTCGGGCCTCCCTGGCGGCTGCTGCTGGTCGGTGCCGGCGAGATTGCACGCTGCCTCGCCGCCATGGCCCAACTGCTCGGCTACGAGGTGCTCCTCTGCGATCCCCGGGAGGCGTTCGCTCCGGCAGCTTCCCTGCCGGGAGTGCGCCACCTTCCCGGCATGCCCGACGAGGTCGTTTCGACTCTCCCCCCCGACCCGCGGACCGCGATCGTCGCCCTGAGCCACGATCCGATGCTCGACGACATGGCGCTCTTAGGCGCCCTCCACTCCGAAGCGTTCTATGTCGGGGCGCTCGGCTCCCGAGCGACCGCCGAAAAACGAAGAAGACGCCTCGCCCCCTACTTCTTCCCCGAGGAGCTCGATCGGCTCTCCAGCCCGGTCGGGCTCGACCTTGGGGCCCGTCAGCCTGGAGAGATCGCGGCGGCCATTCTGGCGGAGATGATCGCGGTCAAGAATCGCCGGCTCTCGCGGAATGGAGGCGATGGACCCCCTTCCCGATCGGCGTCGAGAGAGCTTGGCGTTTGTCCCGATCCGGCTTAGCCTCCGTTCCGCAGCCTCGCGGAAACGGACCATTCGGCCTTCCGCAGGCCCGCCAGCGGAAGTAAGGCCCATGAACCGAAGGGAATTTCTCAAAGGCTGCGGACTCACCGTGGCGGTCGGGCTCACCCCTCTGGGGGCCATCGCGCTCCGCGCCGCGGATCGGCGAAGGGACTTCGAGCCCAATCTCTGGCTGACGATCACGCCGGAGGACCGTGTCCTCTGTTGGGTCAACAAGTCGGAAATGGGCCAAGGGGTCTACACGTCGTTTCCGATGATTCTCGCCGATGAGTTGGGGGCCGCGCTGAGCCAGGTCGAGGTTCGGCCGGCACCGGCCCTCCCCGGCTATGGGGACCCCGAGTCGGGGGGGATCATGCTCACCGGCGGAAGCACGAGCATCCGGCACATGTATGGCTTCTTGCGGACGGCGGGGGCCGGCGCTCGGGAAATGATGATCGCCGCGGCAGCCAAGCTCTGGAAGGAACCCGCTTCGGAGCTTCGATGCCGCGAAGGGAGAATCCAGGGCAAGGACCATGCGGCTTCTTTTGGAGAGATCGTCCGCTACGCCCGGAAAGAGCGGCCCCCGGCCCGGCCGACCCTCAAGGATCCCAAGGAGTTCGTCTACATCGGCACCCCGGTCGAGCGGCTCGACATTCCGGAAAAGGTCGCCGGAAAAGCCAAATTCGGAATCGATGTCTCCCTTTCCGGGCTCGTCTACGCCTTTTTCGTCCGCCCTCCCCGCTTTGGGGCGAAGCCGAAAGCGGTCGACGAGCGCGCCGCCAAAGCCATCCCTGGAGTGATCGCCGTACAAAATCTCTCCCAAGGGGTCGCGGTCTTCGCCGAAACCATTGCCGCGGCCTTCCGAGGCAGGGAGGCGCTCCGAGTCGACTGGGAAGGGGGAGATGACCGGCTGAGCAGCGCCTCGGCCGAAACGGCTCTGGTGGACGCACTACAAACCGAAGGGATGGTGGCGCGCGAAGAAGGACGCCCTAGGGAAATCTGGCGCTCGGGATCGCGAAAGCTCGAACGGACCTACACGCTCCCCTTCCTGGCCCACGGGACCCTGGAGCCGATGAACGCCACGGCCTGGGTGAGAAACGGAAGATGCGATGTCTGGACCGGGACGCAGTTTCAAACGGGCTCGGTGAAGGCAGCCGCTCAAATTTCCGGTCTTCCCGAGTCGAGCGTCCAGATCCATACCCAATATTTAGGAGGGGGATTCGGAAGACGGTCGGCCCTCGATTTCGTCCTCGACGCGGTCGAGGCCTCGAAGGCCGCCAACCGTCCGGTCAAGGTGATCTATTCGCGGGAGGAAGACTTTGCCGCCGGCCGCTACCGACCGGCGAATGCAACCCGGGTTCAAGCGGTCCTCGACGAGCACGGGATGCCGGCAGCCTGGATCCACCGGATTGCAGTTCCTTCCCTCTACGCCTCGGCCTTCCCCGCGCGGATGAAGAACGGAATCGATCCGGCGGCGGTCGAAGGGCTGGTCAACCTGCCCTACGCGGTCCCCAATCTCCGGGTGGAGTGGATCCGGAAGGAGTTTACGGTTCCCGTCTGGTTCTGGCGGTCGGTGGGATCGTCGCACAACGCCTTCACGGTCGAAACCTTCGTGGACGAGTTGGCCGGACTGGCCGGGAAGGACCCGGTCGACTACCGGCTCTCCCTTCTCTCCGACCCCGACGCCAAGCGGGTCGTGGAGGCCGCGGCCGAGAAGGCCGGGTGGGGTCGGACCAAGACAGGGAGGCAGATGGGCTTCGCCTATCACCGCTGCTTCGGGTCGCATGTCGCCGAATGCATCGAGATCTCCGTCGACCCGAAGAGGCTCGTCCTGCATCGGGTCGTCTGTGCCGTCGACTGCGGCCCGGTCGTCAACCCCAACACGGTCAAAGCGCAGATGGAGTCGGGGATCCTCATGGGTCTTTCCGCTGCCCTGAAGGAACGGGTGCTCATCGAAGAGGGGAGGGTCGTCTCGAACAATTTCGACAAGTATCCGATCCTGCGGATGGGGGAAATTCCCAAGGAGATCGATGTCTTCCTGATCCAAGGGCAGAAGGAGTTGGGAGGGGTCGGGGAGCCGGGAACCCCACCCGCCGCTCCCGCCTTGGCCAACGCGCTCTTCGCCGCGACCGGACGACGGGCGGAGAGCCTTCCCTTAGCGTTGTAGCCGAACGGTCAAAAAAACCCCATGAATCTCGTCATCAACGAAAAGAGCTACTCGGTGAACGCCCCGGAAGAGCTCAAATTGGTCTGGGTTCTCCGGGAAGTTCTGCATCTGACCGGCACCAAGTTCGGCTGCGGAATCGGCGCGTGCGGCGCCTGCACGGTCCACATCGACGGGAAGGCGGTCCGTTCCTGCCAGCTGCCGCTCGGGGCCGTCGGGGGAAAGATCACGACGATCGAAGGGTTGCCGGAAGATCACCCGGTCAAGCGAGCCTGGATCCGACACCAGGTGCCGCAGTGCGGCTACTGTCAGCCCGGCCAGATCATGCAGGCGGCCGCCCTGCTCTCCGCCCATCCCCATCCCGAAGTCGATGAGATCGTCGCGTCGATGAACGGCAATCTCTGCCGGTGCGGAACCTATCCCCGGATCCTCCGGGCGATTCGCGAGGTGGCGGAAGCGGCCACCTGAGACCCATCTTCGCATGCCACCAGGAGCGGGGAAGACCACGAGGATGGCGGCCATCGTGCTGGCCGCGGGAGGATCGGTGCGCATGCGGCCCGCTCACAAGCTCTTGCTGCCCATCGGCGGGGAAGCGTTGATCCGCCGCGCCGTGCGGTCGGCGCGCGAGGCCGAGCTCTTTCCGATCATCGTCGTAGTCGGATATCGCGGGAACGAAGCGGCGGCGGCGGTGGCCGACCTCGGAGTGATCTGCTTGCCGAACCCGGAGTGGGAAACGGGAATCGCCTCTTCGATCCGCGCCGGAATTGCGGCGCTGCCGGACGACTGCCCGGGAACGGTGATCCTGCTCGCCGACATGCCCCGGGTGGACGCGAGCCATTTGCGTCGCCTCTCGAACGCCTTTGCCTCGAATGAGGAGGCCGGAATCCTGATCCCGACTTATCGTGGACGGCGGGGGAACCCCTTGATTTGGAGCCGGCGCCACTTTGCGGCCCTCGCGGCTCTCAGCGGGGACCGAGGAGGAAGTGCGCTGCTTGTGCAGCTTGGCCCCTTCGTGAGGGAAGTGCCGATGGAGGATGACGGGGTCCTCGTCGATCTCGACACTCCGGATGAGTTCCGGCGGGAAGTGCTGCGGGCCCTTTCGCGGGGGAAAGGAAGTGACCCGAAGGGACGATGCCCAGAAAGGGAATTGCTCTTGTCTCCTTCGAACGGGAAGCGTTAGCCTCATACGAAGACCCGAGGTCTCCGGTGGCTTTCCGGTTCCAGAAGTCTCCGTCCGGCGCTCCGGGGCGATGGCGCCTCGGCCGACGTTGCTCGGCTCTGGTTTTCGGCCTCTGCGTGCTGGCCATCCCTCGACTCCTTCCCGCCGCCTACCCGGAGGAAGGCAAGCAGAAGGCGGCTCCCCTTCTCCTGGCGGCTCCTCAGATCCTCTCCGGTCCTGCCGGGGAAGGGAAAGCGGTCGCGGAGCGGATCACCGCCGGACAGCTGTCCGAGGCCGAAGAGGCGGCGGATCGGGAACTGAGAATCGCCACCTCTCTCCAGGCGGGAGGGGAGATCGATCCGACCAAGAGGCTCCAGTCTGCTTCATCGATGCTGGGCTTTGCCTTCCGCGTGGCGATCCCCTACAACAACCTCGGAGTCGTCTACACGCTCCAGAAACGATATGCGGAGGCTCACAAGACGATCTCCCGAGCGATCGGCATCCAGCGGGCCGCGCTGAGCCAGGCGCAGACCGATACGACCTTCCATTCGACCCTGGCGTACATCCAGGCAGGACGAGGGGCGGGCAAGATCGTCGAGCAGCAGAGGGTCGAGCCGATCCGGAAGATCGAGCCGAAGCGCTTCTATCGCTTCTTCCGGGAGCGCATTTATGCGACGCCCTCCGAGCGAAGAACCGCAAAATCATCTCTCGAACAGAGCCTCGCTCCGTGGCACGCGAGCTGCTTTCGGAGGGTGCGATGAGAGACCCTCTTCTGGACGAGTGGCACCCGATCGCGGCCTCGGAGGAGCTGCCCGAGGGAGGGGCGCTCCCCGCATCCCTCCTGGGGCAGGAGATCGTACTCTGGCGCGGAGACCGCGGCGTTCATGCCTGGCCCGATCTCTGCCTCCACCGGGGCGCACGTCTCTCGCGCGGCAAGGTCGCGCGGAACTGCCTCCGTTGCCCTTACCATGGCTGGACCTATTCCGAAGAGGGCCAGTGCATCGCGATCCCGGCCCACCCAGGAGTCCACCCGCCGCAGCGAGCTCACCTCCTCCCCTTCCCGGCTCGGGAGCGCTACGGGATGGTTTGGATTTCCTTAGGGTGTCCTTCCGGCGATCCTCCGCCCTTTCCGGAGTGGGAAGACGGCTCTCTGGCCAAGACCCGGTGCGGCCCCTACCGGGTGAATGCCTCCGCCCCCCGCCTCCTCGAGAATTTTCTCGACGTGGCCCACCTGCCGATCGCCCACGAGGGCATCCTGGGCGACCCGAGCCGGCCGGAGATCCCTGCCTACCGCGTCGAGCGGAGGCCGGAAGGCGGATGGATCGCCGCCGACATCCCCGTCTGGCAGCCCGATCCCGACGGGAGCAGCCGGGCCCAGACGGTCACTTACACCTACGAGATCCTCCGGCCTCTGGCCGCCCGCTTCCGGAAGACCGGGGAGGGGAAGCGGTATGGAATCCTCGCCGCGGTCCACCCGATCGGCCTGCGGGAAAGCGCTTTCTGGATGTGGAACTTTTGGGACCCGCAGCAAGGGGTCCGGCCCGAGGAGATCCGGGCGCACCAGGAGCGGATCTTCGCGCAGGACCGGCCGATCGTCGAATCGCAGCGCCCCGAGCTTCTTCCGCTCGACCTCCAGGCGGAGCTCCACCTTCCTTCCGATCGCCTTGCCATCGCCTACCGGCGCTGGCTTGCCGAGCTGGGCGTCGGCTTCGGTACCGGCTGACCGCTCCGCCGTTTCCCGCGGGCCTCTTCCCACAGGGGGACCAGCCGCATTTCAGGTACGAGCACCAACCCCTTGTTGGTCAGCCGGATCTCGGGGATCACCGAGAGCGAAAGCAGGTTGAAGCCCATGTAGGGGAGCCGACAGCCGGCTTTCTCCCAAGCAGCCTTGAGCGTCCGCATGGCCTCGGCGACCTCGTCGATCCTCTGGTCGGAGAGAAGCCCCGCAACGGGAAGCTCGACCAGCGCCATGATCTGCTCCTCGGCAACCACGCAGACCCCGCCCTGGCTGCTCTCCAAGGTGCGGGCAGCCATTGCCATCTCCTCCACCCGCTTCCCTGCGACGAGGAGGTTGTGCGCATCGTGGCCGACGGTCGATGCCACGGCCCCTTGCCGCAAGCCGAGTCCTTCGACCAAGCCCCAAGCGATCTCGCCGGTTTTCCCGTGCCGCTCGAGAACCGCAAGCCAACAGAGGTCCTCCTCCCTCACCCGCCGGAGGATCTCGCAGCCCGGAGCCACGACCGTCCGGTGTCGGACGAGGATGCCCGGCGGGTCGATCCCGAGGAGGTGGAAGCGCCTTGGTTCTTCCGGCAACAGGGGGCAGGAGAGCTTGCGCTCGGGCAAGCGGACCGTTCGGTAGGCCCGGGGCGGATAGCGGTAGCGCGCGCCAAGGGCTTCCTCCAAACGCGGGGTGACCTCTCCCTCCTCCACCAGGAGCTCGCCGCCGAGCCAGGTGTTCCGAACCCGCCCTTGGTCGTCGAGCAGCACCAGGTCGGCACGCCGCCCGGGAGCGAGGCCCCCCACCTCATGGTCCAGCCCGAAGCGGAGGGCCGGATGAAGCGAGCCCAAGCTCCAGCCGACGGGAAAGCTCAACCCGTGGTGCCAGCTCTCTCGGACCACCCAGTCGAGTCCAAAGAGGAGCAGATCGTCAGGATCCCGGTCGTCGGTGCAGACGCAGAGGCGCTTGGGCGAAGCTCCCAGCCGAGTCACGGCCTCGATCGCCTTGGGGAGGCTATGCCATGGGGTCAGCGGCGGACCTCCGCGCAAGAAGATCCACATTCCCGACTGGAGCATCTGTAGGGCGATCCCTCCTTCCCCCGCCTCGTGCGTGTCGGTCACGCCGCTGGCGGCGTACGCTGCCACGAACCCCTCTCCGTAGATGTGACCGCAAACGGGCCGACCCCGGCGGAGCGCCTCCCGCAGGATCGCGTGGGAGCGCGAGTGGCCCGCGGCGACCGCGACGAAGTCCATCTTTTCTCCTAGGGCCACCGCTTCGGGGAAGCGGTCGAAGAGTCGGGCCACGTCGTGCCGATGGATCTTGCCGCCGGAGGTCTCCAGCCGCTCGTCGGTCGCGGGAACGGTGCTCGGAACCGTGAGAAAGATCGAAAGGGGTGCCCTCCGGGCATCCTCGAGCATCCATTCGATTCCCTTCCGGCCGAGCACGTTGGCGATCTCGTGGCTGTCGCAGAAGATCGTGGTGGTCCCGTTGCGCAAGGCCGCCTCGGCATAGGCGCAGGCCCCGACCATGCTGCTCTCGATATGGACATGGGGATCGACCAGGCCCGGAGCGATCGTTCCTCCCCGGACGTCGTACTCCCGCCTCCCCCAACGGGGCGGGGCAGATCCCTGGGGTTTCACGGCCGCGATTCGGCCGCCCTGGATCCAGACCTCGCGACCCGGGAGGATCGCCTCCGTATAAGGACAGAGAACCCGGGCTCCGCGCAGGAGGAGATCGGGAGGCCGCCGGCCCGAAGCGACCAGAGCGAGATCGCGGGTCATCCTCGAGAGCGGAGGAACGGCGAACGGCTTCTTCCCACGAACGATCGGCCTAGACATGCCCGCCATCGTCAACGCTTTCCATCCGGTTGGGGGACTGAAGTCCTTTCCTAATCATTATCCAGCGGATCAAGCAACATACATGCCAAAAGAGTCCCTGCCGACAATCAAGCCAGGCGATCCGCCAAGGGAGCGGTCCGCCGTCCAACCGTTCGACGGCTCAACGGCCTCCGGGCGTGGTTTCCCGATCTTCTCCGATCACGGTCCAGACCTTGTGATCCCTAGCCGCTTCCCTTGCATCCTGGGTGATGCCGTCTCCGATCACCACCGGCAGAACGGGAATGCGCGCAAGCCTCGGATTGACCGCTACGGCCTTCGCCAGGATCGCCGATCGGGCGCTTGCCCTTTCTACATCGTCCTTGCCGATCGCGCAGGAAGCCTCCACGGCCAGGAAGACTCCCTTGCCCTGTCGCTTGCCGCTCAAGCAGAAATCCAGAGCCCGAACCGCCTTGGCTTCCTGAGGAGTGATGACCGAGGAAGCGGCGGCCAGGATGTCTTCCAGTTGGCCGCGCTTGACTCGGGAAATGTCCTCCGCGATCGCATACACGAAATCTTCCGGATCCTGCCTAACGCTGAATTCCAGGAACTTGCCTTTGAGATCCGCGATCGAGACCTCGTGAATCTCCGTCCGCTCCGCCAGCTTAGAGACCTGCTCGATCAACTGGTCCATCCGGATGGTTAACCGATCGACTCGCTCCGTGAGCTTGCCGATCGCCTCCCAGACGGCCTTGGAATCCTTCCGCCTCGCCTCCTCCGCCGCCTCGAAACGCTCGGTGAGCTGGTCCATCCGGATGGTTAACCGATCGACTCGCTCCGTGAGCCGGCCGATCGCCTCCCAGACGGCCTTGGAATCCTTCTGCCTCGCCTCCTCTCCCTTTTGGAACAAATCGAGAAGGGTGTGGACATCGCTCTTTCTGGATTCCTCCGCGCGGGCGAATTTCCCGGGCAGCTCGATCAACTCCCTGCTCAGCAGCCTGTTTCGGATCTCCTCCGTCTCCACAGGATCGGACAGGAACGCGTTGAGCAGTTCCTTCTTCCACTCCGGATGCTCCCGGAGGGCGGCCAGGATGTCGCCGCTGGAGTGGATGGGCACGCTCACGCCTGAACAGTAGCCTGGACGGCGGACAAAAACAATCCGCCGGACAGGCTCTCGTCGGCTATGAGCCGATCCCATGCGGATCGATCCAGGTTCGGGCAGAGGTTCTGGGCAGTACGACCCGCCCGCCCTGGTCGCCCCGGTGATCGCTCTACTGGATCATGGCCTGGCGGGCATCGGCGTCGTCATCGCGGGAGCCTCCAGCCTGGCCGAAGCATTCCCCGCCGTTCGCTTTTTCTGGGTCATCGACTGACGCTGGGAAAAGCCCCCGCACTGCTCGGCATGCGAACTGCCGTGCATTTTTCTACCAATAAGAAGGAACAAGAGGATGCCACCGAGCATTTCGAAAAGGCGTCTCGTTCTTCCCATGGTCGCTTCCGCTTCGGCGACAGCGCACTGGACCTCTTTTCTCCTCTGGGCGGTCGCGGACGACTCGGCTTTCTTTCTGTCGGAGGCCTCCCCGGACTCCCACTCTCCCTCTTCCGATCCGTCGGCAGCCGCCCTCCCCGCCGAG
>NZ_CABFVA020000112.1 GCF_902143375.2 Methylacidimicrobium tartarophylax | reverse complement strand
TGCGGCCCGCCTTGCATCCAGGCCCATCCGCCGCGCCTCGGGTACGAACTTTGTGAGACATGCAGGCTACCTGCCCACCGGCAGTTTAAGAAGGTCGCGGGAAAAGCCCATAGAGAAAGAGGTCTACGAAGGCGTCGATCGGCTTGTTCCCCTCGGGCATTCGCTCGGCCTCCGGAAAGAGCGTCTGAACCACCAGATAGTGGAGGACAATGCCGGCGAAGGCACGTGCGGCCAGCATTGGGTCGACCGGGCGAATCACGCCCTCCCTATTCTTGGAGAGAAAGTAGGATCTGAGGTGCTGATTGAAAGTTTCGATATAAGCCTCGAAAAACATTCGGGAAAGATCGTGTCCTTCGAGGCCGCTGAAATAAAAGATCCGCAAGAATTGCGGATCTTCTTTCACGGAAGCGAACATTTGACGGGCAATCTCGCGAAGGACCGTTTCCATGCTTTCGCTCGCTTCGGCGGCCTGCCGTAGTCGATTCAGCAGAGGGATGAGCGTCGCGATTTTTTTCTCGATGATGGCAGCATAGAGCCCCTGCTTGTTCGGGAAGTGCCGGTAGATGAGCGCTTCGTTGACCTGCGCGAGATCAGCAATCATCCGAGTCGTCGTTCCCTTGAAGCCACGTGCCGCGAAGAGGGAGGTCGCCGCCGCGACAATCTTATCCCGGCTGCGTGAGATGCGAACCGGCTGAAGAGAGGTTGACATGAGAGGCCAGTGCCACATAAGTAATCACTTACATTTAGTCCACGTCAAGAGTGCTTTCCCTTGGGGAAGCATGGGGATATGGCACAGATTCGAAACGAAAACGAACCAGCCTCCGCGACGGCGACGAAACCGTCTCCTGAGCGAAGGGAGGAGTCGAGCAATCTCCCGACGCGCGGCGGGGGCCTCCGGTTACTTGCGTCGGTCATTCTCTTTGCCGTACTCGGGGGAATCGGGGCGGTGATCTCCCTGCGTTTTCTTATCTCCTTCCTTGCGAACGAGACGACGGACGACGCCTTTATCGCCGGCCATATCATCCGGGTTTCGCCCAAGGTGGCCGGGCATGTGGTGGGCTATCACATCGACGACAACATGGATGTAAAGAAGGGTCAGCCTCTGATTGAAATCGATCCGAGGGATTACCAGGCGCGGGTGGCTCTGGCACAAGCAAATCGTGATTGGGCCGACACGGAGTGGAAAAGAATGGCGCAACTCGTCCGTAGCGCGTCGGTTTCGCAGTTACAACTGGACGGCGCCTGGGCCGCGAAGCTCTCTACCGAAGCCTATCTCCGTCTCACCCAGCTGCAACTCGGCTATACGCAGTTGTTTGCTCCGGAAGAGGGACGGATTACGCAGCGGACCGTCGAAAAAGGCCAATACGTTCAGGTGGGCGAGACTCTCTTTTCGATCGTTCCTTCCCATGTCTGGGTGGTCGCCAACTATAAGGAGACCCAGGTGACCCTCATGCGCCCCGGACAGCCCGTTTTCTTTCGGATCGATGCCTATCCCGATCATCGTTACAAGGGGCACGTGGACAGCCTCCAGCGAGGCAGCGGGGCGCAGTTCAGCCTTCTGCCGCCCGAAAACGCGACGGGGAACTACGTCAAGGTCGTGCAGAGGGTTCCGGTAAAGATCCTTTTTGATGAGCCGATCCGGCCGGGGGAAACCGTTGGGCCTGGCATGTCGGTCGTCCCCTCGGTTCAGGTCCGCGAGATTTCGGTCGCGCCACTCTGGGAGCTCCTGGCGGCCGTGGCGGGAGTGTTTTTGGGGATTCTGCTCGCCTTCTTCCTTGCTAGGAGGCGGAAAAATGGTGCGTAACGCTAAAGCCTTCTCCACTCTTGCGATCCGCAGGGAAAACCCGCACGACCCAGGGCCGAAAGGCGGAACGAGATCGCTTCTTCCCTAGTCGATCGGATGGCTCGGGGCCACGGAACGAGGAAAGAATCGTTTGCATCGATTTCGATCGCTCTTCGGTCGCTTCTCCTTAGTCGCTTCGGGGAGCGGCGGTGCGGACGTCCTGGGACTTTTCGCTCTTTTGCTTCTCGGAGCTCTTTACGTCGCCGAGAGCGGGAGTCCGGTCATCCTCGATGATAACGAGGGGCTCTATGCGGGGGCCGCGCGCGAGATGCGCGCGCGAGGGGACTGGATCCTCCCCACGCTCGACGGAATGCCGAGATGCCAGAAGCCTCCCCTTCTCTATTGGTTGATCTTGCTGAGCACGAGCCTCTTCGGGGAAAACGAGTTTGCGGTGCGCCTGCCCCAGGCTCTCGCCGCACTCGCCTGGATGGCAGCCACTTATTCCTTCGGCGCTACCCTTGGAGGGCGTAGCCACGGGTGGATGGCCGCGCTGATCTTGGGCACGGCATTCGGCGCTTTCATCTTTGGCCATATCCTCATGCCGGAAATCTTCCTTGCGGCTTCGATTGCCTGGAGCTTCCTATTCCTCTGGAAGGCGTTCACAGAGGAGGAGAAGCGCTGGCAAGGGATCGGTTTCTGGTTGGCGATCGGCTTCGGCACGATAGCCAAGGGCCTTCATGCCCTCTTTTACCCCCTTGTGGTTTTAGGAATCCTTGGTCTCCTTTCCTGCCGGTGGCGGAAGGTCGCGGTCCGTCTCTTCCGATGGGAGGGAATCGCGCTGTTCCTTTGCCTGGTCATTCCCTGGTATCTGGTGATGGAACGGAGGCTCCCCGGCTTTCTTTTCGAGCAGTTCGGAAACGAGCAGTTCGGTCATGCTCTGAACCGTCGGATTCCGCCGGATGCGGGCACCGTCCGGCTACCCGTGTTTCTGAGCGAGCAGGCGATCTTTCTTCTGCCCTGGAGCCTCTTTGCCGCGGCACTCTGGTTGCCTCGTCGGAAGACAGCGCTCTCCCTCCCTGGGAATGAGAAGGCGGGAACCCTCTTTCTCGGGCTTTGGATTCTCGTCACTTTTCTTTCGCTGCTTCCCTCGTCCCTGCAGGACTACTACGCATTGAGCTGCTATCCGGCGCTTGCCCTCTTCTTGGCTCGGCCGTTCTGCACGGCGCAGGAAGAGCGGCCCGGTTGGACATTCTGGACTCCGTTTGCTCTGATCGCCGGGCTGGCGGCAGGAGCCGGAGTAGCGGCCATCGCCTTTTGGTGGAACACGGAGCTGGCGCAACCGGCGCTTGGCGCGGCCCCGGTCGAAGCGCGCGACACCTTTTTAGCGGCGATCTTGGGATTTCCTTTTCGCACATGGCGGGCGTTCGTTCCTCTTCTGCTATCGGCCAGCCTGAGCCTCTTTCTTGGGGGATTGGTGGGGCTCTCGCTTGCTCGGCGGGGGAAGCGGCTGGCAGCGGGGCTCTGCCTGGCTCTCGCGATGCTCTTACCCCTGGCAGACGCCGGGCGAGGGTTTCAGTTGTTGGAGGACTACTTCTCCTCCGTAAAGATTGCCCGGTATCTCAACGCGTTACCCGCATCGGAGCGGCGGATCGTCGCAGACGGAGAACCAAACTTCTTCTCGAGTCTCTTCTTCTATCTCCAAAACCGAAAGGAGAGCATCTACTGGGTGCACTCCACCTCGGCATCGTCCTTCGTGCTGCAAAGTTGGCCGGGAAGCCGCGAGCTTTATCTATCAGAGGAGGAGTTTTTAGAGTTCTGGCGTGAGGAGAAACCGGTCTATCTGATCTGCGAGCAGTCTGCGATGAACCGGTGGCAGCCGCTATTCGACAGGACAACCTCCTCCTGGAAAGCCGTTCTTGGTTGCGGAACGCGGGTCTTGGTCGTAAACCGTCGGGAAGCGGGGAAACCAATGCAATGAGGAGCCAACAGGAAATGGAAGAGGCGATTCGACTTTTCCAAGAAGAGGACGAGCGGTGGAGAGGCATCGTCGCTCAAATGTCCAAGGAAGAGCAGACGCAGTTTTACCTTGCCGTCGAAGAGGCGTCGGGACGCTGGATCGGATCGGAATCTCTCCTGGAGGATGATCCGGAAGATTAACCCGCCTGTTGAACGTTGTGAGGCAAGCTTAGCCGGTAAGCCGGCGATGGGCCCAGTCGAAAATCGGCAGGAGCCGTGGCGGCAGGAGATGGCGGGCCTCTTGGGCCTCCACCCAGCGAAATTCCTGATGCTCCGGCTTGCCGAGAGCGGGGTTGATGCCCAGCGTAATCATTGCGCTTGAGGTCTCGGCCAGGTAGTAACGGGCGACCTTTCTTCGGTCATAGACCTCCGTCTCCCGATACTCTTCTCCCCAGGGAAAGCGGAGCGTTTCGATTCCCGTTTCCTCGAAAACCTCTCGGCGGGCTGCGGCCAGAGGTGTTTCGCCCTGCTCTACTATGCCCTTGGGGAAATCCCAGTTGCGGAAGGCCCGAAGGAGCAGGTAGCGGGGTTCGCCGTGTTCCCATCGATAGACGATGACACCTGCGGAGAGGCGCAACGGGGGAAGGGGATCGCTCACGGCTGGTTTGCAGGTAGGCGAATGGCCTCGAGCAGATTGGTCGCGACCGCATCGCGATCCGAGAGCGGCTTCAAGCCGAAGCGATCTTCCAGGAAGCGGAGAAGGGAAGTGGTATCATAGGAATGGTGATCGACCCCGCCTTTTTCGGTGTAGGGCGAGACCAGCACGGCGGGAATTCGGGTGCCAGGCCCCCACCGGTCTCCCCGAGGCGGAGGAACATGATCCCAGAAGCCGCCAAACTCATCGTAGGTCAGAAGGATGACGCATCGTGACCAGTAACGGGAAGCTTGGATCGCCCGAATCAGGGAAATGACGTGCTTCTGTCCTTCTTCCACGCGGGCATATCCGGGATGCTCGCTGTTGATACCAAGGGGCTTGACGAAACAGACCGAAGGGAGACGTTCGCTCTGAAGATCGGCGAGGAAGTCCGTCTCGTCTTTTAGGTGAAGCGCTCGTTCCGGGGTCTCGGGGCCGTAGCGGGCAAAGTAGGCGAAGGGCTGGTGGTGGAACTGAAAGGTCGGAGCCGGCCGCCCGGAGATCGCATCCCGCCAACCGCCGGAGTACCAGGCCCAACTCACCCCCGCTGCGCTCAACCGATCGCCGATGGTCGGCATCGTCAGCGGTGGGAGAAGATGGTCCGTCGCGGTCGTCAAGCGGTGGGGGGCGCTTGCTCCTTCCACGGTTCCGACCACATAGCCATCGGGCGTCACTTTGCCGTCCCGCCGGAGCCCAACCAAACGGCCTCCTTCATCGAAGACGGGTTCGGCCACCCAGTCAGCCGGCGGGTGGGCCCAGGAAGGGGTTTGGGAAGCGACGAGCCACATATGGTTGAGGAAAGAGCCTCCGAAGACCGCCTGGAAAAAATGGTCGAGCACGGTGTAATCCCGGGCAAGCCGATAGATCGGCAGCCGCTCCGTCTCATAATATCCCATGGGGAGAGCGCCGGTCGTCCCCCATGCGACGTATCCGCTGGATACGCCGCCGGCGATTTGGAGTTGATTGCGATAGAACGAATGAATCGGGTCTGGAATCGCCTCGGTCAAGGAGACGTACCGAAGAAGGGGAAAGGGCCGGTTGGGGAGGTGTGCGGGAAAGCGTGGGTCACGCCTATTGTCTTGCAGGACCGGCGGAAGCTGGGAGTAGGGGAGTCCCGAACGATCGACCTGCACCCCTTCCCCCGGAATCTTGGACATCCCGTCAGCGCCGGGAAACTCCCCAAAAAGATTATCGAAGCTGTGGTTTTCCTGGTAAAGGAGGATCACGTGGTCGATTGGGATCGATGGGGCGGGAGCCGCTTCCGCCGGACAGATGCCCGTCAGGAGCAGGCCCGCCATCATGCCGCCGAGGCGCAGAAGGGAGAGCGGAGCAGACCGGCTGGCTGCCGGTTCGGCGGAATCGGCGAAATGCATCACTCGGAGCACGCGAAATGAGCATGGAGAAAAGGCACCGGAAAAGCAAGGGCGTGGGCGTCGGCCGCTCTTTCCTGCCAGGGCCCCGCTGGGTTGCCGGGTGGATCGTCATCGGGGGCTTGGGGCCGGTGTCTGGATTCGGTCAGTCGGCGCCGTCGCCGCAAGTACGAGATCTTCCTCCTCTCCGCATGCATGGAGAGGCCAACTTGCAGGGTCCGATTCCCGAAATACGGGCGCCGATCGAGAGGTTTTTTAAAGATCTTCTCGAGGGAGAAATTCAAAGGGCGTTCCAAGAACTCCTCGTCGCCAGCCGTCTCAGCAGCCGGCATGACAACGTCTCGGTCCTCATGGACAAGACCGCGCAAGCGTTTACCTATTACGGCAAAGCGACCGGCTTTGAGCCGTACGATACACGAGCGATCGGCAGCCGCCTCTTCGTGGTGACCTATCTGTTGGACCTGGAGCTTCAGCCGCTGCGCTGGCGCTTTGTCTATTATCGCCCCGAGGCGGCTTGGAAACTCATCGACATTCGGGTAGATGACGCCTTGGACGATCTGATCAACCACTGAATCCGCTCAGCAGCTTCTTGTGCAGAGCCTCCTCCACCGTCTTGGGTACGAAGCAGGAGACCGATCCTCCCAGGCGGGAGATTTCTTTGACGAGCGACGAACTGAGGTAGATGAACGAGTCTCTTGGCATCAGGAAGACCGTCTCGATGGTCGGCGCGATCTTCCGGTTCATGAGCGCGAGCTGAAACTCGAATTCAAAATCGGAAACCGCTCGTAACCCGCGGATGATGGCGTGAATCCCTCGCTCCTTGGCGAATTGCACGGTGAGCGCATGAAAGGGGAGGACGGGTACGGGGCGGGAGAAGGAGGCGACCGCTTCTTCGACGAGCCGCACACGTTCGGCGAGAGGGAAAAGGGGCGTCTTGGTCGATTGCGCGGCCACGCCCACGACCACTTCCTCGAAGAGGGCTTGCGCCCGCTCGATGATGTCGAGATGGCCGAAGGTGATCGGGTCGAAGGTGCCCGGGTAGAGTGCCTTGGGGGGAGTCATGACGATACCCGTTGCCGTTCGACATCGGCCCCGACGGCGCGCAGCTTGGCGTCGATCCGCTCGTAGCCGCGGTCGATATGATACACGCGGTTGACGATTGTGGTGTTTTCCGCCTGGAGCCCGGCAAGGACGAGGGCCGCGGAAGCGCGTAGATCCGATGCCATGACCGGAGCACCGCTTAGTCGGGCGACTCCGTCGATGAGGGCCACGTTTTCCGAGAGATCCACGCACGCACCCATGCGCTTGAGCTCGCTGATGTGCATGAAGCGATTCGGGAAGATGTCATCCGTAATCTTGCTCCGTCCGGGAACGGTCGCGGCCAGTGCGCAAAACTGTGCCTGCATGTCGGTCGGGAAGCCCGGATAGGTGCTCGTCCTGAGTTGAAACGGGCGCAAAGGGGCTTTCGCAGAGATACGAAGGCCGCTCTTCTCCGCTTCCACGGAGACCCCGGCTTCCCGCAAAGCGGAGAGCGTACTCTGCATCTGTTCGACCGGAGCTTCTTCGAGTAGGAGATCGCCTCGGGTGATGGCCGCTGCTACCGCGAAGGTTCCGGCCTCGATCCGATCCGAGATGACCGTGTGTTCCGCGCCATGCAACCGGTCGATCCCCTCGATCTCCAGGAGGCCCGTCCCCTCTCCCCGAATTCGTGCCCCCATGGAGCGGAGAAAGGTCGCCAGATCGCCCACTTCGGGTTCCGAGGCGGCGTGCTCGATGATGGTGGTTCCGCGCGCGAGGCATGCGGCCATCATCACGTTGGCTGTTCCCAGGACCGTGGATCCGTGAGGGCCTCGAAGGGAGAGCCGGCTGCCGACGAGGCCGGGCGCTTCGGCAACGACGTATCCCTTGGAAAGGGTGATCCGGCTCCCCAGCGCTTCCAGTCCCCGGAGATGAAGATCGATCGGCCGATCGCCGATCACGCATCCCCCGGGCAGGGAGACTTTGGTTCGGCCGCAACGGGCGAGGAGCGGGCCAAGGACGCAAACCGAGGCGCGCATCCGGCGGACTAAATCGTACGGGGCCTCCCACGCGATCTTCCGTGCCTCTACGATCACCGTGCCCGGAGAAAAGGAGACCTCTGCACCGAGATAGCGCAAGATGTCGAGCATGGTGCGGATATCGCTCAGATCGGGGACCCCATGGAGAACGCACCGCTCCCCCGTCAAAAGAGTCGCGGCCAGAATAGGAAGCGAAGAGTTTTTGGAGCCGCTGATGGGAATGGATCCTCGAAGAGCGTTTCCTCCACGAATGGCAAATTTATCCATGAGATTCTCCGATCACGATGCGATCCATCCCCGAACAGTCTTGTAGCGATCCCGACCAGGAAAAACCAGCTTGCTCGAGAAGTCCGCGCACCGGATCCGCCTGATGGTCTCCCACCTCCAGGACGATTGCACGGCAACGGCCGGCGGCCTGAGTAATCAGCGAGCGAATGAGAAATAATCCATCGGGCCCCCCATCCAGCGCCTTGCGGGGTTCGCGCTGTACATTTTTCGGCAGTTGAGCCAGAAAGCTCGTGGGAATGTAAGGAAGGTTGGCGGCGATTAAGGCAAACTCTGCTTCCGGCATGGGCTTGAGCAGGTCTGCTCGATAGAGGGAGAGATTCGGCAAGCCTTGCGCGTTGGCCTCGGCAACGGCAAGAGCGCGGGGATCGATGTCCGAGCCGTAGACATGACGGCCGGATGCTCTGCGCGCCAGAGAGATGGCCAGCGCTCCGCTCCCGGTCCCGACGTCCAGGACCGGACCAGGAGGCAGGGTCTCCACGAGTCGAGCGGCGACCTCCAACAAGAGTTCGGTCTCGGGCCGGGGGATCAGCGTAGAGGGGGTGACTCGGAAGCGCTGACCGGCAAAGTCGACATACCCCAGGACGTAAGCAAGCGGTTCTCCCTCGGCGCAGCGAGCGGTCCATGTTTGGATTCGGCGGAGGCAAGCGGAAGGGATCGGCTCGTCTCGCTCCGCATAGAGCGAGAGTGGTGCGACGCCGAGGGCTTCGGCCAAGATCCATTGCGCCGTGCTACGGGGAGATTCGGCGTCAGCCTGGGTCAAGCGGTCGATCGTTTGCCGTAGTAGTCCGAGCCGGGTCACGGTGTCGCGCGCGAGGAGGCCGCCGCTTCTTCCACGGCAAGGCGCGCTTCCATCTCCTTTGCCGCTAAGACTTCGAGGAGCGATTCGATGTTTCCTTCCAAAACGGAAGCCAGACCGTGCAACGTGACCGGGATTCGGTGATCGGTGACTCGGTCCTGGGGAAAATTATAGGTGCGGATTTTCTCATGACGGTCTCCGCTGCCGATGAGGCCGCGCCGTTCGGAAGAGAGGCGGGCCCTTTCTTCCTGCTGTCTTTGTGCGAGGAGTCGCGTACGCAGAATGGTGATCGCCTTTTCTCGATTCTTGATCTGCGATCGGCCCTCTTGGCAGCGGACGATCAGCCCAGTGGGAATGTGGAGAACCTGGACAGCCGAATCGGTGGTGTTCACTCCCTGGCCTCCGGGGCCTCCCGCTCGGCAGACCTCAATTCTAAGCTCCTCAGGCTTGAGGACAACGTCGACTTCTTCCGCTTCCGGAAGAATGGCCACCGTCGCCGTCGATGTGTGGATGCGGCCTTGCGATTCGGTGGCCGGCACCCGTTGCACCCTGTGTACCCCGCTTTCGAAGCGAAGCTGCCGGTAGGCTCCTTCGCCCGAAATCTCCGCGATGATCTCTCTTAGGCCTCCCAACTCGCTGGGAGCAAGACTGATGGGAGCAAGTCGCCAGCCACGTTTTTCCGCATAGCGGCTGTACATGCGGTAGAGATCCGCTGCGAAGAGAGCGGCTTCATCCCCCCCTGTACCCGCTCGAATTTCCAGCACGGTGTTCCGAGACTCGTTTTCGTCTGCCGGCAGGAGCGCCAATAAAAGTTGCCGATGCGCGTCCTGCGCCGCTTGTCGCGCCTGGACCAGTTCCTCCTCCGCCAGTTGGTGAATCTCAGGATCTTCCGATTCCCGGAGCAGGGCTTCGAGCGAGGCAACCTTCTCCTGGGAGGAGACCCAAAGCTCGTGCTGCGCGAAAACCTCCTTCAAGCGGGCATGCTCGCGGGTCAGCTCAGCGGCCCGCCCGGGCTGGGCATAGATCCCGCCTTGGGAGAGGATCTCCTCAAGCTCGTCGTATCGCTCGCGCAGATTAGAGACGTAGCCGCTCAGGTCCATAAGGAAGCCCGACAAGGAAATACCCTACGTCTTCGCGCTCGTCCAAAGGAGCGGAAGAGGAAGGAGAGGAAGAGAAAGCAGGCGCTATTTCTTGGTCTTCTTAGCCGTGCGGGAAGCGGTTCCCGCCAAGTCCGGCATCTTGTTTCCAAAGCGGCGCATGAACTTTTCCACCCTTCCTGCCGTGTCGATGAGCTTTTGCTGTCCCGTAAAGAGGGGATGGCAGGAAGAGCAGATTCCGAGCCGAAGCCGATTCTTGGTGGATCGAGTATGATAGACGGCGCCGCAGGCGCAGGTCATCGTGGTCTCCCCATACTCGGGGTGGAGGTTTGCCTTCATGATGCGATGTTGTCTTTCAATTCGAAACTTTTGGTCGAAACTTTTATTGGAACTTTGCCACGACCAGAGAAGCGTTGTGGCCGCCGAAGCCGAAGGAGTTGCTCATGGCTACTCGCAAAACACTTTCTCTCGCCTGAGAGGGAACGTGATGAAGATGGCACGCCGGGTCGGGATTGTCCAGGTTGATTGTCGGAGGAATCAGTTGGGCTTCCAAAGCTTGCAGGCAGAGGATGAGTTCCACCGCTCCGGCGGCTCCCAGGCAGTGGCCGGTCATCGATTTGGTCGCGCTGACGGGAACGTCCTTTGTGTGAGCGCCAAAGACGCTCTGGATGGCCAGGGCTTCGCAGAGGTCGCCTTGCTGGGTCGAGGTCGCGTGGGCGTTGATGTAGTCGATCTCCTCCGGCGTTTTGCCGGCGCGCTTGAGCGCGGAAATCATCGCTCGTGCGGCGCAGCTCCCGTTGGGATCTGGGGAGGTAATGTGGGAAGCGTCCGCGGAAAGTCCGTATCCGATGATCTCTCCCAGGATGGAGGCGTTCCGCTTCTTGGCGTGCTCGAGCTCCTCCAACACAACGATTCCCGCTCCCTCGCTCAAGACGAAACCGTCTCGGTCCCGGTCGAACGGCCTCGACGCCTTTTGAGGTTCGTCGTTGCGAAGGCTCAGGGCCTTCATGTTGGCAAAGCCGGATAATCCCAGAGGAACCACTGCGGCCTCGCTCCCTCCGGCAAGGATGACTTCCGCCTCGTGGTCCCGGATCAGGCGCCAGGCTTCCCCGATACAGTGAGACGCGGTGGCGCAGGCGGTGACGACGCAAAAATTGGGGCCCTGGCAGCCAAATTCGATCGCAATCATTCCCGAAGCGATGTTGGTGATCATCATCGGGATCATGAGAGGTGACGTCCGCTTGGGGCCTTTTTGCAGCAGCACCGTATGCTGATCCTCGAGGGTTTTCAGCCCTCCGATGCCCGAGCCGACGATCACGCCGACCCGGGAAGGGTCTTCGTTTTCGATGAGCAACCCCGAGCGGCGTACCGCCTCTTTTGCTGCAGTCATCGCCAGTTGGGAATACCGATCGGCCCGCCGAGCTTCCTTCGGATTGCGAAAAGCCTGGCTGAGGTCGATGCCGCGAACCTCACCTGCGATGAGACAGTCGTATCCGGCCGTATCAAAAGCCGTTACGCGGCCGATCCCGCTGCGTCCGTTTCGTACGCTCTCCCAAAGAGCGTCGGTATCGTTGCCGTTCGGCGTTACGGCTCCGAACCCAGTCACCACGACCCGGCGTGTCATGCGAGAAAAGAGGGCCGGGAATCCCAGGAGAGACAAGCAGAATGGCGAAAGAGGATCACGGTCTTAGCTTTCTTCCTCCACGTGCTCTTCAATGTATCGGACGACGTCACCCACTCTTTGGAGCTTTTCCGCTTCTTCGTCCGGAACTTCAACGTTAAATTCCTCCTCAAATGCCATGACCAACTCCACTGTGTCCAGGGAGTCGGCCCCGAGATCTTCGATAAATTTCGCCTTGGGCGTCACCTGCTCCGGATTGACTCCGAGCTGTTCGACGATCATTTCTTTTACGCGTTCTTCGATTGATTTCTTTTCTGCCATAATATCCAGTCTCCTTCGAGTTCGAGGCTAGTTAGGAACGGAATCGTGATTTGGCAACTAAAAAGTCACCGGCATAGCCGGCAACCATCGCCTCCGTCCAAAATCCTCCAGATGGGACGGCCCCCATTGCCGGCCGGTCTTTCTTTCCTTGTCCATTGTCATTCACGCGCCATCTTCTCGTCGCTATTTCCGAGAGCCGGGTCAAGCCAGAAGCCCGCCATCGACGATGAAAACCTGACCAGTGATGTAATTCGATTCGGGCCCGCAGAGAAAACCGACGAGTCCAGCCACCTCCTCGGCCTGACCGAAACGTCTCAGCGGGATCTCTTCCAGCAGCTTGGCGCGGACCTTTTCGGGCAGGTTCTTGGTCATGTCGGTTTCGATGAAGCCGGGGCATACGGCGTTGGCAGTAATGCCTCGGGAGGCAAGCTCTCGAGCGATTGACTTCGTCAAGCCGATCAAGCCCGCCTTGGATGAGGAGTAATTGGCTTGTCCTGGATTCCCGATGAGGCCCGACACCGATGATATATTTACGATTTTTCCGGTACGACGTTCGAGAAAGTGGCGGCTATAGGCGCGAATCCACAAAAAGGCGCCTTTGAGATTGGTGTCGAGCACGAGATCCCAGTCTTCGTCGGACATGCGAGCGGCCAGTCCGTCCCGGGTGACTCCTGCGTTGTTCACGAGGAGATCAACCTGTCCAAAATCCCGGAGAATGCTTCGACTCGTTTCATCCACCTCTTGCTTGAGGCGGACGTCCGTTCCATACCCCTTCGCTTTTCCGCCGAGGCCGACGATTTCTCCCGCAGTTGCTTCCGCATCCGACGCCTTTCGGCTGACACAGGCGACGGCTGCGCCCATCTGTCCCAGTCGAAGCGCAATGGCTTTTCCGATGCCGCGGCTGGCGCCAGTTACAACGGCGACCTTGCTAGTGAGCGAGTTCGTGCTCATGAGATTGTAAATCCTGAACTGTAGTGAGGGCGATCCCCTGGGCCCCTGAGTCGATCCGGCGCAACAAGCCAACGAGAATCGGGCGAGGGCCGATCTCCACGAACTGATGAATGTGGCAATCGAGCATGCTCCGGATACAATCCTCCCAGCGTACGGAGCCCGTCACCTGGTCGGCCAGGCTTCGGCGGATCTCCTCCCGTTCCCGCACGGGTCGGCCGAGATAATTCGAATAGACGGGGATGCGGGGAATTTCCAGCGGAAAGTCTTGAAGAAAGGTTTTCAACTCCTCTGCCGCCTTTCGCATGAGTCGGGAATGAAACGCTCCCGAAACGTCCAATGGGACGACCTTGCGCACATTCCGCTTGGCGGCCAGTTCCGGAACGAGGCTTAACCCTTGGAGCGTTCCGGAGAGCACGATTTGACCGGGAGCATTGTAGTTGGCGACATCCACTTGGGCCTCGCGGGCGATCTCCTCCGCCGCGCTTCGGTCCGCCCCGATCAGTGCGACCATGGAACCAGAAGATTCTTCCGCAGCCTTCTGGATCGCCGCAGCTCGCGTGCGCACCAACCGGAGACCATCGTGAAAAGAAAAGGTGCCCGCGACCGCGTGGGCCGTAAGCTCGCCTAAGGAAAGCCCGCCGACTGCCGAAAAGCGGAAAGCCGGGAGACGCTTTTGGAGTAAGGAGAAAAGGGCAAAGCCATGAACGAAAAGAGCGGGCTGAGCGGCGACGGTCTCCGTCAGGGCTTCTGCAGGGCCGGTAAAGGAGAGCGAACAAAGCGGCATCTGGAGCACCCCTTCCGCCTCCTCGTAAAGACGACGCAGGTCGGGATCGATCTCGCACAGGTCTTTCCCCATGCCGACCTCTTGGGCGCCCTGGCCGTCGAAAAGAACTGCTCGATGCGATTCCACTGAAGGGCCTCTTTCCTGAAGAGGATCGCTACCATTGCGGTCCATGGTCCTCACGCCAAGCTTTTTTTCTCTCGCCGCTCGCAGTTCCTTTGCCGCCGACCCTCTGCTTCCTTCAACGCCGGCCGGGCTTCCCGATACTTTCCAAAAGGGCGAGAAGGCCCGCCAGGAGATCCTGTGGCCGGGGCGGACAGCCGGGAATCGTCAGGTCGATCGGAATGACGGCACTTGCGGGTCCGACGCAGGCATAGCTCTTAGAAAAAAGGCCGCCCGTAGCGGGGCAATCTCCTACCGCCACTACCCATTTCGGGTCGGGGATCGCCTGATAGGTACGTTTGAGCGCTTCGCGCATGTTTCGGGTCACGGCACCGGTCACGAGCAGCACGTCCGCATGGCGGGGGGAGGCGACGAAACGAAGGCCGAAACGCTCCAAGTCGTAAAAGGGATTTTGGAGGGCGTGGAGTTCGAGCTCGCAGCCGTTGCAGGAGCCCGCATCGACGAGCCGGAGGGCGAGGCTTCGCCCGAGCCTCTGCCTCGCTCCTTCCTGGACCCGGAGGCCGAGTTCCCGAACCAGGGTTTCGTCGACGGGCGGCGGGGGCTCGGGAAGTCCTGAGCGGATCAAGCCGAAAAGGGTCGGACGGCGAGGGCGGGGAGAAGAGGCGGAGCGGGGTTGGTCAGAGGTCATGGCCGGCATACGAGCAGTTGAAGG
>NZ_CABFVA020000111.1 GCF_902143375.2 Methylacidimicrobium tartarophylax | reverse complement strand
CGGATCACGTAGGAGGAATAGACCTTCCCGTTGCGCCGCGTGCGGACCTCCTGCAAATGCATACCTACATATTATCCAATGCGTAGCCTACATCGCAAGCACAAAGTGGACTATATCGGTCCTACACAATTGGGCAAAAGTCATTGATGCGTCAGCAAAATGGTCAAAAACCTGCGGAAGATGAGTTAAGAGCGGATGAGGCACGGGGCATACCCGAAAACACCCTCCGGCAGGTATACATTCCGTCAACAGGCGGGGTTTTCGTCACGCGGTGAATAACTGGACAATAAGTAGCCAACAAGCGGTGAATAGGCGTCAATCGCCGTCGCTAATCATCATCCGCCGATCCAAAGTCGGCATACTGCTTGCCGCGGACGTTTCCGAACATCCGCGCCGATGTCACAGCAAGGCGCTTTCGTAGAGCCTCAGTGAGGATCAAGGGCTTTTGCGATCTTCTTCTCCGTCTCGTACTGGCTCAGAGCATAGACCGACCAGATCGCGGCGGGAATCCAGCCGACCAGCGTAATTTGAAGGACGAGGCAGATCACGCCGGCGAACGGGCGGCCGATCGTGAAAAATTGCAGCCAGGGCAGAAGGATGGCGAGCAACAAGCGCATGAGTTCTCCTTTTTTCCGTTGGTTGAGCTGCTCCCGTGTCTCCGACCAGTGGAAGCGGTTTTAGACCAATCTTTTGAGCGTCTCTTCCTTCCCTAATTCGAATCGAAAGGGGTTGGAGGCACCGAGCCGTTCCAGTCCCCTCCCGGCTCGCTCTTGGGGTGTCTTCCCATATTTCCAAGGGCGTCCGGCAATCAAGTCCCTTGATGCAGTCGTTCCTTCTGTAGAACCCGAACTACTCGTCCAGGCGATGCCACGATGCGATCTGCCGGGCGTCCGGACCTGCCGGGTAATCGTAAAGTCCGCCGTGGTCCAGACCGAGCAACTCTCACGGGCGGCGAACGGACAGTTCCCCCGGGCAGTGAATCACGGCCCGACGGGCTTCAAGTGAGAGGGCCGAGCTTCTTTTCAGCCAGCGGTTTTCCCGCTCCCCCGACTTGACGGCTTGGCTCTCGCACTCCAACCGCCGGCCTACCGCGACCGGATGCACCCCAATTCCATGCTCAATTGGTGGATCGTTTCCTCCTCGCGCAGCGCCGCGACGACCACCTTGGCCTTAGACTCCGCGCTCTGCCGACGACGCATCCGTCTGCTTGTCTTGTCTGTCATTCCGGTGGCTTCCTTCTTAACTTAACTACGGGTCGGATTTTAGGGAGCGCTTCTTCGGCACCTGACAGGGGCGGCTTCCCGCGGGAGATCCAGACCGCGGGCATTCAGACGCTGGAAGTGACCAACGAGTACATTCAGAAGAAATTCCTTCCCTGGCATAACCGCACCCTGGCCGTAAAGCCCAAGGAAGAGGAGAGCGTCTTTGTCCCGGCCGGAGGGCCTGACCTGGAGGGGATCCTCTGCGTTCAGGACGACCGGATCGTCGGCTGGTACTACTCGGAGGGCAAGCCGCTGGAGCTACACCAACCCAAGGCGGCTTAAAAGAGGAGCAGAACCTTGCCCTTGCCCCGGGGCAAGGGCAAGCACCCCAAAGGAAACAACCATCCAATATCCCAAGCGGTCAGATCACTTGTTACCCAAGCGGTCCGTTTGACATGTCCTCGACACCTCCGCGGACCGGCTCTCGCGAGCGAGCCTTCGGGCCTGGCGCAGCGGCTCCGGAGTGCGGTAACGCGCAGTCAGGCTGAGCACAAGCTCGGCGGCGGTCTCCGCCCCCGTCCGCCAGCCCGCATGAGCCACGACCGGCGCCTTGCCTTCTTGCGTGCGCACCCAATAGGCGACGGCAGATCCCGCAAGAAGGAGCGGAGAGAGCGATCCCCGCGGCTCCGCCGGCGGCTCTCCTGCGGCCAGGAGCGGGTTGCGCGTCACGCCTACCGAAGGCAGCCCGAACCTTGCCCCTAAGTGGAGCGCGAGGCCCGCTCCGCGCGGGTGGTCGCGGCCGGTCGCATTGACGAGAATGAGCTCGGGCCTCTCCGGCAACCTTCCGAGCGCCTCCTCCAGGAGCGGTCCCTCCCGGAGGGCCAAAAGCCCCGGCTCATAACGGGCGCCCGCCACTCCGCGCGCCAGCCCGACACCAACTAGCCTGGTCGATTGCAAGAGTGCTGCCGCAGCCCAGCCCGCTTCCCCGGCATAGCCCGCACCCGCCCTTCTCCGGGAAAAGCAGACGAAGCAGCCGGCAATCAAAATGGGATGGCCGGGCGGTGTCCAGGGCTCTTCGCTCTCTTGGCGCAGGGTCTCCTGCCGGGCCACGAGTTCCTCGACCGTGGCCGGCCAAGGGGAAAAGGGAGGCGGCCAGCCCTTACCCACCGATCCATTCATAACACATGAATGCAAATTCATTGGTCGGCCGTTCGGTTCGGGATTTTAATTACCAGCGGTCGCAGCCCGAACACCACCGGTCGGGGCTGCGCAGAGACGGGAGGAAGCCATGGCCAACCTTCTGGGGATGGACGCCTTGTCCCGGTCGCTCTTCGTTACCGATCCCTTTGAATATGTCATCGTCCGGGATTTCCTGCCCGAGAAGCTTCGCCCGGCTCTCGAAAAGGAGTTCCCGAAAATCGACAAGCCGGGAGTCTTCCCGATCCAGACGCTGGGCTACGGCCCTCTGTTCGCCGCACTCCTCGAAGATCTTCAAGCTCCCTCCTTTCGCGACGCCATCTCGCAAAAGTTCTCCGTTCCCTTGGACGGCAAGCCCGCTTTGATCACCGTTCGGGGCCGCTGCGGACCGAGAGACGGGCAGGTCCACACCGATTCGGAGACGAAGATCATCACGCTCCTCCTCTATCTCAACAGCCGATGGGAAGCCGACGGCGGCCGGCTCCGACTCCTCCGCAGCCGGAACATCGAGGACGTCGCCGTCGAGCTGCCTCCCGATTGGGGAACCCTTCTCCTCTTTCGCCGATCCGACCGCTCCTTTCATGGCCACCGGCTCTTCGAAGGAGAGAGGCGGGTCTTGATGGTCAACTGGCTCACGAGTCAGGAAGTTCTCGATCGGGAGCTCCTCCGCCACAGCCGCTCCAGCTGGATCAAGAGGATAATGCCCTCTGCGCTGCTCGAACGCCTCCACTGGCGACAGGTCACCCGATAGGGCCGACCGGCCAGAAAGCGGCCGATCCGTCCGAGGACGGGAGGATTGCTTTTCGGGCCTTTCTTCCCAAGCTTGGGAACGCATCCGATGGCCTCCTCGATCCTCGCTTATCACACCTCTTCCAAGCACTCGTTTTCACGCTACGCGGACAGCCCCGGATTCCTCGACTGGGAGAGCCAGCCCGACCCCTTCCGCCGGTTCGAAGGCAGCCCCGAAACCCTACTCGACCTCCCTTCCGAGGAAGCGGGACCCGGCTACGACCTTCTTTTTGATCGGCCTCCGGATCCCTCACCACTCTCCCTCCGCTCCCTGAGCCGGTTCCTCTACGAGAGCCTCGCCCTTTCGGCTTGGAAGCAGGCTCTCCACTCCCCTCCCTGGTCGCTCCGAGTCAATCCTTCGAGCGGAAACCTCCATCCAACCGAAGGCTATCTTCTCCTTCCCCCACTCCCCGGGAGCCAGAGCGCCGGGATCTTTCACTATTCTCCTCTTCGGCACAGTCTGGAGGCCCGCCGGCTTCTCGAGGCCGACCAGTGGGAGGAGCTGGTGGCCGGCCTGCCTCAGGGAACCTTCTTCGCCGGCTTGAGCTCGATCTATTGGCGCGAAGCGTGGAAATATGGAGAGCGGGCCTTCCGATATTGCCACCACGACCTCGGGCACGCCCTCGGCACCCTCGCGCTTTCCGCCCGGATCCGCGGCTGGCGCTCGCTTCTCCTGCCGGCGGTCGGCGAGCCCGAGCTCGCCCGCATCCTGGCGGTCGAAAACCAGCAGGGGCCCGAAGCGGAGCATGCCGACTGCCTGCTGGCCATCTTCCCCAACCGGAATGCCCGCCTCGACGGGGCCATCCGAAGCTTTCGGCTTCCCGCAGCCCTTCTCGCCACTCTGCGAGACCAGCGTCCCCTGGGAGATCCCAACCAGCTCTCTTCCGATCACCTCCCCTGGCCGCTCCTGGAACAGGCGATCGACTCCGCCGCCTATTCCGGCGGCTGGTCGGGCGAAGAACCCCTCTCTTGTCCCGCCCTTCCACCCATGGCCCCTCTCTCCTCGGAAGGGGCGAGCCTTCTCGTGCGCCGGCGGCGGAGTGCCATGGCGATGGACGGGAAAACGTCGATCTCCCGAGACTCTTTCCTTCGCATTCTCTCCCAGCTCCTGCCCAGGGGGGACAGCTTCCCCTTCGCCCATCTCCCCTGGAGGCCGCGGGTCTCTCTCCTCTTCTTCGTCCATCGGGTCGAGGGTTTCTCCCCCGGGCTCTACCTCCTCCTCCGTTCCCCGGCCCACGAAGCCTCCCTTCGCCGGGAGCTGCGCCCGGAGTTCGCATGGCGGACTCCTCCCGGCTTTCCGGAGGCTCTCCCCTTCTTCCTGCTCGCCCCGGGAGACTTCCGAGAGTCGGCCGCCAAGATCAGTTGCTACCAGACCATCGCCTCCGGCGGCTGCTTCGCCCTCGCCATGCTGGCGGACCTCTCCGGCGTCCAAGAGCGACCCTGGTTCTATCCCCGTCTCTTTTGGGAATGCGGGCTCCTCGGCCAACTCCTTTACCTGGGAGCCGAAGCCGCCGGGCTCCAGGGGACCGGGATCGGCTGCTACTTTGACGACGGCCTCCACGATCTCGTTGGCATTCGCGGGCTCCCGTGGCAGAGCCTCTACCATTTCACCGTTGGCCGAGGAGTGGTCGATCGCCGTTTGCAGACGCAACCCGCCTACGCCCACCTCCGTCGCCCCACCGACTAGGAAGAATGAGCGGGGAAGCAGGCGGACCGGTCGATTGCGCAAGCGGCAGGAGAACGCTTGTGCGCCATTCCGATCGCGGCCTCCCGGATCACTCCCCGCTCGACTTCGAAAACAATCTCGATAGCCTAACCAACCAGACGATCCGCAACCCCGCCCACGCTTTCGAACAACGATCAGAGAGCACCTCTCTGCGACACGGCCTCCTAGAGGAAGATCCGTCTGCAGCCGCCCGTTGCCTCGAGTCCACTCATCGCCAATCGAAACGCACGACGAAGTGAGACAGATGCAAAAAACAAGGACGCGGCGCTGCCGGATTTGCGGATCGGAAGAGGAACATGCGTTGTATGTAGCCAAAGAAACCATTCTAGGAACCTTTGAAAAGTTTTCGTACTTTCAATGCCTAGACTGTGGTTGCTTGCAGATTTCAGATATTCCGGCGAACTTGGCGGATTTTTATTCCCAAGACTACCACACGAATATCCTGGAATTCGAGAGCAGGAAGACGAATGCGGTCTCCCGTTTCTGGAGAGAGAAAGCCACGGAGCTTTTACTGTCGATCCCGATCGGCAAAGGCTCCCCTCCTCCGCTCTTCGCAAAGGCCTTTCCTGGATTCCTCTGGAGATTCAAGGAGCTAGGCCTGAATCTCCATTCACGAATTTTGGATTATGGTTGCGGGCGCGGCCATTTTCTCTTCCGACTTCGGGAGTGGGGATTTCGGAATCTTTTCGGCGTCGATCCATTTTACCATGGGCAGGACATGATCGAGGAAGGAATTAGCTTAAAGAAAGGAGATTACACCCTTTTGGGAGAGTCGTTCGATCTGATCATCCTTAACCATGTCATCGAGCATCTTGAGGAGCCCTTGGCGATCCTGAGAACGTTGAAGGAACGTCTTACGCCGACCGGGACGATTCTCGTGAGCACGCCGATCGCGGATAGCTACGGATGGAGGAAATTCGGCAATTCCTGGGCGATGTGGGATCCACCTCGTCATCTTCATGTTTTTACAGCAAAGGCTATGGCCCTTGCCGCGGGACGAGCCGGATTGCAGATTGCCAAAGTGGAGTACGACGCGGGCAAAAACCTCTGGGCGACTTCTCAGTTCTTCGCCCTCCACCCGGAGCAGAAGACGCCGATCTCGCAGGAGGAGCTAACGAGACGGCAGAAGCCGATCCGAAGATGGATGAGGCTGCTGGACGAGATCGGAGATAGCGACATGGCCACCTTTTACCTCGTTTTACGGCCGGACAATCAGAACGACGTGCCGGGAAACTCGCTTTCAGGATTCGGAGACATCGATGGATAACCCCTCTTCCTTTCCCTCCGAGGCATTCCTTGCCGGCTCCTGGGTCAAAACCGCGCGCACCTTTTCCGTGCGAAGCCCGGCAACGGGCTCCCTTCTCGCCGAGGTGGCCGACTGCGGGGCCGCGGAAGCCCGCATCGCGATCGAGTCGGCGGCGGAGATCTTCCCGCAATGGAAATCGGCGACGGCCTACGTCCGCTCCAACCTGCTCCGGCAGTGGCACGGCTCGATTCTTCGCGCTGCCGAAACGCTCGCCCAAACGATGGCGCAAGAGATGGGCAAGCCGATTGCCGAAGCCAGGCGCGAGGTTCTCTATGCGGCCAGCTTCGTCGAATGGTACGCCGAAGAGGCCAAGCGGATCTACGGAGAGACCGTTCCGAGCCAGCACCCTCAGAAGCGCATCCTGGTGCGCTCCCAACCCGTCGGACCCGTCTACGGGATCACCCCGTGGAACTTCCCCGCGGCAATGGTCACGCGGAAGGTGGCTCCAGCCCTTGCGGCGGGCTGCCCCTTCGTGCTCAAGCCTGCCGAGGAGAGCCCTCTCACCGCCCTTCTGCTGGCCAAGCTCTGGGAGGAGTCCGGTGGATGGCCGGCTCTCTTCCAAGTTCTTCCCAGCTCCGATCCAGAAAGCCTTTCCGCGCCATTTTTAGCCGACAGCCGCGTTCGCAAGCTCACCTTTACGGGAAGCACTCCCGTGGGAAAGCGCCTCTACAAGCGGAGCGCCTCGACTCTCAAGCGGGTCAGCCTCGAGCTCGGCGGCGGCGCTCCTTTCCTCGTATTCTCCGATGCCGACTTGGAAAAGGCGGCCGACGGAGCGATCACCGCGAAGTTCCGCAACGGGGGTCAGAGCTGCGTCGCGGCAAACGCGTTTTATCTCCAAAAGGAGATCGCACGCGAGTTCACGCGGCTTTTCGCCGAGCGGGTCGCCTCCCTTCGGCTGGGAGATCCGCTCGATGAACGGACCCAGGTGGGCCCGCTCGTCAACGTGCAGGGCCTGGGCAAGGTCCGCGAACTCGTCCAAGACGCCCTCGCCCGCGGAGCGAAAACCGTCCTGGGAGGTCCGAGCCGCGAGCTTTTCTTCCCCCCGACGATCCTTGCCGAAGTTGCTTCCCATTCCCGGCTCCTGGAGGAAGAGATCTTCGGACCGGTGGCTCCGCTCCGCACCTTCGAGACCGAAGAGGAGGCGCTCGCCGCCGCCCGCCGCGGCCGGGCCGGGTTGGCTGCCTACCTTTGGACCCGTGACCTCGAGCGCGCCCTCCGCTTCGCCGAGGAGATTCCCTACGGAATCATCGGCATCAACGACCCCCTTCCCTCGACCGCCCAGGCCCCGTTCGGCGGCTTCCGCGAGTCGGGCATCGGCCGGGAGGGCGGCAAGTGGGGCCTCGCGGAATATCTTGAGCCCCAATACCTCTCCCTCGGCCTGGACTGAGCCGGCCTAATCGCGAATAGATTCCCGGAATCATCCGGGAAGTCCGCGCGCGTTAGGCGCCGTATTCGGCTCCGAACTGTGATTGCAAGAGCCGCTCTTCGGCCGCGATCCGCGCCAAGAGCGGTGGGAACAAAAGCCCGGCGAGGGCGACCCTCCCAAAATCAGCGCAATCGCCAACGCGGACCTCGCCTCGAGTTTCATGGAGCAGCGAACCTTTGCCAGAACGTTTGCGCCGGCCGTTCGGAAAAGAAAGGGCATTCCCCTTAAAAGTTCCGGCCAGGCTGCATGTTCGGCCCGTCCAAAGCGGCGGGAATGCCCGCGCTACCGTTCCTTACGCCCTCCCGGCTGCCGATCTCGCCGATAGAGTGGCTTGAATAGCCTATTCATTCAGTCTATTCTACCCTTATGAGAACCGCGAGCGTGACCGAAGCCAAAAACAATCTAAGCGCCCTGATCGATAGCCTCAAAAGCGGCCAACCCGTGCTGATCGTCGATCGGGGCCGGCCGGTGGCTCGCCTGGAACCGGCCCGCGGGGATTCCCGAGAAGAACAGGAGGGGAAGCTCTCACGGCTCGTCCGGCAAGGGCTCGTCCGGCCGCGCCGCGGCCCGATGCCCTCGCCCCTTTTGCGCAGCCAGCCGCCTCGAACCGTTTCTGGAGCCTCGGCGCTGGAAGCCCTCCTGGAGGAGCGTCGACAGGGGCGATGAACTTTTGGGACTCGTCGGCCATCGTTCCCCTGCTGGTCGCCGAACCGGCAACGGCACCAATGCAGGCCCTCGCCCGGCAGGACCCGGATCTGCTCGTCTGGTGGGCGTCCCAAACCGAATGCGCCTCCGCTCTCGCCCGCCTCGAGCGCGCCGGCGCACTGAGCCAGGAAGGCGTCGAAAAAGCACTTCGCCGCTTGATGGATCTGGCTCAGGGCTGGCATGAAATCGAACCTTGCGAGATCGTGCGGGAAGCCGCCGCGAGGTTGCTCCGCGTCCATCCGCTGCGGGCGGCGGACGCGCTGCAGCTTGCGGCCGCGTTCGTGGCAGCAGAGGGTCGTCCAAGATCGCTCCCGCTCGTCTCCCTGGACGACCGACTCCTCGAGGCGGCTCGAAAGGAAGGCTTTCCCGTGGCGGAAAGGGTGCGGCCGTAGACAGCGCGCGCTTCTCCTCCGAGAAGCCAGCCGCTCGCGACCGCTCCTCACTTCCTCAAGGGAGGGAGGCAAAGACGCGCGCCGGAGCGCCGGTGCCCCCGGCGATCTTCATCGGAATTCCGTAGATCGTCGCCCCCCGCGGGGGAAGCGCTTCCACATTCGCCAGATTCTCAAAGCCCGGCCGGCCCGCCCCGAGCCAGAGCCGGTGGACGGGAAAGTCCCGCGAGCCACCTGGATCGAGGCTGGCCGTGTCGATCGCCAGCGCCGCCACCTTCCGCTCGCGGAGAAGAAAGGAGACCGCCTCCGGCGAATAGCCCGGAAAGTGGAGGTTCTCGACATCCGCCCACCGGTCCGTTCCGAGGTACTGCTTTTTCTCCGGCCAGAACCTCCCCCACCCCGAGTAGGCAACGACAATCGCTCCGTCGGGGAGCAGGCCCCATTGCCTCTCATGCCGCTCGAGGTCGGCGACCGAGAGAGCCGCATCGGCATCGCTCTCCGCCCGCCTCCGCAAGTCGATCACGCAAGCCGGCCCCATGCACTGCTCCAGGGGAACCCGATCCGCGGAAGCTCCTCCCTCGGAAAAGTGGAGCGGGGCATCCATATGAGTGCCGCCATGCTCGGGAGCGTAAAAGGTTCCGGCTGCATAGAAGCGTTCCTCCCCGGCGACCGGCCCATGGTGTTCGTACCAGTAGTGGAATCCCGTCTCCGTCGGCCAATAGATGGTACGCTCCTCGAAGGAATGGGTGAGATCGAGGACTCTTTGCGCGCTCATGATCGATTCCCCACGAGCGAAAGCCCGAACCGCGACCCTGCCAGGGAATACCGCGCGCCCCTCGCCCCTCCCGCTTTTCTTCGCCCTTTTCGTTCGAAGGACAAGGAGAATGAGCCTTCCCCCCTGATTTCCATGGATGAAGCTCTGGATCGCAGTGCTGGGGGAGTTCGGCCTCTGGGGCCGCCCTCCCCCAGCCAGGAGAACAGGCAATGGCTAACCCTTTTAAAGCATGACCCGTGCCACAAAGGAGACGTCCGCCGAGAGATTCTTGCCACTCCTCACCTCAAGCCCGAAAAGTGCGCAAGCCGATGGTTGCAGGTTTGCGCCGCCGTCCGCGATCCGCAGCTTGTCAGGCCGTCCTCTGATTCCCTAGAATCCCGAGCGTGGGAGCGTCACTCCGAGCAGAAAGTCTTCCCCAAGGGGATTGAGCAGACCGGAAACAAAATATTATGAAGATCGCAGTCATCGGAGCGGGATTTGTCGGCGCGACCACGGCCCAGCGCCTCGTGGAGAGAAACTTGGGCGAAGTCGTTCTCTACGACATCGTCGAGGGCCTTCCCCAAGGAAAGGCGCTCGACATGATGGAGTCCGCTCCCATCTGGGGATTCGAGTCCCGCGTGCTCGGAACCAACGATCCAAAGGATCTTTCCGGAGCGGAGATGGTCGTCATCGCCAGCGGAATGGCTCGCCAGCCCGGGATGAGCCGCGACGATCTCCTGGAGAGGAATGCGGGTATCGTGGCTTCGGTTGCCGACCTGGTCCACGAGCATGCGCACCAGGCGATGGTCATCGTCGTGACCAATCCGGTCGATGCTCTCACCCATCTTGTCGCGGCGAAGGTGGGCACGCCCAAGGATCGCATCTTCGGGATGGGAGGCATTCTCGACTCGGCGCGCTTCCGGCACTTCATCGCAACCGAGATGGGAGTCGCTCAGGCGGACGTGGATGCGATGGTCCTTGGCGGCCACGGAGACGACATGGTTCCCTTGCCGCGGTTCGCGACGGTCAACGGCGTCTCGATCGAAACCCTGCTCTCTGCGGACCAGATTCAGAAGCTCGTGGCGCGAACGCGGGATGGAGGGGCCGAGATCGTCCGGTATCTCAAAAAGGGCAGCGCCTACTACGCCCCCGCCGCTGCCATCGCCCAAATGGTCGAAAGCGTGGTGCGCGACCAAAAGCGGCTGCTTCCCTGCTCGGTCTGGTGCAGCGGGCAATATGGCATTACGGGTCAGTTCGTCGGATTGCCGGTCATTCTCGGTCGATCGGGTGTGGAGAAAATCGTCGAGCTACCCCTCAGCGCGGCCGAGCTCAAGGAACTGCAGGGGAGCAGCGCCCACGTAGCCGCGAAGGTAGCCAAGCTGCAGATCGCCGCTTGAGCTGGTCTCGTGCGCTCTTGGTCACGGCGCACGAAGCAGGACGTTAAGGCTCTCGCCCGTCAATCATCCGCCAAAAGGCGGCGCTCTTTTCCAGCTCCTCGTCTTCCGCCAAGGGCAGGTTGCTCCGAAAGAGAAAGTCGGCGAGGGTGTTTTTGTGCAAGATCCGGTAGACCTGCACGCCACTCTCCTGAACCGCAAAATAGATGCGGTAATCTCGGCAGCGGAAGCGGCGAAGCTGCCGTCCTTCCCGCTCGAGCGTTCCGAGCTTTTCCGAGCTTCCTCCTTCCAACTCCCGGGGGAGCACCTCGAATTCGGCGAGTACCTGAAGCTGGATGTCCTTGGGAAGCGCCGCGATCTCCCCAAGGCTCGCTTTGCTGAAGACGATCTGGAAGGGCTTGCTCATGGCTCCTTTCGGTTGGCGGGTACGGGTTGTGCCTTGGGGATAGCCCCTTCCCCCGGCTGACCCTCGCTCCCCATCTCACCTAGGGGAGGATGACCAGCGGCTTCCGGATAGAGAAGATATTTTTTCCGCCGCGTTCGGTACTCCTCGAGGTAGGACTCCCAGCTCTCCCACAGCTCCTTGATGGACTTCCCCTGCTGGAGCGTCAGCCGTACGGCATCCCCGCCGCAGAGCTTATCGAACATCAGACCATTGTCCGATGGCATGCCGGCGATTGGATTTCCGTTGAGAGCCTTGTTCACCTCTTCCAAGAGTGTGAGAGCCGTCGGGATGAGCGGCACCCGTCGCGGATCGCGCAAATGGATCTGAAGGCCACCGAAGATCTTGCCCCGCCCTTCCTTGCCGAACAGCCGGTACCAGGTCGGACGAAAGACGACTCCCGCGATGCGGGACCGACTCATGGCTCGAACGAAACCATAGGGATCGAGATCCGGAGAGCCGACCAGAGCGAAGGGCAGCGGGGTGCCGACTCCGTTGTTGACCCCGCTGGCCTCTCCGAGCAGCCCCGTGAGAACGTAGAAGAAGGCGCTCTGGGGCTCGGGAATATTGGGAGAGGGTGGAATCCAGAGAAGCCCCGTATCCTCCCAGATCATCTCCCTGCGCCATCCGTTCATGGGGATCACCGTAAGTGCAGGGCGCTTGCTGATCCACTGCTCTCCGGAGATCATCTTCGCCAACTCTCCAGCGGTCAGCCCATAGACGTAAGGAACGTCCCACTCGCCGACAAAGGAACGAAAACGAGAGTCGAGCGGCATGCCTTCACACCGCACACCCCCGAGTGGATTGGGCCGATCGAGCACAAAAAACTCCTTGCCGTTTTCCGCGGCCGCCTCCATCGCCAATCCGAGCGTGCTGATGTAAGTGTAGCTCCGGCAGCCGATATCCTGAACATCATAGACCAGCGCATCGAGGTCCCGAAGCATCTCGGGCGTGGGTTTCCTCGTCTCTCCAAAGAGGGAGTAGATCGGCAGCCCGGTCCGTGGATCCGGAACGGAGGCAACCTTTTCTCCCGCCCAGGACGTTCCGTAGAGGCCATGCTCGGGAGCAAGAATCGCCGTCAGACGCACTCCCGGGGCGTGGAGCAGAAGATCCAGGGTCGATGCTCCGTGCTTGTTGACTCCCGAAGCGTTTGTGATCAACCCCACTCGTTTGCCTTGGAGTTCGCGGAATTGCCGCTCTGCCAAGACATCCACGCCCAAATCGACCGGAGCCGCGGCTTGCAACGCTTGGAGGAAAAGCGATATTAAAAAAAAGAAGCCGCACCAAAAGCCGATGAATCGCGTCATATGCCGGTAAGAAGCAGGGCCTTTCATACGAGCTTGCCCCGCTCCGGGTCAATGGCCTTCCCCGACCGGGCTTCTTCCCTACGCTCCCTTCTGCCCGCACGGCTTGCCTTCTCATCCTAGATCTTATGCCGGAATCTCTTACAACCGAAGCGGTCCGCCAGGAACTCCGAAAGGTCAAATACCCCGGCTTCAGCCGGGACATCGTCTCCTTCGGCCTCGTCAAGGAGGTCTCCGTCGCGGACGGGACGGTTTCCCTCAGGCTGGAGATGACGACGGCCGATCCCCAAGTGCCCGCGCAGATCGAGCAACAGGTGCGGGAACGGCTTGCCCGGCTTCCCGGTGTCGCACGGGTGGAGGTCGCCATCGCCCCGTCCGGATCCCAACCCGCCGCACGGGCACGGGAGGCCGCTCCCTCTTCGATCCGCCATATCGTTGCGGTAGCCAGCGGGAAGGGCGGGGTGGGGAAGTCCACGGTCGCCGCCAATCTGGCAGTCGCCCTCCAGAAAGAAGGCGCAAAAGCGGCGGGCCTCTGCGACTGCGACATCTACGGACCGAGCATTCCCCTGATGCTCGGTACCCGGGAATCCCCCCAGATCACTTCGGAGCAGCGCCTTGTCCCGATCGAACGGTTCGGTTTGCGGATCATGAGCATGGGGCTCTTGCTCGACTCCGACCAACCCGCGGTCCTCCGCGGTCCCATGGTGACCCGCTACACGCAAGAATTTCTTCGAAACGTGGATTGGGGCGATCTCGACGTCCTCGTCCTCGACCTTCCGCCGGGAACCGGGGACATTCAGTTGACGATCGTCCAAACCGTGCGCCTCTCGGGAGCCGTGGTCGTGACCACGCCGCAGGAGGTCGCCTTGATCGACGCGCGAAAGGCGGTCGGCATGTTCGGAAAGGTCAACGTTCCGCTGCTCGGCATCCTGGAAAACATGAGCTACTTTCTCTGCCCCAACGACCAAAACCGCTACGACATCTTCGGGGCGGGCGGAGGGAGAGGGAAGCCGAGCGGATTGGCGTGCCCTTTCTCGGGGAGATCCCCTTGGAGATCGCGATTCGGGAATCGGGCGACCTGGGTGTTCCCATCGTCCTTGCGGAGCCCGATCGCCCCTCGAGCCGAGCCTTTCGGGATGCGGCAAAGAAACTCCTTGACACCCTTTTTCGATCGTAGTTCTCATCAAAAACCTAATTTGGCGCCGGGAAGGCCTGTCGCCTTCTCTTGTGATCGGGAGCACGAGGAGATCGAGGAATTGGATGGCGAGGATCGACGCAGGATTACGAAAATGCACGAGATTAAGCCTTTCCCCCAAGGCACCATGGCTCGGCTGGGCAGAGCTTCCCTCCTTCCCAATCCTCATCCGAGGGCTTTGACGTGAGGCGCCTAGCGTTTACGAGCCCACGAGGAAGGATTGCTGTCCGAACCATGGAACGCGCCTTTGCCGAAGATTCGTCCCCGCGGGAAGGGGAATCGTTGTTCATGAACTCCGCCCTCTATCGAGAATACCTGGAGGAGCGCAAAGAGATCCTGAAACACAAATGGCTGGAGAGCGAGAAGCAGGGCCGCGATATCGGCTTTGAGAAGGCACTTCTCGACTGGATTCTCCACCACCGCGCGGGCTGGCGCGAACGGCGTCGCCTCGAATAGCCCCATCGCGGCTTCAAGGGCTCTCGTCCAGCAGCTTCATCAGGGTCGGATCTTGCAGGCGGCGAGCCATTTCCGCTGCCGATTCCCCGGCACTGTTTTTGTCCATGTGCGCGTCGGCTCCGTGCTCCAGGAGAAGCTTCGCCATCCCTGCGTCACGCCGCTCCACCGCAATCATTAACGGCGTCATTCCGTTGCGATCGAGCACATTGGGGCCGGCCCCCTGGTTCAGTAAGAAGGCGGCGGCTCGCGGATAGCCCAGCGCCGCACACCGATGCAGAAGGGTCTGCCCCGTATCCGCGGCAGTATTGATCCCCACGCCGTGCTTGAGAAAGCTCTGGAGCATCCCAACGATCGCCTCCTCGTCGCCCGAGGAAGGAAGAGCGGCGACCAGGAGGGAAGCCTGATGAGCCGGTTCGGCGGCGTAACGATCGACCAGGAGCGCCGCCAGCCGGGGATCGTGGCGGGTCGCTTCCACGAGCGCCGAATCGGAGCCCCCGTAATCAATGGGATAGCGCGGCTCGGAGCCGAGGATTCGCTCCAGGTTCGCCTGCGAATGGGCCGCAATGGCCTCCCGCAGGGCGGAGAGGGTTTTCCGCCGCCGGCTGCCCTCGCGCTCGGCTTCCGCTCCCTCCCTGGCCCCCTCGTCGGCGATTCCCGAGGCCTCCCCTTCCCCCGGTCCCCACGCGATCCTTATCTGGCGCCCTGAGATCTCCTGGGGGAAGACCGCCGCAGCCATCTCGGCGAGTCCGACGGTACCCGTCGCCGTCACCTCCGATCCCCCAAAATGGCCCCATCCGTCCGGAAGAGAACCGGGCCGAATCAGGAAAAAAGAGAGCTTCTGGCGGCGGAAGTAGGGTGCCCGCGAGCCGACCAGATCGTTGTAATAGGAGAGATAGGCTTCTCGCAAAAGCCGGTCGATCGTTTCCCGAGGTCCCAGTCCCTCGGAAGCGGAAGGGAGGAGGAAAAGGCAGGCGATGTCGCTTTCCCCCGGCTCCTTGCTCTTCGCCAGCGCAGCATCCTGAAAGCCGACGATATCGGGCGAGCGGTGCAGAAAGATCCAGCGCCCGCCTTGCGGGAAATTCCGCGCCTCCCCGGAATCAGCGGCCCCCGCCGAGGCGGGGCTCCCCGCCAGCCAGAAGCCGGCGACGATTCCCCAGATCCAACGGCCTACCCATGCCCTTCCCGGTCCTCGATCCATTTCTTCTGCCTCGCCTTGCTCCTTACCGGGATCCCGAGAGGAAGAGGATGACTCCGCCCACCGCGATCGCCAGAGAGACTACCCAGGCGCTCTTCCTCTTGACCAAGGCGGCAAGCGACGCGACAGCCGTTGCCAACTGCAGGAGCACGCCGGCCGTTCGGAGAAGATGATGCCGATGAAACGCCCGATCGCTCTCGGCCAGACGAGCGGCCACTTCCCTTTCCCACGCCTCGGCTCGCTGTTTGCCCACAGTCTTCTCTTGCTCGTAACGCTTGCTTTCCTGGGTAAAGAGCGGGTCCGCCTTGAGCTGATTTGCCACCCGGTAGAGGCTTTCCCGGAGCGCCTTCCCTTGGAAATAGCCCCAGGCATCGGTCGCCTTGTCCTGAAGGAGCACGGCTTCGTTGCGCATCAGGATCGCCTTCGTCACCTCCTCTTCCGCCATGGAGCTCACGACCGTCCCCAGCACCGCCATCAGGATGATCGAGAAGGAGAGATAGAGAAGCCATTTCTCCTCCCTCTGGGCCTCCCGGAGCGTATCGAGTACGACCTCCCGGGTCTTTTCCTCCAAGGTCTCGTTCTCCACGATAGAAACGCGCGCCTTTCCCGTCTATTTCAGCCGACCAGCCGAGATTCTCGCCCGCAAATTAGGCAAGAAGCCATACAAAAGCCATGTCGAAGCACGTCCATCCTCCCGCTCCAGCTTTGCACCATTCCGAGATCCGCCTCCCTACCGATAGAAGAAACAGCAATATATTTTTTGCTGGACGCTTTCATTCGCACCGCTTATAAGACCAATCATGTCGCGAGTTCATAAAGTTTCAAGCGAATCACCGACATAAACGGAGACTATTATGTTGATTAATGTAATTGCCGCGTTGGCGACTGGGGTGGCAACCTCCTGTGGTCTCTTGCTCCTCTTTCTTCTGTTCGGGGGCTGGATCGTGGCTCTCGGCGCCGCCGCCGCTTTCAGCTGGTTGCGGGGCGATCATCCAGAGGCCCCGGCGCTTCCCGAATAGCGCGGATCTCTCTACTCGGCCAACAGGAGGCTGAAGTCGTTGACGTTCGTGCCGGTCGGCCCGGTGCGTAACAAGCCCCCCACGGCCTGAAAGAAGGCGAGGGAATTGTTCGCCGCCAGAAGGCCATCCGGATCGAGGCCCGCGGCCTCAGCACTCTTCCAGCTCTCCCCGTCGACCACGGCTCCTCCCACTCCGCTACTGCCGTCCACTCCATCGCTCGCCAAGGAGGCGAGCAAGACCCCCTCGAGCCCGACCAGCCGCGAGGCGGCGCCGAGGGCGAGCTCCAAATTCCGTCCTCCCCTCCCCTTTCCTGCGATCCGAACCGTGGTCTCGCCGGCGGCCAGGAGGGCAGAGGGGCGTGGGAGCGGGCGACCGTGCAGGGCCTCTTCCCGAAGAATATTCCCAAGCACGAGCCCGGCCTGCGACGCTTCTCCTTGGAGCGTGCTTGTGAGGCAGGCGGCGGCAAAGCCTTGGGCCTGAGCCGAACGCAGGATTGCCGCAATCGCCTCTTGCGCGCTGCCGACGCAGAGAGTCTCCCCCCGCGCAAAGAGCGGGTGGCCGGCTTTCGGAGTCTCCGGGAGCTTGCCGGCGCGCCCAGCCGCCAGCCGGGCGCGCACCGCGGCAGGGATTCGATCGAGAATCCGCCTCCGCTCCAGGATGCGCCATGCATCGGCAAAGCGAGAGGGATCGGGCATCGTCGGGCCGGAACCAACCGCCTCCAGCCGATCTCCGACGACATCGGAGAGGATCAAGCCGAGAAAGCGGGCCGAAGGGGCGAGGAGCGGAACTCCGCCACCCTTGAGGAGCTCAAGATGCTTGCGAACCGCGTTGATCTCCTCGATCGCGGCTCCGCTTTCGAGCAGGAGCCGGGTCGTCTCCCGAAGATCGGTGAGGCCGAGTCCCTCCGCCGGCAGGCTCCAGAGCGCGGAAGCCCCTCCGGAGAGAGCGACGAGCACGAGATCTCCGGATCGCGCCCCTCGCAGCAGCCGGGCCGCCTCCTCCCCACATGCCCGGCTGGCTTCGTCCGGAAGCGGATGGCCCGCCTCCCGCACCGGGAGGGAGAGCGGGGGAGCGGCCGTCCCCGCCGGCACGGTCACGAGTCCGCCCCCGATCCACCCATCCAGGATCTCCTCGAGCGCCGCCGCCATCCCGCCCGCTGCCTTCCCTACGGCGAGCAAGAGCACCCTCCCGCCTTCCAGTCGATATTCCCTCCCGCCGACCCAGAGGCTCGCGCCCTCTCTGCGGACCGATCGCCGGACCGCTTCCCCCGGGTCGACGGCCCGAAGGCCGCTTTCGAGCATCCTCAAGGCGGCGGCGGCGAGACCCCTCCGGGCGAGCTCCGGGCGCCCGCCCTCCAGTGCAATGCGGATCATCTGCTTTTCCATCTGATCGACGCCGGTCATTGGGTGCCGATTTTCACGAGCAGCCCCTTCTCTCGGGCGGCGGCGAAGAGAAGGGCGAACAAGCTGCCGGCCAGAACCAGATAAACGAGGTTGAGCAGCGTCGCATAAACGAGGTGATTCCAGGCGAAGCCGCCCCGGAGAGCAAGACGCATCCCTTCGAAGACGTGGGTCGCCGGGATGCTCCAGGCCACGGGTTGCAGCCAGGAGGGCAGAGCGCTCACCGGATAGAAGACGGCGGAGAAAGGCTGGATCGCAAAAGGAACGGCCCAGGCGATCCCTTCCGCGGCCTGTCCCCAGCGCAGAAGGAGAGCGGTCGTAGCGATTCCCAGCGCCCAACCCGTCAAGAGCAGGTTGACGAAAAGCGGAAAGAGCGTCGGCCCTACGGCGAGCAGGTTAAACCGGTAGAGGAAAAAGGCAAGCGCGGTCAAGTAGAGTCCGACCACTAAGGTCTTCAGGATCCCCACGACACAGGTCGCTCCCACGAACTCCGTGACCCGCACTGGAGCGGTGAAGAGATTGAGGAGGTTGCGCGACCAGACATCCTCCAGGAACGAGAGCGTAATCCCCTGCTGGGAGCGATAGAGGATATCCCAAAAGATCACCGCTCCCACCAGGAAGGCGACTCCGGAGGGAAGCTCCCGCCCAGGCTGCTCCAGGTAGAGGGTCAGGAAGCCCCAGACCAGCAGGTCGATGGCCGGCCAGAAGAAGACCTCGAGAAGCCGGATGGCACTCCTCCGATAGACATAGTTGTAGCGGAGGACCAGAGCCCAGATGCGCCGAAGATTCATCGCCTCAACCTCCACCCGTCCCGGGCAACCTCGGCGACAGCTCCTCCGGTCCCCCTTCGTTCGCCACGGGCAGACTCCCGCTCCCCTCCCGAGACAACTGGATGAAGAGCGTTTCCAGGTCGTCGCAGCGGAAGTTCCGAAGAATTTCCACCGGGCTTCCTTCGGCGAGCAGGCGGCCCCTCCGAAGAAAGAGGACCCGGTCGCAAACCGCTTCGATATCCCGCATGTTGTGGGAGGTGTAGAGCACGGCGATTCCCCGCTCGCTCTGGAGACGGCGCAGGAGACGGCGCACTTTGTCCGCGATGTCGGGATCGAGCCCCGCCGTCGGCTCGTCCAGGAGCAGAAGCTCAGGATTGTTGAGCAGCGCCTTGCAGAGGCTCACCCGCGTCGCCTCCCCTGCGGAGAGCCTCCCCGCCACCTGGTCGACCAGGTGCGCGATCTCCAGCTCCGCCAAGAGCCTCGCAATCTTTTCCTTCGGCCGGGCGACCTCGTAGAGGCGGGCAAAGACCATCAGGTTCTCCCGGACGGTCAGGTTGGCAGGGAGAAGGGCATAGGCGGAGGCGAAGTTCACCCGCTGGAGAACCCGGATCCGTTTTTGAGGCATCGGCAGGCCGAAGATCGCGATTCTCCCCGAGGTCGGAGTGGTCAATCCGAGGAGAAGATGGACGACGGTCGTCTTTCCCGCCCCGTTGGGTCCCAAAAGCCCGAGCGCCTCTCCTCGATTCAGGGCAAAGGAGAGTCCGCTCACGACCGGCCGGTCGCGCGAGAACTCCTTGCGCAACTCCTCCACCACCACGACGGCTTCGCTCATTCGCTCTTTTGGGCTCTCCTCCCTGGATCATCTTCGCAGAAAGGAGGGGAAAAGGAAACGAGCGCTATTTCTGTCGCCTTGTCCGCTCAGAAACGATAAAAAGGCCGGCATGGCCCTCACCCACTACTTCGCTCGCCCGCTGCCTCTCGAGCTTGCCGGACTGGAGGAACTTGCCGCCGATCTGCTCTGGCTCTCCAACACCGGGTCCAAACAGATCTGGCAGATGATGGATGCCGGACTATGGGATGCCACCTCCAATCCCTGGTTCCTTCTGGAGAGCGTCTCGGAGACCCGCTTGGAACATCTCCGCGGGAATCCCGTCTTTTTGCAGGAGCTGCGGAATCAGCTCGAGAAGAGGAAAACCTACTTGGAGTGCCCGACCTGGTTCGACACGACCCATAGCCTCCATGGACTCGGCCACGTGGCCTACTTCAGCATGGAGTTCGGCTTGAGCGAAGCGCTGCCGATCTATTCGGGAGGCTTGGGCATCCTCGCGGGGGATTACCTCAAGGCGGCCAGCGACCTGGGCGTCCCGGTGGTCGGCGTAGGGCTCCTCTATCAGCAGGGATACTTCCGTCAAGGGATCACCGGCGATGGTCACCAGGTCGAGTATTACCCCTTTAATGACCCCACGCTCCTTCCGGTCATCCCGGTTCGGGATGCCGACGGGGAGTGGCTTCGCATCGCTCTCACCCTGCCGGGGCGTCCCCTCGTCCTGCGCGTCTGGCAAGCGACCGTCGGACGGGTCCCGCTCTACCTGCTCGACAGCAACGACCCGGTCAACAGCCCGGCCGACCGCCCGATCACGGGATCGCTCTACGGCGGCAACCCGGAAATGCGCCTGCTTCAGGAAATTGCCCTCGGGATCGGAGGATGGCGCGCGCTTCAGGCGCTCGGCATCGACTGCCACATCTGCCACCTGAACGAAGGCCATGCGGCCTTGGCCGTCCTCGAACGCGCCCGCGCCTTTGCCAAGCAGGCCAGCCAGCCCTTTGCCGTCGCTCTCCGAGCGACCAGGGCGGGCAATCTCTTCACCACCCACACGCCGGTGCCCGCAGGGTTCGACCGCTTCTCTCCCGATCTCATCCACCACTATTTGACCGATTTCGCCCGCGATTGCGGGATCTCGGTCGACGAGATCCTTCGCCTCGGCCAAGAACGGGGCGGTGCCGATGAGCCGCTCAACATGGCCTATCTCGCGATCCGGGGATCGGCTGCCGTCAATGGGGTGAGCCGTCTCCACGGCGACGTCAGCCGCCGCATCTTCCAATCGCTCTTCCCCCGGTGGCCGCAAGCGGAAGTACCGGTAGGCTATGTCACCAACGGCATCCACGTTCCGACGTGGCACTCCGCCGAATCCGATGCGCTCTGGGCGCAAAGCTGCGGACCCAATCGCTGGCGGCAGCCCACCGAGAAGCTCGAAGACCAGTACCGGCAGACAAACGACCTCGATCTCTGGGAGTTCCGGGCCAAGAGCCGGATGAGGCTCATCCTGGCGATCCGCAAGCGAAGGAAATGCCACTGCTCGATGCTCGGAAAGACGTCGCATGAGATGGCCACCTGCTGCTCCTGCGTCTTCGAGCCGAACACGCTGACCCTCGGCTTCGCCCGGCGGTTTGCCACCTACAAACGCCCCGCCCTCCTTCTCCAGGATCCGAACCGGCTGCTACGGATTCTCTCCAACCCGGCGGCGCCGATGCAGCTGGTCATTGCCGGAAAGGCGCATCCCGCCGATGGTTTCGGCAAGGAGCTGATTCGTCGTTGGAACGCCTTCGCCGAACAACCGGAGACAAACGGCCGCATCCTTTTCCTCGACGATTACGACATGCAGATGGCCAAGGAGCTCGTCTCCGGCGTCGATCTCTGGATCAACAATCCGAGACGGCCCTGGGAGGCGAGTGGAACCAGCGGCATGAAGCTCCTGGCCAACGGCGGCCTCAACCTTTCGGAGCTCGACGGCTGGTGGGCGGAAGCCTACTCCCCGGAGGTGGGCTGGGCCTTGGGCGATGGCCAAGAGCACGGAGAGGATCCGGCCTGGGATGCAGCCGAGGCGGAGCAGCTCTACCGGCTCCTGGAGCAGGAGGTCGCTCCCGCCTTCTACGATCGCGACCCCCGCGGGATTCCCACACAATGGGTTGCCAAGCTGCGCGAGAGCGTCGCTCAGCTCACCGGGCGTTTTTCCGCCAACCGGATGGTCCGCCAGTATACGGAGCAGTACTACCACCCGCTCAACGCCTCCTTCCAGAAGCGTTCCGCCAAGAACGGCGCGCGCGCCGGGGAGATCGAGGAGCAGCTGCAGGAGATCGCTTATCATTGGAAGGAGGTCCGCTTCGGCCCCCTCTCCTTCGACTCCGCGGAAACCGAACTGCGGTTCTGCGTGCCGGTCTACTTGGACGAACTCTCGCCGCAGTGGGTCCAGATTGATCTCTACGCGGAGCCCCGCAGCCCCGAAGAGTCGCCGGTCTGCCTACCGATGGTACGGTCCGAACCGCTGGCCGGAGCACTCAACGCCTTTCTCTATCGGGTTTCGGTTCCGACGGGAAGACCGGCGGCCGACTATACTCCGCGCGCCAGACCCTTTCACCCCGAACTCTTCGTCCCGCTCGAAGCCCACCAGATCCTCTGGTATGCCTGAAGGCAGCGGCTACGCGGCCGCGGAGCCGGATCCCCCTTCCGCGGGCGGGTTTGCCGGGTTCGGGGTCGAGCGGCTCGCGCTGAGCTTCGTCATGGCCTTGACGGCCAGAAAGACACTCCAGGCTATGACGAAAAACTGGATGAGGGCGTTGAAAAACTGCCCGTAGCGGATCGCTACCTCGGGGCTGACCACCTTTCCCCCCGCAGTGACCGCCGGCTTGAGCACCCAGAGGAGATCCTTGAAATCGACCCCCCCGATCGCAATCCCCAGGGGCGGCATGATCAGGTCGTTCACCATCGAATCGACGATCTTGTTGAAGGCGGTTCCCACGACCACGCCCACCGCCATGTCGATCGCGTTCCCCTTGAGCGCAAATTGCTTAAATTCCGCGATCAGTTGGACCGCCATTCTCCCTCCTTGTCCGGCAGGTAGTTCGCAACTCTCTTCTTGACAAGCTCTTTTTTCTTTACGCCTCCGCGTCTCGCTCCGCTATCCCATTGGTCCGGATGGCACTACGCCTTCCGCTCGTTTTTCTTCTCTTTGACTCCCCCCAGCCTGATATACGATCCACCCCGTGGCGCAGAAAGCCTTGTCCAATCCGCAGGATCTCTTGCGTTTCGAGATCGTTCCGGAGGGTTCGGACACGGTACGGCTGCGGCTCACGGGCCCGCTGGATGCGACAAGCGTTTCCCGTTTCTGGAGGCCCATTGAGCAGAGCCTGGGGAAGCTCCGCTTTCAGCGCCTGCAGATCGAGGCAACCGAGGTCACCCGGTGGGATAGCGCAGGAGTGGCCTTTGTCCACGAGCTCCGTCGGGAAGCCGAGGGACGCTTCCGAGCCGAAGCACAGATCGAAGGACTTCCTCCCGAATGGGAGCGGTCTCTGGAACCCCCGGCCTCGACCGTAGGAAGGAAACCGGCAGAGGAACCGGCGGGCCTTATCGGGACGATCGGGCAGACAGCCATCGAAGAAGCGACTCTTCTGGTCGACGCCTTGGCGTTTCTCGGCCGACTGACGAAGGGGCTCGGAGCAGCATTCCATCCACGCCTCTTCCGGCCGCGGGAGTTCCTGCGGATCTTCGAGTCGGCAGGGGTCGACGCACTCCCGATCGTCTCCCTGATCAGCTTTCTGATCGGTCTGGTCATCGCCTTCGAATCGGCCCGACCTCTGGCTACCTTCGGCGCCCAGATCTTCATCGCGAACATGATCGGCCTGCTCATGGTCCGGGAGATGGGTCCCATCATGACCGCCATTCTCCTGGCCGGTCGCTCCGGCTCGGCCTTTGCCGCCGAATTGGGCACCATGAAGGTCAACGAGGAGCTCGACGCCCTCCGGACGATGGGCATCGATCCGATCCGCTTTCTGGTCATTCAGCGGGTGATCGCCGGGATGATCGTCACCCCCCTCTTGACGATCTATTCGATCTTTGTCGGCATCCTGGGAGGGGTTCTCGTGATGATCGGCCTCGGCTATCCTTTGGAGGCGATCTACCACCAGATGGATGGCGCCGTCCAGATCCACGACATCTTGGTGGGTGTCTCGAAGGCAGCCGTCTTCGGCCTGCTGATCTCGGCCAGCGGCTGCTTCCTTGGCCTGCGCACGCGGCAAGGACCGGCGGCAGTGGGCGCCTCGGCTACCGGAGCCGTCGTGAGCGGCATTCTCCTGATCATCGTCGCCGACAGCGTCTTCTCGGTCATCCTCTATCTGCTCAATCTATGATCGCGTCGTCCGATCCGATCATCCAAATCCGCGGCCTGCGGGCAGGATATGGAGAAACCGTCATCCTGGATCAGATCTCCTTTTCGGTGAACTGCGGAGAGATCTTCGCCATCCTGGGCGGCTCCGGCTCGGGAAAGAGCACACTGCTCAAACATATCATCGGACTCTATCCTCCTCGGGCCGGGGAAGTGCTCATCGAGGGCAAGAACCTCGTGACGCTCGAGGGCCGGGAACGGACCCAACTCCTCCAGCGATTCGGCGTGATGTACCAGAACGGAGCTCTCTTCGGATCGATGACCGTTCGGGAAAACGTTCGGGTTCCCTTGGATGTCTTCACCAATCTTCCGCTCAAGATCCGGAACGCGATCGTGGACGCCAAGCTGGCCCAGGTCGACCTTTTAGCTGCGGCCGAAAAGTTACCCTCGGAGCTCAGCGGCGGCATGCGCAAGCGAGCCGCCATCGCGCGGGCCATGGCGCTCGACCCCGCAATCGTCTTCCTCGACGAGCCTTCGGCGGGCCTCGATCCGGTCAGCTCGGCCGATTTGGACAATCTGATCAAAAGACTTGCCAAGGAGTTCACCATCACCTTTGTAATGGTCACCCATGAGTTGGAGAGCATCTTCAGCATCGCCGACCGCGTCATCCTCCTCGATGGCCGGACCAAGGGAATCCTCGCCGAGGGAGATCCAAGAACCTTGCGGGACACCTCGACGAACCCGTTAGTCCAGCACTTCTTCCGCCGAGAAGGCAAATCCCCGGAATTCGCCGAAAATCGTGAACCGTAAGGTCAAGGACATCAAGATCGGCCTCTTTGTGCTCGTCTCCGCCGCTCTCCTTGTCGCAGGGCTGCTCGCCTTCGGGTTGCGCGATCTCTTCGTCAAGCACGACTACATTGAGACCTACGTTGCCGGAGGAGTGACGGGCTTATCGGTGGGCTCTCCGATCCTGCTCGACGGGGTACCGATCGGCAAGGTCACCGAAATCACCTTCAGTTGGCTCGCCTATCCGCCGCATCGCGAACACCTTGTCGTCGTCGTCGGCGAAGTCAACTCCGGCGTGGCGCAGGGAAAGACCCGGGAGGAACAGGAAAGGAACCTGCAAGAGGCGATCGACCATGGCATGCGGGCACGGATTCAAGGTCAAGGCATTACCGGGACCAGTGTGGTCGCTCTCGAGTATGTGAATCCGAAGCGCTTTCCGCCGCTCTCCGTCCCCTGGGAACCGAAGCACTACTACATCCCTTCGGCTCCGGGGCAGTTCAAAGACATCGTCCAAGAGGTGGAGACACTGCTCCAAAAGCTGGGCGCCGTCGACTTCCCGGCCCTGGGAGCCAGTGCTAACGGACTCCTGGGAGAACTCCGCCACACCAACGAACAGATCAAGATCCTCCTCGACGAGACGACCACGACCTTAGCCTCGGGCAACCTCCCGCAGCTCTTCGAGACGACCGACCGGACACTGTTGCAAGTTCGCGACACCTCGGCCGCCATGAGCGAGATGATCCAGGACCTCCGGCGGTATCCGGCGGGCTTCCTCTTCGGTCAACCCCCTCCTCGGTCCCCGAGCCTGCAAGGATCGAACCGATGATAGGTGGCAAGGACGCCTGTCGCCGGTTTTTCTTCCTCGCACTCTGCCTTCCCCTTTTCGGCTGCGTGAGCCGTCCGACGCGCCTCCCCTCGGAAACCTTCGACTTCGCTCCTTCCACCGGCTCTTCCGTGAAGGAGGGAGATTCCCGCCCCGCCATCGTACTCCGCTCCGTCCGCGTGGTCGCCGCATTTGCCGGCGAGGATTTCGTCTACCGCGCTACGGACTACCGCTACGAACGGGACCCCTACGCCCACTTCCTCTCTTCTCCCGAGCTACTGATCCGCACCGCGGTCAGCGATAATCTCCAAGCCTCGGGTCTCTTCCAAACCGTGGCCGGCGCAGGGAGCGCGATCCTGACCCATACCTTCGCGGAAATTTCCGTCCGGCAGCTCTACGGAGATTTCCGTCCCGGCCGACCGCCGGCGGCAGTGATCGCTCTACGCTTTCTCCTGATCGAGTCTCCGCGGGGAACCCCTCTCTGGGAACGGACCATCGTCCGCCGCGTCCCGATCGGGGAGCGGAGCGCCTCGGCCCTCATGCTCGGCTGGAACACGGGTCTCCGCCAGATCCTCGCTGAAGCCGCCCCCTTGCTGGCCAAGCAGATCCGGGAGGCGGACCAAGCGGCGGAACAAGCAGCCAAGCCGACAGGCCACAAGCCGGCACCGCCTTCTCCACCCAAGAGCTAATCCTCGACGTCGGGACAGCGCACCTTGGGCAGGACCGCCCAAGCCCACAACACGAGCGCTCCCAGCCAGAAAAGGGAAGCCCCCGAAAGAAGAAGATCCCGCCTTGCCGGTACCAGGTCCGCCGCAATGCGGAGGAGGATGGCGCCCAAGATCCAGGCCATCGCTTGGGAGAGCGGCCGATATCGGCCCGCCAGCAGCTCCCCTCTCCCGCTGAAGCCCAGGATGACCCGTGCCCCCACGGTCAGGATAAGCAGGCCGGCACCTCCCAGGAAGAAGAGATGGAGCCAGGCCGCCCGGAGCGGCAAGGAGAGGGAACCGAGCAGGAGCCCGAGAACCGACAGGAGAAGGGAGAGGCGGGCGCAGCCGGCGACCGTCCCGCGAGAGAAGAGTTCTCGCGAAGCCGGAATCGCGTAGAGGAGATAGCCGACCAGGGTGCCGGCCCGGAGGAGTCCTCCTCCCAAAGGGGCCCCCGCCGCCTCCCAGACAAAGCTGATCAGGAGCAAGAGGGCGGCGGCGAGGGCGGCGAGTGCCCGACCGATCCAGGCTCGCGTGGGACTCCTCCCCTCCGGCAGGCTCTCCCGGCTGGGCAAGCCGTAGAAGCGCGGGAGGATGAAGGCGCCGACTCCCAGGATCGGCAGAAGCGGCAACCCCTGGTAGAGCAGAAGGAGCCCAAGCTGGCGCAGCTCCGGGGAAAGCGTAAGGCCCATCCGTTCGCTCGACTCGACCAGTGCCCCGGCCGCTGCGCCCAAGACGCCAGAAAGAGCAAGAACAAAGCTCGGCGGTGGATTGTCTTTCCGACTGGGAAACCGGCTTGCCAACCTCCCGAGGAAAAAGAGCAGGGTGATCCCGAAAAGCCCGTCCCCCCACCCGGCTACCCCGAAGAAGTGGAGCAGCCCGACCGCGAGAAGCGCCCCGGCGAAGGAGACCGTTTCCCAAAGCGCGAACGCCCGGACTTCCAGGAGCCGAGGCACCGAGGTCCCCAGAAAACCGAGGACAAAGCTACCGACAAAGCCCTCGACAAGGAGCCGCGGATGGCTGATCGGCGGAGGCGCCCAAGCCACTCCCCACAAAAAAAAGAGCGGCCAGACCGCCACCCCCACTGCTCCGAGGAGGATCCCCAAGGGAAAGAGGATCCGGTAGGGCTCCCGGGCGCCGAGGCCGATCCACTCGCCCCAAGGCAGAGGCTTTGTCCCCGAAGGCTCGGTGTCTTTCGTCATCCCGCCCTCTGCTTACCAGGATCGGCTCCTTCGGAAGCTGACTCCAGCCGGGACCCGTGGTCGCCTACCCCAATGTTCGCCCAAGGCAGAGGCAGCAAAAGGAGATGGCGGTATCGGTTCATCGTGACCCGTCCTGTTTCGCGGGGGAATCCGGACTCCCCTCGCCTGGCCGATAGAGAGCGCCCCAGAGAGCGACAACGGAGAGAAGGACTCCCGCCCAAAGCTCGATCCAAAAGGCGAAGAGCTCCGACGAAACCCAAGGCCGTCCGACCCCGAGCGCCAAAAGCGCCAGTCCCGCCCCCATGCTTGTTCGCACGCTCCACCGCATCGATCCTTTCCGTCCCGCGAGGGCTGCGGCCCCGATCGCAACCAGTCCTGAGAGCGCAACGAGCCAGCCCCGCCGAAGGAATAGGTCTGGATTCAGCACGGCCACCGCCGTCACCCAGATGCCGAGAAGGGTGTTCCCGAGGTTCCCGATCATGGCTTCCCTTTCTTTTTCGTATGCAAGCGCTCCAGGGCCGACCAAGCCAAGGGAGGAACGACGCCGTAGCCGAGCAGGCTCGCCACCAAAAAGAGCTTCCAACCTAGATGCAGGGTGCTCGCCCGCAGCAGCACGAGGCAGACGCTCGCCTGAAGCCCAAAGAAGATCCATCCAATGGATAAGAGAAACCAGGAACGGCTCAGCTTCCCCATTGCAAAGAAGCTGCCATAAGCTCCACCCGCCAGGGCAAAGACCCCGAGAAGAAGAGAGGCGAAGAGAAGCTCTTCAGGCTTCATCCGGACGCCTCCTTCCGAACTGGGATTTCCGGCGCTCTCCTTCCCTTCCCGATCTTCCAGAAGTCATAGAGCAGAACGAAATACCCGAGGGCGAAGACCAACCCGAAAAGGACCCGCGCTTGCAATCCTTCCCTCATCCATCGGTTGGCTTGCGCCGTGAGAAAGGCCTGAAAGGTCGAGCCCCCGATCGCCCGCTCGTAGAATGCCTGCGACATCCCGGCGATCAAAAGCGCGCTCGACATCCCCACTAGCCCAATGTTGAGCAGGGCAAAGGCCCACTTCCACGCTTGGCTTTCGAAATCGCCTCTGCCGGCGCGGATCTTCTGCAGAACAAGATAGATCACCGAAATGACGGCGCAGCCATAAGCGCCCCAGAAAGCAAAATGGCTATGGGAAGCGGTCCATTGGGTGCCATGCGCAAAGAGGTTAATCTGCGGCAGGGTCATCATGAAGCCCCAGACTCCGGCGCCCAGGAAATTCCCGAAAGCCTCGGCCAGCAGCCAGGCAAAGGCGGGGCGGTTGAGGATCTGATGTCGATGAGCTCCCGCATCATAGATCGCGTGAATCACCATGCCCAGAAGCGGCAGTGGCTCCAGAGCCGAGAAAAAGCCGCCGATCCCAAGCCAATAGGAGGGTGTGCCGATCCAAAAATAGTGGTGGCCGAGCCCCAGGATCCCGGTGCCGAGAACCATGGCGACCTCCACGTAAAGCCAGGATTCGACGATCGCTCGCGAAGCGCCGAGCAGATGGAGGAGCGACCAAGCCAGGACGCAACCAATGAAAACCTCCCAGGTGGCCTCGACCCAGAGGTGAATCAGCCACCACCACCAGAAGAGATCCTTCGACAGGTTCGGCTCGGCGGAAAAGGCGTTGAGAAAGAGAACGATCAAGGGGATCAGATCGGCAATCAGCACCGCGAGAATGCCCGTCATCCGCCGGGCGCGCAGGGCGGTCGCCACCACGTTGACCCCGAAAAGAACGAGCACGGCGGCGATCAAGACGCAGGCCCACCGAGGCGCCTCCACAAACTTTCTCCCTTGATTGATCAGCCAGAGGCTCGCAGCACTGGTTCCTCCGTACTGGACAAAAATCAGCGTGGCCGCAACCGCG
>NZ_CABFVA020000110.1 GCF_902143375.2 Methylacidimicrobium tartarophylax | reverse complement strand
GCCCCGAACGGACGGCCTTTGATCGGGTTCTTCTCCAAGATCCCCGCCGACATCAACGCACTGCTCCAAAAGCTCGACTTGCTCCCGCTCTTCGTCCGCCCGCCCAAATGGGCCGTGTAGGCAGAACGAAAAAGTAATAATGTTCTGCTGCAAGCACTTGCGATACCACGCGACGGAAGTTCGGATAACTCCCTCCCCACTGGACGATGCTCCCTTCCCACGGCGCACGCGGAAGTTCGGCTAGGTTGACGGTCGCAAAGTTGGAATTGTCCGGTTCTCCACCTCTGGGTGCCGGATGATCTGTCCCGCAGAGAAGACCATCATCAAGCTCTTGCTCAAGTCCTGCGTGTGCCAGACCACGCCGATGCTCAGATCGTTTTGTACGTCTTATCAAACTCTTGCAGTATTGCCGGGCTGTAGAACGTCTTTTTCGATGACTTGGCTTTTCGAGGGTCGAGGCGGCGAACATGCGCAAATCGTGTGTCACGCTCTAATTCACGACGAAGCTCGTGATATCGCCGATCGACCTTAAAGCCGGAGTAGAGCTTCCGACACTCATCGCTCAATTTGCGGTAATCCCACGGATATCGCTCGCTGATTTGCTCCTCGGTTAGCCGCACCTCCGTGGCGGTGGGATCGTTTGTGACTCGAACCGGCGTTGCTGCTACCGACTTCGAACGCACGAAGTGGACCTCGACATTGATCGATACCGAGTACCGAGCGTTGGGGTCAGCATATTGATCATCAAGGCTCTTCACATAGCGTAAGAAGTTCTTTTCTTCCTTATTGAGCTCGACTACCTCCGTTGCCGAGGGCGGAGTCACAAACGAAAGCGGCATGAGGTAAAAGTTGAACCAGGAAAGATCCTCCTCGAACCAGTCCTGCGCAGCTGAGGCGAAGTTCTTGACGGTCGCCATCCCGATCTCCTGAACTCGCTCCGCAAGTTGGGGGCTTTTGTGGTAGAAATGAACCACTGTATTTCGAAGTTCAGCAAGAGCTTCCAAATTCTTGCTACAAGCCTCGTTCATGACCTTCATCTCTGTGAGCTTCTTAGCAAGATAGTCCACGCTATGGGTGAAGGGGCTTCTTGAGCGCGTTCGCTTGTAGCGCGGCCGCTTGCGGCCTCCGCCTTCGCGGACATAAAGGCTGCTAAGACGATTCCCGTTTCCCACCAGCCACTTGGATTTGAGCAAAAGCTCCCAGGCGTTCAGAGCCAGGATTGTGAAGGATTCGGCCCGATAGCGGAAATCGGGTTTGTTGTACACGTCAATCGCAGCCACCATCGCAGCAACGGAACAGTCTAGGAGTTTGCGGGAGTGTGACTTCATCCTGCAGTTGGACCCCTCCGCTTCAGCCAGCTATCGCGAGCGTAGTCCGGATACCTCTCGCACACAGCGCCGGAGCAGCACGTTGGCCTCGAGATTGCCGTAGGTATCGATGATCATTGTCGAGTACTTTTAAGATCCTCGGGTATCTCGGAGAGTGCCTCCTGGGCCTTCGCCGGATCGAACAGAATGATCTTTGTCTTGTCCTCCTCCGGATCGCTCTCCATGCGCACCAAGCCCTTTCCTTGTTGCGCTTGGAGATCGTCGTAGGGTTCCTTGGCGAACGGGCCATAATGGTAGGCGATGAAGTAGTAGATAAGCCTACCCGCGGCGTTGTCCTTCATCTGGAGAAGAAATTCATTCTTCGCCAGCGCCGTCACCGGTACCTCCACTGCGGTCCAACTTACCCGTTTTTCCTTTTCTGCCAGCAGTGTCAGGATGAGCAGCCGAACCGAGTGCTTCCGCCTGGAGCAATAGTTACCGGGCGAGGCGATTCCCTCTCCAATGGATGATGCACCTTGGTCACGGCGCATGCGGAAGATCCGTTATGTGTCTACGCTATAGCCCTATAAAGATCAGGACTGCTCACGTGAGCCCGATCCTCAAATAAAGCGCCACCAGGTTGCGCGTTCAGGGTTTCCTATCGACAATTGGGTTGAGCCGTCATTTCTTCCTTCCTCAAGGCTCTCCATGATCTGATGTCCTTTTGGTGAATCTACATCGTAAGCTTCGTACACAATTCCTTGGGAGGTTTTTTCGAAGCGTGCAACGGGCTGCGCGAAATCTCGCATTTCCGGAATTTCGAGCTTGGTCGTATTAGGGTTACCTCGGGCCGAGGCCTCGTGTATGCCGTGGGCGACGCCGGAGTGGATGCTTCGCACCTCAGTGGCTCCATTGAAAAAGGTGTTAACCACACGAAACGGAATCTGCGTCTGGGTTGGCCGACCCGTGGCTGACGCCGTGGCTGACGCCTTTCGAAGGCGCATCAATAGCACTGTTCCCGATGGTATTTGCCCGGCGGACATAACCGGGGTTGGAGTGGAAGGCCGCAGTGCCCGGACACCGGATGGACCAACTGGACTAGTTTCGCTGCGAATTGGTGGCGGCGGCTCAAAGGTCCTTGACCCAAATAGGGCGGCCGCGCCCTTGCGCGGCCGGATGGTGCTTTCACGGCGGATTTTCTCTCTGGCTGCCGCCTCATCGGGCACATAACCTTCCCGCACGAGATTGGCGAGAAAGTCCTTGTCCAGTCGCTTGGCCAGCCCGCTCGTCGTATCCTTCCAAGAGGACAATGCTTTCTGCACTTCGACTACTACTTCTGCATCCGCTGTGGCATCGACCTGCAGGCCTGCTTCCACATTGACGTAGAGACCGGATTCCGTAATGTTGTTCGATCCGACGATGAGACGCGCTTCCTCTTCATTGCGGAAAAGATACACCTTCGGGTGGAAGACACTTCCCGCTTCATTATGGTACACGAACGTCTCACATTGTCCGCAGCACTCCAGGTTGAGAAGCGCCTGCAAGCCCTCGCGCGTCGTGTTCTCGAGATCGATACCAACGATCACAGAGAGCTCCCCTCCGTTTCGCAGAAAGCTTGCCAACCGTTCCGAGAGATGTCTCATCCCGGACTCACGAACCCAGGCCACGGCAATATCGAGCGTGTCCCAGCATTGACCGACATTGTCCATCCGATCCACATCGCCCTGTAACTTAGTACCGAGCCGGATGGCTAAAGGCTGGTTGTAAAACCAAGCTATCTCGCGCTTTAGTTTGCCTGTCTCACAAGCGTTGTCCTGCGGCTTGCGCATCGGATCCGGCTGCTTCGTTGGAGCTTGATTGTCCTATTTGCAGTCTGTCGTCATGCAACCCCAGAGGGACACCTGTGTCCCCTCTTGCCTCCAGGCCAATTCGCCGCGCTTCGTGTACAACCTTTATGAGACATGGAGATTAGCTACAACTGTAAAGGGAGACGCGGCAGTCGACCATCGGCGGCCAACGCGTCTGAATTAACCAGCCGCTGCATGCCCGTCATGAGATCCTTGTATTGCTTCACCTTAGGCCCTTTAGTTTTGCTTAAAGGCGGTTTCGCAAAAATGAGAATGTACTCGTGAACATTCTTGAACAGGAAATTGGGTGGATACGGGTAGCTGCCGAATATTGGCCGCTGCGCGCCATGCGAGCCCCATTTTCCGCCTGATCCATCCTTCGACCAGATGATCTCGCTGATCATCACGAACCCGATGTCGCGGAGGAGGATTGCGAAATCAGCAGCGATCGGAAACGTAAGGAGCCCATGGTCCGTATGCTGATTGACGTTTGCCGTTACGATGCAGATCTTGCGCCCTGGGGCGAGGACTCGGAAGCATTCCTCAAATACAGAGCGCGTCGATGCCAGAAAGGACCCATACGGAGCGATGTTGCCGAGATTGTCCTCTCCCATCCCGTAGTCGGCCTTGTTCCAGTACGGCGGACTGGTGATTACCAGGCCAACCGAATTCTCCTCAATGAAATCGAGTTTTCGGCTATTAGCCCGAACTGCCAAGAGAGGCTCAAACTCCGGGCCGTGACCATTGCGAAGATTGCGGCAATCGTTTTGGATTATGCGGACGTACTCGTCGTTCTGATCGACGCACACAGCGCGCCTACCGAGAGGGATCACCGCACGGGCCGTTGTTCCCGTCCCGGCGAAAGGATCGAGAACAGTCTCGCCGTAGAAGCTAAAGAGTTTGGCAAGGCGTAGCGGGATCTCTTCCGGAAAAACAGCAGGATGATCGTCGCGACTGGTATTTGCTATGGTCCAGACGGTTTTTGTATATTCTCGCCATTCTTCCTTCGTTAACTTGCTCTTTTCCTTGATGCACTGGCTGATTGGCTGTGTTGTCATACCCCCTCCTTGCCGTCGATTCGTGAATTTTCCTGATTGCGCCACGTCGCTGCGATGGTGTACGCCGTGAATTGCTGGAGATCATCGATAAACGCGGGTTGCAGGCCAGCGAGATCGGCCAGTATTTGGTCGATCTGACGGCGTATGCTGTCATGCCCATTGGGTGTGAAGGCGAGCGAAGTCCGCCCCCGGTTGAGGCTGATGATCGGGCGGGTGTTGATCGTTGACCAAAGCGCCTCTCCGGCGCACGCAAGCATTTCTGCCGCTGATCCGCTCAAAGCGTCTAAACCAAAGGGGAAGTTGCAGAGAAACCGGCGTGACACATGAAAACCGTCGCCATGCGAATGCCACCACCAGAAAGCAAGATGGCTTGAAAGTATTGCGAACACCACAAGAGCGTCTTGGCGCGACGCGCAGGTGAGGACGTGCAAGGTGTGCTCTGAAAGGATCGAGTCTTTGCCAAATATCTTGCGCGATGGTTTGAGAAAGACGTTGAGAAAGTTGTAAGCGGTAGGTCCGACAAACACCGTCCGGTCATCTGCATTTGGCAAAGCAGCAAGGGGGCATCGACCGATATCCTTCAGCGCCTGCTCAAGCTGATCGCAGCGGCTGCTCAGCACCTTCACTGCAATGGCCTGGCAATCTCCCTCGATTTTTGGGATACCGCTGCGAACATCGGTGTTTATCCGCGTAAACCGCAGACTCCTGAACATTTGCGCCCGACTGTCGCCGTGCCACTTGCGCAGAGGACCCGTTTCCAGATGCGCATTCTTATCATCCAAATTACTGGACCATAGCACGATTGCATTCCTCGTCTTCACGTCTTCGCCAAAAAGCGCGTGAGGCTCCCTATCAAAGAAAGCGAAGCGCCACCGACCGGGCGTTTCGGCGATCAATTGGCGTGCGGACGTAAATTGGGAACCAACATTACAAGCAATCGAGAGCGGGATGACGAGCGCGCCAGCGCAATTCTTTGCATCAGCTAGCCGAACCATCTGCTCAATAAAGGCAAGATAAACTTCGGCATTGGGCTGCGGTTTGGCAGCGATTGTGCGGAAGACGCCTTCAAGTGCATGGAGGTCGGAACGTACCCCGAGATTCGCATAAGGAGGGTTCCCGAGAATAATCACTGGCCCATGTGGCAGGTCAGGAAAAATCGAAGAGAGGGCAACACGTGATGATTCCTCCTGGAATAGCGTTGACGGTTTAGCGTTAGTAGGGTCAATCCGCAAGGTGTCGATACAGGCGAGATGGCGGCGGAGACTTTTCCACAGGGCGACGGGGGACACCGACGTACATGTCCAGATATCTGCCAATAGGACGAAGGCCGTTGCATCAAGCGCTAATGGATCAATATCAATTCCGAACAAGAACTTTGCTGCGAGCGACACGGCGTCTTCCTCCGGATAGTGCTGCCGCAACGCGCCCAGTACGGCCCGAAGAAAAACTCCAGTCCCGCAAGCAGGATCCAAAATTGTCGGTATGTCCCCGACGAAGGCGCTAACGCAGGCGTTAGCCATGTAGTCAGCAACATCTGCTGGGGTATAGAACACTCCCTCTTCCCGCTTACGCGAACGGACAGCCCTGGTCGAAGGGTCGCGCCTTACACTGAGGCGACTTCCCGGTCCATGGGGATCAAGGATGTAAGGCAGCAGATCAAGATAGGCTGCCGCATCCGCCCGTACCCGAAGCGCGCTCTCCGCCTCCTGGATCGAGCGAGCGGATACCAATGTCGTCAGACGATGATCTTTCTTGCTGCCTAGGAACCATTCTTCGGCCTGCGGCAACGAACTGGACACGGGTATTGCTCTGGCGGCTACGCCTGTGATCCACATCGAGACGATAAGCCACGCAACGAACTCGTCGTCGGACCGATGGATCGGCGATTCGTGCGTGCAAGGACGAAGAGAGTGGAGGGCGCTCGTCACATCTGCGACCCCTGCTCGTGCCACAGACACTGAAAGCATAGCAACCGCTTCCCGAATAGGACGGCCAAACAATTCTGAGACCGACGAAAGGACATGCCCACGCCGCGGAATCGCCAAACTAAGCGCAGGAGCAGAGATGAGCGGCTGCGGCTGCGGAATTTCTACATTCGGTACGGACTCAGCCAATCCATTGGCGCAACAAGCATGATTTTGAGGCAGATTGAGACGAGGGGGTAACTGAAGGAGCAGTGCGCTTAAACCTTCCTCCCTCAAACGTTCGGCGCCCCATTCAATCGCTCTCGCTCGGCAGCCGATCGTAGTTGTATGGCGAGCCTTGCGCTTTCTTCTTTGGTGCATCCGCCAGATGGCCTTGCAGAGCCACCCACCCGTCGGCTTTATACGCTTTGAGCCGGAAGAAAAGCAACACGCCAGTCGGCGAGAGTTTTGAACGCCACGCTCCCGTAACCAATCGGCAATTTCTCGGAAGCTTTTCTGCCGCCTCTGCAAGCGCCGGAAGTCACCCGCGAATGAGAGCAACTTCCTCTGGCATGCCTTGCTGCAGGCTAGCTTCATCATTTAGGACCTTTTTTAGCCAAGCAGGCGTTAGCAAGTTCCAGACAAAGATCATGGCGATGTGAGGCCGGTACAGATGTGCGTCGAGGGACGATTAAATCCCCACGAACGGCATCTTCGAACTCTGAAAATGCACGTTCATTCCCGCCAATTTGGCAGCCAATAGGTTCTCCCCCCTGCCACCACCCGTAAGCCCCCTTCATCCACCTTCGCCGAAACAGCCTCCAGAGCCTTCCGGTTGAATTTAACACTGTGAAAATACTCCAACCCCGCCGCTATCCATCGCCTGATGAAATCCTCCCCCTCCTCGGGATGCCTCGCCATGGCTACGATCTTCTTTTTCAGTGTGCGCCGTTGCGCTTCTTTAGCCTTTTTCGCGTCGGTACGCACCGAAAGTTTTAGGCTGCGTGTCTTCCTCAAAAAGTTGGCGAACCCCGTGGCGGCCGCTTTCTGCCCCGGAGCATCAAGCAGATAACGATCGAGAAGCGTCTGGTCCGGCAACCCTCCTCCTTTCTGTGCCGCCCTCCGCAGCAATGCGGCTGCCGGAGTCAGCGCCAGGCGAACCGAGCGCAACGAGGTCTTCCCTTCTTCGACTCGCTGCATAAGCTTTCCCGCATAGTCGACCAGGATCCGATGCGCTTCCGTCCCTTGGCCGAACGTCCCCACGATCCCCTCGATTCGCCGCCGCTCCGAATCCTCTTCCCGCGCCGCCGCGTCCACCTTGACGCCCTTCGCTTCGCGAAGCCACCGCATCGGGATTCTTGCGCGCCGCAGCCCCTCCGCCCCGAAATGTGCCAACAACTCCCGGTACGGCGGGACGTTCTTCCACTCCCGCTCGATCTCCAGGAAGAAGGAGAGATAGCGATGGACGGTCAATGCGGCCTTGTGTGGTCCCTTGTCGCCGATCAGCCATTCCCCGAATTCGCCGAAATCCTTCTCCATTCCGGCCGTCGAGAACGCCGCCCGATCCAGCCGGATCCGTTTGCGGCACGTGTCCGTCCAATAGCACGTCTCGCAGACCTTGCCCCTTCCGGCGGGCATCGGCTTTCCGCAAGACGGGCAAGGGATCTCCCCCTTCTCCCGGCAGACCCGGCAGAGCAGCCTGCCGTCCGGCCCGGCGCTCAAGAGCCGGTGGCGGCGACACGCCGGGCAGGTTCCGTGATCGGCGCGAGCGCACTTGGGACAAAGCCGCAGGCCATGGCCGAGCCGTCGAACCCGGGTCAACCTGGACGACGGCCTTCCGCAGGCCTCGCAGGGCTCGGGTTCCCGGAAGTACACCGAACAGGCCTTGCAGACGGGGCCGTAGGGCGTGATCTTTCCCACTTCGTACTCGGTCTTTCGGCACCGCAAGCACGGCTTCGCGTTCTCGCATCTCCGGCAGACCGCTTCCGGCTCCTTCTTCGGGAGCCGGGCGAAATTCCCGCATCTGGGACACATCCTGCGCTTGAACACCCGGGCATAGCAGGCGGGGCAATACGCGACGCCCTTGCGCCGCCGGAACGCCCGTTGCATCGGACGGCCGCACTCGTCGCAGGTCCTGGTCCTCTCCGCATTCATGAGTCCGCGAGCATCGCTCGCCTCATCCTGGCCCACATGCGGGCCACCGACCGCCGAGAACGCGGTCGCCCCGTCGCCGCGCGCTTCCTGCGCAGCCTTTCCGGGCTCCGGTCCGGCAACCCGGCTACGGCCTTTTCGAGGCAATGCGGAAGCTTCTGCCGCATCTCGCAAAGCGTCTGGACCGACGCTCCGGCTTTCTTCGCCGCGCGTCCGAACGCCTCCGGGCCGGCACCGAGCATCCTCCGAACCCGGCCGAGAAGGGCCGCCCTCTCCCGGGTCAGCAGAAGCTCCAGGACGAGCCCCGTGGCCGGCGCTTCGAGATCGCCCGCGTCAATATCGAACGCCCGGAGCATTTCATTCAAAATATCCGATTTGCCCATGGCCGCCCTGCGCAACAGCCCGACGAAGTATCGGGACAGCGCGAACCATTCCTCGCAGGAGATCCGCTCCTGGCCGTAGATCCCTTCCCTCCGCTGCACCGCCTCGTCTGCCGCCGACTGGAAGGCGAGCGCATCGCCGTCCGCTTGCGCTTCGTCCGCCTTTCGCAGGTCGCCCTTGCAGCGGGCGCAGAGAGCCAGGTGCCTGTCCTCGGCAGAGAGCCGGTGCGGCTCGACGGTCCCGCCGCAATGCGGGCAGCAGTCGCGTAAGATGCGCCCGTGCCGCAGGCATGCCGTGTGCCAGGCCAGCCGCCATCGGAGGCGGTAATAGGGCTTTTTGTCCTCGGCGAGGCAGGCCGGGCAATACTGGAGCCCGCCGCGTCTCCTCCGGTTCCGCGAGCCGGCGGCGAGCACCCACGGCCATACCGCCTTTCCGTCCGGGAAGCCTCCGGCTGGAGCCGAGGCGATCGTCCGCAGCGTCGCCGCCTCAAAGACCGTGGCCGCGATTCCCGACGCCCGGGCGAGCGCCGCGAGCCGGTCAGCCGCAATGCCGCGATCCGGGTCGCCCGTCCATACCCTCCAGCGCGGCCAGACGCTGCCGGTCAACACGAGCGGATCGCATCCTTGGACGAGCGCCGCCCGCACCAGCCAAGAGGAGAAAAGCTCGTCGGGAAGCAGCGGAATTGGAAAGCCCCAAGGGCGGATCATGCGGCGATCTCCCGGATCCCCTTCGTCGGGCGCACCCATGCCTTGCTTTCAATGATCTGCTTGTCGATCTGCTCTTTGCCGCTCTTGATGGCTTCCGCGGCGCATTCGGTCAACAGCCGATGGAGATTTCCCAGGTTTCCATCCGAGATCGCGTGCAGGGGAATCGCCAGCTCCTGCCGGTGCAATCCGGAGGGTTTCCTCAGCGGCAGGATCTTCTCGAAGGAGGCGAGAAGGCGCTGGAAGTCCTTGTTCAGTTCCCACAGCGGTAAGGTCGCGACGTCGAACCGGCTGGCGTGCTGCTCGTCTGTGTGCAGCACGCGCACGGCCTCCCGCGTGCCGACACCGATAATGGGGACGGCGGCCACGTTGCAGATAAACTTGATGGCGTTCATCGCTTTCCTCTGCTCGCGGGAGGAGCCAGTCAAGAGCGAGTGGAACTCATCAATGACGATGATCCGGACGTGGCAGCTTTGCAGCCAAGTGGTCGTCTGGTAGCGGAGTTTCGCCGCGGGGGCACTCGCCCGATAGGATGGGTGGAAACACTCCAGTATGGAGATATAGAGCCCTTTCTCGTCGGCGCTGGGAGGCGCCTCGGCCACGACGACCGGCTTGACCGGATCCGCATCCTCGTTGACGTAGCCTCGGCCGAAAAGGTCCTGGAACCTTCTGATGATGGTCGTCTTGCCGTTATTCGGCTCTCCGACGATCAGCAGGCTCTGCATCCGGGGCCGGGGTGGCTGGTTCATGAGGTCCCGGAGAGTGTCCAGGATGCGGACGGCCCTCTCGTATCCGACCCATCTCGGTTCGCGCATAAAGGCGATCCGCTCCTTGTCCGGCAGCCCGAGAACATGCCGAAGATCCGGATGAATATGCTCCGCGTTCGTCATGCGATGTCTTCGAAGGGCTCGATGTTCTCGTCTGATAACAGTCCCCCGAGCAGGGCTTCGGTAGTCGTTTTGACTGGCGGATCGACCGCAGCCGCCGGAGAAGCCTTCCGCTCGTGTTCCCTTCGCCGTTGCGCCTGCCGCCGCGCCCTCTTCGTCTTCTCCTGCGACTCGGCCACCTTCTCGCGCAGTTCCGTCAGGGCGCGAAAGATCTGGTGCTCGTTCGCGCTCCTGATTCCCTCCTTCCGGAGTTCCTGCCTCACCTCTCGGTACTCCCACAGGCTCAAGGGCGGCCGGGACTGGTCGGCGAACGGAACCTTGCAGTACTGCTTGATCTCCGGATCGCGGAACCAGATGACGCTGATGTCGCGCGGATCCCGGCGGAAGATGAACTCCCGCTTTCTCTTGGTCATCGGATCCGTAGCGTTGATCCAAGGGCGCAGCACCTCCGCGTAATAGGTCAAGCCATCGATCGACACCCCAAACGCCTGCACGGTGCGCCGGAAGGACGGCAGGAAGTCCAGCAGCAGCTTCATCGGATCGGCGGGACGCAGAGGAACGCCGATGCCGGGAACTCCGCCAGTTCCGAAGATCCCGATCTCCCACTTGCGCAGGGGCGTCATGCCGATCTCGGAATGGATGCGCTGGTGGTAAACCTCGCAGATGATCCGGACCAGCCACTCCTCGAATTCGGTCTTGGTCATCGCCGCAGTCTTCTCCGGGTCGTGCTCGTCCCTCTCCGCGACGGACGAAAACGTGGTTCCGGGCAAGTGGTGGATTTCCTCGAGGAGCGTGCCGAAGAGTCGCTCGATGTGGCCGCCGAAGTTCGGCCGTTTCACGGGCCGGAACTCCAGATTGATGCCGTTGTCCAGGCAAGCGTTCTTGAAGTCGTCGGAGCGGAAGTCCGCGCCGTTGTCGACGTGGATCGTCTTCGGATAGCCCCAGACCGGCCAGCTGCTCTTCACCCCATGCGCCAGAAGCCACTCCTCCTTCGGGAGAATGGAATGCGCCACGCACAGGGCGACCGACGTTTCGGACGGCGGATCGAAGGATAGATAATAGCCAGTTACCACCCGGCTGAACACGTCCACCGCCAGGGTGATCCAGGGACGGCCTATCGGCTTCCGGTAGAGGTCGTCCACCAGGGCGATGTCCGCGGGCGTGTGGTCGATCTGCACAACCGAGAGCGGAAAGTCGGCGTTCGGAAAGCTACCGGCGGCAGGCCGGAACTTGTTCCGCGCCCTCTCCCGGAAGCCGCGCCTCCTGAGACGTTCCCTTTCCGGAATCCCGGCGATCCTGGCGCGAACGGTGGAAGGCGATGGCGGACTCACTCCTCGCTCCCAGCAACGGCGGCGGACCTCGTCGACGGTTTTCTGGGCCGTCGGCCGTTGCGGCGACAGATAGAAATCTCGGATTACCTCCTGAATGACCCCATCGGCGTCTTTGGGAATCCGACTTCTTCCTCTCCTCCATCCGCTCTTCATCGGAATGAGGGCCGTTAACCGGCCCTGCGCCCGGTAACGCCGCAGCCAGCGGTAGATCGTTACGGGGTCCACGCCGAGATCTTTCGCCCTGTTTTCCACCTCGCTTCGCCCGATCCTGTGGCAATCGACGAATGGACGAATGGCATTGAATCGTTCCTGGGCGATCCGCCACTCCTCCTCCATGATCTCCAACAAGTCGGGGACGGGCGGCATCGGGCCAGAGTCCATCGGACGTAGTTCGCCTACGCGAAGCAGGGAGCTGCGTCCGCTCTTTACGTCGACACCGACGACCGACTTGAAATCCAAAACCTTTTCGATCTGATAGACCGCGTTTTCAACCTGCACGAATTCCCCCTCGCGGAGACAGATGTTCCTCCGATCGGACGGAATGCCCCGACTGGGAACTCCGCTCTTGTTCTCGTCACTCATCGCCAGGAACCCATAGTTCAGTGAAATCGCCGAGTGGCCTGCCGATGTCGCAGTCGAGCTGGCGGGTTGCGAGCAGATGCCAGATGCGAGCGGCGCCTTCCACGCGCGACAGCCTAGGGAATTGACGCGCCAGGACGTCCCGGAAGGCCGCTCCCCCCGCTTCCCGAACACCCTCCAACACCAGGCAACTTTCCTTGGGAGGGAACCTCATCCGCTTGTATCGCTCCAGGAAACGGATGTTCCGCAAGGTTTGATCCCGGATCCGGCTTTCGTCGTGAATGCGAAACTCCCAGCCCTGCCCTCTGGCATACCGGTAGGCCGCCTTCCATTTCGGAAGCCAGCGGCGCCAGTGCTTTCGCCATTCCCCCTCCGGCTTGACCTCGATCAGCGACGGACGAGGGCCACCAGGAGAGATTTGGCCGACACACTGATAGTAAATGAGGAAGTCAGGCGTATAGACGTAGGATCTGCCGCCGGAGACGAAGGGGATCTGGACTGGTTGGGGGATTGCATCGACCACGGCAAGGGAGAATTCGCATCGGATGAGAAAGTCGCGTTCCAGGGTCGATTCGTAGGGAATCGCCTTCTTGCCGCGAAAAGCGTAGATGCCCGCAACGCTCCTTCGGGCTGGACCGATTCGGCGCGCCTGCACCGGACGAACGGCGTTGCAGCCATTGCTATCCATTTTCGGATTGCGTTGCACCGATTCCTATTATTTTCGTTGCATCGATTGCTAGCTTCTTTTTTGGCATGCCCCTGGTAATGGCGCACATCCAGTTGCAGTGATTGCCAAAAATGACAGGGGGCCCCGCCTCTTGCCCGGGGAGGTCAGCCTGGCTCACCATGGGGTTCTCTTCCTGGACGAGCTTCCTGAATTCGGCAGAAATGCTCTTGAGGCGCTCCGGCAGCCGTTGGAGGACGGGAGGCTCACCCTATCGCGCGCTGCGGGCACCGTTACCTTTCCCGCCAGCTTTATGCTCGTAGCAGCCATGAATCCCTCTCCGACCGGCGGTTTCGATGACGCCGCCCGAGGGAAATGCACCCCGGCGGCCATGCGCCGCTATCTCAACCGGATCTCGGGTCCGCTCCTGGACCGCATCGATCTTCACGTCGAGGTGCCTGCGGTCGACCGGCAGCTTCTCCTTCAATCGGAATCGGCAGAAAGCTCGGCGGCGATCCGGTCCCGGGTCGAACAGGCGCGTGCGAGTCAGGCCCAAAGATTGGCGTCGGGGCGGCGCAAGATCCACAACAACGCCCGAATGGGCCCTCGGGAGATCGCGCGCTTCTGTATCCTTTCCCCCGCGTGTGGAAACTTCCTTGCCACCGCCCTCTCGGAGCTCGGTCTTTCGGCGCGAGCCTTTCACCGGATCCTCAAGGTGGCCCGGACCATCGCCGATCTGGCCGGCCGAGGAGAGTTGCGGGAAGAAGACTTGGCCGAGGCGATCGGCTTTCGCTCGCTCGATCGGCGAATCTGGGGCGAGTGAGCGGGCGGCGAGGCCTTGGGATTCCGCCGGCCAGTCCGGCCGTTCGACCGATCCCTCTGCTTTCTTTTTGGAAAAGGGGGGAACCCGGGTTACAGGTTAATCTGCGCATGAGAGAAATCACGCCTCGAAAAGGGGAGCGCTCCCGCACGTTTTGCAGCCTGACCAAACTTGGCTTTCTTCTCGCCGGCTTTTTCTGGATATCCGGATTCAGCCACTCGGTTTTTGCCACGCCGGATCCCGCCAAGCCTTGTCCACCACTTGAGTTCCTGCAAGGCCGCTTCTGGAAGAACTTCCGTCTCCAGGATTTCGCGCTTCACGGAGTGATCGAGTCGGAACGAGAAAGCTATCCCATCCAACTCATTCTCCATGATCGTAAGATGATCTATGACTTCGAGAATCCTCCCTTCCAAGTTCAAGTCGAGATTCAGCCGGAGCGAAGCTTGATCGAACGCCGCAGACAGAAGAGGGAAGCCTGGCAGCCGGTTGCCGGTCGAGCCCGGCAGAGCCCGATCCTGGACACCGATATTACTTATGAGGATCTCTGCCTCGACTTCATGAGGTGGGACCAGGTGAAACCCCTGGGGACCGACCGTATCAAGACATTGACGGCCTGGGCGTTCGACGCCATTCCCCCTCGCGAAACCAGCGCTTACGCCCGGGTTCGTTACTGGATCGCCGCCGAGTATTACGCTCTTTTGCGCGCCGATGCATACAATGGAGCCGGAGCACTGGTCAAGAGGCTGGAAGTCAACGGAGTCCAACGCATCGGGGATGCCTATGTCATTAAGGAAATGCAGGTTTCCTCCTTCGATCCGAAGAAGGAAGGCTCCTCCCGCACCTTGATCAACATCCGGCGTGGGGAGCCCCTTCCTCCCGAAACGGGCGCCAACTCATCGCGAAACCGGGCTCCGTCCCGGCCGCCGAAAGTAGCCGATGGGCTTGATCGCTAGGAAGTAAGGATCTCTTCGTGCCGGAGCGCGGCACGAATCCGCTCCTCCCACTTCTCCAAGACCCCCGGGTCGGGTCCCTCCATCAGCAGCCGGATCTTCGGCTCGGTTCCCGAGTAGCGCAAAAGGACTCGGCCCTCCCCTCCCAAGACCCGCTCGGCTTCGGCAACCGCTTCTTCCACCTTTGGCATCTCCTTGAGCGGCTTCTTCTCCCGAACGGCCAAGTTGAGCTGACGCTGGGGATATTTCCGTAAGCAGCGGCGGAGCTCAGCAAGAGGGTTGCCGGTCGTAGAGACAATGCGGAGGATTTCCAGCGCGCCGCGCAACCCGTCGGCGCTCGCCGCCTGGTCCAAGAGCAGAAGATGGCCGGATTGCTCCCCGCCGAGATTGAGCCCGTGGGCGCGCATCGCGGCCGCAACGTGCCGATCACCTACGGGCGTTCGCAGAACCCGCACTCCGGCCTCCTGCAACATCCGATCGAGCCCAAGATTACTCATGACCGTAGCGACCACCGCCTGTTTGGCGAGCACCCCACGACGATGGTAGTCCAGGGCGAGGATGGCCAGGAGATCATCCCCGTCCAGAACCTCTCCCCGATGATCGCAACAGAGTAGTCGATCCCCGTCGCCGTCGAGGGCAAAGCCGATGTCGGCTTCCGCCAGCCGGACCAGCTCGGCAAGTCTCTCCGGATGCATGCTGCCGCAATCGCGATTGATATTGATTCCGTTGGGGTTCGCCGAAAAGAGGAAGGGTTCTGCCCCGAGGGAGGTAAAAAGGGGGCCTACTAGGTTCGATGCCGCCCCATTGGCGGCATCTACGACGATTCGGAGCCGGGAGAGGTCGGTTCCTTCCGGCCACTGCCTGCGCAAGGCATCCAGATAGAGATTCTGCGCCTGCAAAAGGGATTGCAACCGACCCACCAGCGCGCCGGTCGGACCTTCGGAAGAGAGCCACGGATAGGCGGGAAGACGGCTCGCGATGCTTTCCTCGGTCTCCTCCGGGACCTTGGCCCCATCAGGGCCGAAGAGCTTGATGCCGTTATCCGGAAAAGGGTTATGCGAAGCACTGATCATCACCCCGCCCGCGGCTGCAAGCTGTTTTGCCAGCTCACCCACCGCCGGGGTCGGCAGCACCCCCAAGCGCACTACGTTCACACCGGCGGAAAGAATGCCCGAGACCACGGCCGATTCGAGCATCTCGCTCGAAATTCGCGGATCGCGTCCGACCACGATCTTCCTCCTTCCTCCGCTCGCCAGAGCGGAGGCGGCGATCGCCCCTACAGCAACGGCAACCGTTGGGGTCAGTGGATGTAGATTCGCCGTGCCTCGAATGCCATCGGTTCCGAAAAGTCGCGCCGTCGGTTGTCTCAAGTCAGGCTCCAAGGCTACTTCGCTAGCCCAAGCGAAGAAAGAATCTGGTCGATCGATCCCGGCTCGATCGACTCTCGAAGAATCGCCCAGACGGCGATCGCGAGGATCAGGGAAATGAGCTTTTGTTTCCAGTTGTCCAACAGCAAACTCATAGCAGCTTCCCCTCTTTCGAGCGCATTGTCTGGCTAAACAAGGATCTCCGTCAATCGTGCGCGCAGCCGGTTCGGATCGAAGTGACGCTCCAGCTTGCCCTCCAAGGCAATAGAGATGGCACCCGTCTCCTCGGAAACCACGACGACGATGGCGTCGGTCATCTCGCTCAAGCCCAATGCCGCCCGGTGGCGCAGTCCGAGCGGCCTCTCAAGCCGATCCGTCTCGCTCAGAGGAAAAACTGCGGCCGCCACAACGAGGCGATTGTCCCGGATGACGACTCCGCCGTCGTGCAGCGGCGTGCGGGGATAAAAGACGGTCACCAGCAGATCGGCGCTTAACTTGGCATCCAGGAGGGTCCCCGTGTCCCGCGCGGGTCGATAGAGGTCTTCCCGCTCCATGGAGATCAGAACTCCGAAACGCTCTCTCTGGCAGATTTCGGCAGCGTTGACGATATGCTCGATCACCTCCGCCTGCTGCTGCCGCCCCGAGCTGGTGACACTCCGGCGTCCCACTTCCGCAAGCACCTGTCGCAATTCCGGTTGAAACAGGACGACCAGTGCAACGAAAAAGGACGGAGAAAAGAGCCGGATGAGCTCGGTGACAACCCGCAAGTGAAGAACGGCGGAAAAGAGAGTGAGGACGACAAGGACGATCAGAAGTCCGGTCAGCACCTGCACGCCGCGCGTTCCCTGCAGAAGCTTCCAGACCTGATAAATGACCACGGCAATGATCAAGATCTCCACGACCCAGGAGAGAGTCAGCCCGTAAGACCTCACGGCAACCCTCCCTGCAGAGCGGAAAAGACATTCCGAGCCGCGACCGCGCCGTCCACGTCATGGACTCTCCAGACCGCCGCACCCTTAATCGAGGCCAGGATTTCCACGGCCAAGCTCGCCGCATCCTGATCTTTCACGCGAGGCCATCTTCGGAGAAAGCTCTTCCGGGAAACTCCCACGAGAAGCGGTCGTCCCATTTCCGCAAAAACGCGGAGTTCGCGCAGCAACGCCCAATTCTGATCCACCGTCTTGGCAAAGCCAAAGCCGACGTCGCACAGGATCCTCTCCCCGGGTATCCCGGCCTCCGTGCACTGGCGCAGGCGGACGCTCATCTCCTCCTTGACTTCCCGCACGACGTCCCAATAGACCGCATCCGCCTGCATGGTTTTCGGCATCCCGCGGGAGTGGACCAGAACATACCCCGCACCGGCATTCCTCACTGCCTCCCAGAGACCCGTCTCCCACTTTCCCCCGGAGACGTCGTTGACGATCTCTGCGCCCTCTGCAAGAGCGACTCGAGCCACACCGCCCTTGTAGGTATCGACCGAGATCGGGATCGTGAGCCTTCCGGCAACCGCCCGCAATACGGGAAGAAGCCTGCGCAACTCCTCTTGTTCCGAGACAGGATCCGCCCCGGGTCGCGTCGACTCCGCACCGAAATCCACCAGGTCGACTCCGATCTCTTCCATGCGCCGTGCTTCTTCTGCCGCCTCCCTCGCGGAGAGCAGCCGGCCTCCATCGGAAAAGGAGTCGGGAGTCAGATTGATGATCCCCATGATGAGCGGTCTTTGCGACGAGAGCGCCAGCGCTCGGGCCGAAGTGACCCATCGCGCGGGGTGAAATGCCTCCAAAGCCTCTGCGACCTCAGCGCCAACCCTGTTCTGAGCCGCCCCCCCTCCCCGCTCAGGCGAATCGCAGGTGCGAGACTCCTCCGCCTGGTCTGATTGCCGGCTCGCTTTGAGATGCTTTCCGGGAACAGAAGGAGCGGTTTTCCTGGCAGCAAAGATCTCCACTCCGTCAGCCGCCGCCTCCCCGCTTATTCCTCAATGCTCTTTCTACGAGCTTCAGCGTGAGTGTATTTATCACGTCTTCCCGGCGAAGCCAACCCTTCCTCGCGATGTTGACGCCGATTCGCACAAACCCGAGTTCCCGGGTATGATGCGCGTCGGGATTGATGACGCACCGCACTCCCTTATCCCTCGCCGCGTGCCACCACCGCCAATCGAGATCGAGCCGCAGGGGCTGCGCATTGAGCTCGATCCAGGTCCCGGTCTCGGCCGCGCAGTCGATGATCTTCTCCAGATTCACGGGATAGGGTTTCCGCATCAACAGGAGCCGTCCGGTTGGATGACCGAGCATGGTGACATAAGGATTTTCCATCGCGCGGATGATCCGACGAGTCATCTCCTCCTCGCTTGTGGAAAATCCCGCATGCACGGAAGCCACCACGTAATCGAGGCTGGCGAGCAGCGAATCGGAAAAGTCGAGTCGGCCGTCGCGCAGGATGTCGCACTCGGTCCCGGAAAGAAGCCGAAACCCCCGAAACGTTCCGTTTAGCTTTCGAATCTCCTCCTGCTGGCAGGCCACTCTCTCCTCATCCAGGCCATTGGCCTGAAAAGACGATTTCGAATGATCCGCGATTCCCAGGTATTCCAGTCCCAGGGCCTGCGCTGCTTCCGCCATCGCCACCAGAGTGCTGTGCCCATCGCTCGCCGTCGTATGGCAATGGAAGGTGCCGCGCAGATCGGTCCACTCGAGCAGCCGGGGAATCTGGTTGCTTTCGGCCGCTTCGATCTCGCCCAGATTCTCCCGAAGCTCAGGCGGAATATAGGCGAGTCCTAGGTTTTCATAGATCTCGGCTTCGTCCCGACACCGGATTCGTTCTCCGGATTCTTTCTCTTGGGCCGCGGCATCCTCCGATCCCTCGGAGAAGCGGATTCGGGCTTCGCGAAACAGTCCCCACTCGGAGAGTTTTTTCCCTTGCGCGATCGCACGCTGCCGCAGGGCGATATTGTGCTCCTTGCTTCCCGTAAAATGGAGGAGCGCATAGGGATAATCCTCATCGGGCACCACCCGAAGGTCGCAGGCGAGCCCGCCCTCCAAGACGACGCTCGACTTCGTCTCGCCATGGTTGACTACGCGTCGCACCCCGGTGGCAGAGACAAACCCCTCCATCACCGCCGCAGGCTTCGGCGAAGAACAGACCAGATCGAGATCCCGAACGATCTCCTTTCCCCGCCGAAAGCTGCCTCCCATGCTCACGCGAACGACCTCGGGATGGGCTCGAAGCTCCTCGACCAGTTGCTCGGCCAGCCCGATCAGGTCGCCGTACCGATGGTAGGCCGCATAGGAGCGTCGCTGTTCGATGCCGGAGAGGATGTTCTCTTCGGTCTTCGACCCGAAGCCGGGAAGCTTGCCCACCCGGTGGCTTCGGCATGCGGATTCGAGCCCGGCCAGATCCCGGATCCCTAGTTTCTCCCAAAGAATCTTCGCCTTCTTGGGTCCGAGCCCGGGAATATCGAGAAACGCCACCACCCCCGCCGGAAAAGATCCCTTGAGTTCTTCCAGATAAGACAGGTGGCCGGTCGCGACGAGCTCCTGAAGTTTTGCCCGGATCCCTTCTCCAATGCCCTTGACCCCCTCCAGCTTCCCTTCCCGAACGAAGGTGTCGAAATCTTCGGAGAGCGAGTCGAGCGCCCGCGCTGCGGTTCGGTATGCCCGGGATTTAAAGGGATTCTCTCCCCGCAAATCGAGCAGGGTCGCGATCTCCTCGAGCTTCTCAACCGCCTCTTCCTTTGTCACGGAGCCTCCACAAGCCAAGCATATCTCCTCAAAAGTCTTTCGCCAAGCAGGGCAAGGCTTTCAGGAACGGCCCTGCCCGATTCGGGGCCGGCGTCTTCATCCTCCCGTTGCGCAGGGACCCCGCGTCGAGTAGACTCTTCACACGGTGGCAGACCGTTCATCGGCAAACCTCTGGAAAGAGGCAAAGGAGCTCTTCCCTGGAGGGGTCAATTCCCCGGTTCGATCGTTTCGCGCCGTGGGCGGAGCGCCATTCTTCGCCCAGCGGGCGGGAGGGGCTACACTTTGGGATACGGACGGCCGGCCCTACCTCGATTATGTCTGTTCGTGGGGTGCCTTACCCCTTGGTCACGCTCACCCTGCCATCGAGTCTGCCTTACGCGAGGCAATCGTCGAAGGAACCAGCTTTGGCGTCCCTAATCCTCGCGAGGTCCAACTGGCAAAAACCATCCGCGCCTCCGTCCCCTCCATTGAAAAGCTGCGAATGACATCGAGCGGAACCGAGTCCTGCATGACCGCGGTCCGCTTGGCACGCGGCTTTACCGGCCGGAATAAGATCCTCAAGTTTGCCGGTTGCTACCACGGACACAGTGACTCTCTCCTGGTGAAAGCCGGCTCCGGAGCCCTGACCCACGGAGAACCTGACAGCGCGGGAGTGCCGGCGGCGCTGGCGGACCTCACAGTCGTTCTCCCGTGGAACGATCCCGTCGCCGCAAGAGATCTCTTCACCCGAGAAGGGAAAGAGATCGCCGCGGTCATCCTGGAGCCGGTGCCCGCCAATGCGGGGCTTCTTCCTCCCCAGCCCGGGTTCCTCAACCAGATCCGCGAGTTGTGCGACCGGTACGAGACCCTGCTCATTTTCGACGAGGTGATCACCGGATTCCGCTTGAGCATGGGGGGAGCGCAAGAGCGATTTGCCATCCGGCCGGATCTCACGATTCTCGGCAAAATCGTCGGCGGAGGCTTGCCTGCAGCCGCCCTCGGGGGGCGGACCGACATTCTCGAGCGGCTGGCGCCCGAAGGCGATGTTTATCAGGCGGGAACGCTGAGCGGAAACCCGCTGGCGATGGCCGCCGGACTTGCGCAGATTGAGGAGATGGAGCGCTGCGGCGCTCACAAGCAGCTCGAAGAGTTGGGTATGCTCTTAGAGTCGGAAATTCGAGATCTTCTTCGGCGCCGGGGAGAACGCGGCGTCCAGTTCCAGCGCATATCCTCTCTTTTCTGCCTCTTCTTTACCGACCAGCCGGTCTGCTCCCTCGAGACTGCGCTCAGAAGCGACCGGAAGCGCTTTGCCCGATTCTTTCACTCTCTGTTGCGGCAAGGGATCTTTTTCCCCCCTTCTCCCTTCGAAACCTGTTTTCTTTCCACCGCACATTCCCAGGCGGACCTCGAGAAAACCGTCGTTGCCATCGACCAAGCCTTAAAAGAGTCCCAATGAGGAGCCGACGGCTTCCCACGCTTCTCCTCCTCTGTTTCTGGTGCTGCCTGCCCGTGCGGCTGCCGGCCTCCGTTCCCCAGGAGTCGATCTTCCCCAAGAGCCAGTTACGTCCAGGGATGCACGGTCTCACCTATACCGTGCTGCAAGGACACAAAATCGAGCCGCTTCAGACCGAGATCTTGGGAATTGCCAAGGATTACGTCGGTCCGGGGCTCGACTTGATCATTGCCAAGCTGATCGACGCCAAAACGGCGACGACCGGCGCGGTCCATGGCATGAGTGGAAGCCCGCTCTACGTCGATGGCAAGCTCGTAGGCGCGCTTTCGCGACGAATCGCCTCCTTCGAAAAGGACGGTCATTGCGGCTTTACTCCGATCGAGGACATGCTGCGCGTGGAGCAGGAGCCGTCCTCCTATCCCACGCGCCCCTTGCCGACCCAGTTGCGCGACGCCTGGCATTGGGCCGAACCACGTCCCCTGCGGGGAGCGATGCTTCGGGCGGACTATTTGGGCATCCCCCTGTCGGTCGGGGGGCTCAACCCGCGGGTGGCGGCACGCTTTTTGGAAGCGCTTGGCCTACGCGGGACGCCGGTGCTTGCCGTACCGGGCGGAGGGACCGTGACCCTCGCGGGAGGCGGCTCGACCTTGGAGCCCGGAGCGCCGCTGGCTGCGGTCATGATGACGGGCGATATCAACATCTCAGGAACGGGCACGTTGACTTGGCGCAGCGGCAATCGGGTTCTCGCTTTCGGCCACCCGATGTTCGGCTTCGGCAAGAGCGCCCTTCCGATGGCCGCAGCGGAAGTGGTGACGACCGTGCCCAGCTATGAGACTCCCTACAAGCTCACGAACGTGGGAAGCGTCGTCGGAACGATCCTGGAAGACCGGCTTTCGGCGATTGGAGGAGAAGTGGGACAGAGGCCGAAGCTCGCCTCTTACCGGATCGAGCGCCTTCACCGCGGACGGACTCTGCCTACGCTCCGGGGGGAGTTCATCTCTCATCCCCTGCTGACCCCCTTTCTCATGGACTTGGCCATGGGCCAACTCTTTTCGGCGACGGACAGCTTCGGACGCACCTTCACTCTCTTGATCGATGGGCTCGTTCATTTTCAGAACCTTCCCTCTCTTCACCTGCGAGGCATCTACTCCGGCGAGGACGGAGATCTGGCATCAGCCGTCTTGGAGATGGTGCAGCCGCTTCAGCTTCTCTTTCAACAACCTTGGACCGAACCGATCGTCGAGTCGCTCGAGTTGAAAACCGCGTCGACGGAGGAAGAAGAGAACTGGATGATCGAAAGAGCCTCGGTGGATAACGCCCGATGCAATCCCGGAAGCACGATCTGGGTCAACCTGCTGCTTCAAGAACGACATGGTCGTCGAATCTCGCGCAGGATCCCGCTCACTCTCCCCCCGGGGCTTCATGATCAACCGGTGGCAATCCGAATCTCTTCCGGACGCGCCCTCGATTCGCAAGCTCTTCTACGTAAAGTGCCCTCCGCGGAAAGCCCGGAGGAGCTCATCGCCCTGCTCAATGAACAGCATGCCAATGACATGCTTTACGTGCAGGCCATCACCGAGTCGTCTGGACTGGTATCGGAAGCCGCCGATCTGCCCGCTCTCCCGCCGACGGTCCGCACCACCCTTTCTCCCTCTACCTCCTCCAAGAAGGCCGAGCCTTGGAACGATCTGGTCTGGTGCGAGACCTCCCTCTCGATTCCCGGGGTCGTCAACGGCGAGCAGAGCCTTCGAATCGACGTCCGCTAAAGAGCCGTGCTTGACGGCCTTCGGCGGAAGCCGCTAAACATGGAGCGGAACCGGTTACGGAAGATCGCGGACCGGGAGAATCCGCCGGTGCGGACTTCTCTTGTGGCATTCGACAGGGAGGACGGAATGATCGTGAGGCGTCTGCTTCTATGCGCGCTCGTTTTGACGAACGGCTGCGGGATTGGTTCTGCAATCGGACAAACGGTCGATCCCGACCAAGCCAAGCAGATCTTCGGCGTTTTGCCCAGGATCGCCGAAAATCCGCAGAATCCCGTAACCCCGGAAAAGGTCGCGCTGGGCAAGTCTCTCTATTTCGAGCGTCGGTTGTCGAAGAGCAGTTCCATCAGTTGCAGCAGCTGTCATGACCTGGGCATGGCTGGTGCCGACGGTCTCTCCACCTCCCTTGGCTATCGCTGGCAGCTCGGCCCACGCAACGCCCCTTCGGTGCTCAACGCTGCCTTGGAATTTACGCAGTTCTGGGACGGCCGAGCCAAGGACGTGGAGGAGCAGGCCAAGGGCCCGATCGTCAACCCCAAGGAGATGGCGGCAACGAAGGAACTCGTCGTGCAGCGTCTCAAGAGCATCCCGGAATACGTGGATGCGTTCCACAAGGCGTTTCCTGGGGAAAAGGATCCCGTCTCCTTCGACAATACGGCAAACGCGATTGCTGCCTTCGAGCGGACTCTGCTGACTCCCTCTCGCTTCGACCGATTCATCGCGGGCAACACGGCGATCCTCACGGAGGAAGAAAAGCAAGGGCTCAATACCTTCGTGAGCGTCGGCTGCACCACCTGCCATAATGGCGTCGATGTGGGAGGGGGGAGCTTTCAGAAATTCGGCGCGATCCACAAGGTGGATTGGCTGAAAGACTTGGGCCGATATGAGGTGACGAAGAACGAGGCGGACAAATACGTTTTCAAAGTACCTTCTCTCCGGAACGTTGCCTTGACCGCACCCTATTTTAACGACGGCTCCGTCTGGAGCCTTGAAGAAGCCGTCAAGACCATGGCGTACGCCCAGTTGGGTCGCACGCTTACGGACGCGGAGGCCAAGCGCATTGTCGCCTTTCTCCACACCCTCTCCGCAGATCCTGCCCTCGTTGTCCCTCCGCCGGTTTTACCCCCTTCCTCCCTCTCGACTCCCAAGCCGATGCCGTAAGGTGTTCTTTTGCGGCCCTCCTTCCGCCGATTCGTTGCTCTCTTCCTCGCAGTCCTGACGTGGCATGGCCTCGCACGGCGTGGCTATGCGATCCATCCGCAGCGGATCGTTCTGGACACCTATTCGGATTTCGCGCAGGGAACAGCCGAGAGCGTAACGCTCGGCGAGGAGGGACTGCTTCAGCCCGCTCTATCGGTCGAGATGGTGGCGCGGCTGCCTGCCGATCAACTTTGGGCGATCCTCCCGGAAGCCGAGGGGACCATGCTGGTGGCAACCTCTCCGGACGCGAAAATCTTCCGCATCGGGTTGCATCGCGAGGTAACCCTCCTCGCCTCATTTCATGAGCACCAGATCTACGCGATGGCACGGAGTCCGCAGGGTGAGCTTTTTGCCGCGACTTCCCCCAACGGGAAGATCTATCGGGTCCCGGCCAAAGGAGACCCGGTCGTCTATTTCGATCCGAAGGAAAAGTACATCTGGTCCCTTCTTTTCGACCGCGACGGTACCCTTTACGCCGGGACCGGGACCGGTGGCAAAATCTTTCGCATCGAAGGCTCGCTCAAGGGAACTCTCCTCTCGGCGACCGGGGAGACGCATGTACGCTGCCTAGCCTGGGAAAAGCCGGGAACGCTCCTTGCAGGCAGCGCCCCGCGAGGGCTGCTCCTCCGGATCCTACCCGGAGGGCGAGCCGTGGCTCTGGCCGACAGCGAGAGGGAGGAGGTGAACCAGATTGTCGTTTCCTCGGACGGCTCGATCTTCTTTTCCGCCGTCGGAACACGCCATCCTCCCCGCGCACCGGGATCGTTCTCCGAACCGGGCTCTGCGACTCCTGAGGTCTGGACCTCCGCCCCGGAAGCTTCCGAGTCGGAGGAACCACCTCGAGAGCCGGGAAGAGCGCTGCCATTCGGCATGATCAAGGCTACGGTGTCCGCTCCGCTCTCCCAGCTCTGGTCGATCAACCCCTCTCTGGTTCCCCGCATGATTTGGGGAAGTCGCGAGGTTCTCTATTCCTTACTCCAAGCTCCCATGGGGCTTTTAGCAGGGATGAGCGGCGACGGCTACGTCTACCGCATCAGCCTGGAAGGCAGGAGTGATCGCTTACTCAAGATCGACGCTCCCGCAGTCCAGGTTGCGGTCCTGACCTCCTCGCAGCAGCTTCTCCTGGGTGCGAGCAACCCGGCGCGAGTCTTCTTGGCGGGAGGCTCTCCACCCCGAGAAGGGATCTATTGCTCAGCCCCTCTCGACGCCGGGAGCTTCGCCCGCTGGGGTCGGTTGCTTGTCGAGAGATCGGGCGTGGTCGCAGTCCGCACGCGCACGGGGAACACCGCTAAGCCCGACGAATCCTGGTATGACTGGTCTCCCGCACCGGACGGCCGCTGCCAGAGTCCTCCGGCCCGTTACTTTCAGTTCGAGCTGCGCCTCGCCCAGGGGGCTTCCGTCAATCGCGTTCAGGCTGTTTTTTTGCCCCACAATCTGCCTCCCAAGCTTGAGAAGCTCCAGATCCTTCATCCTGGCATCGCCTACTCGGAATTGCCTCCACCCCCCGCGCCTCTGCAAGCCCGCACCCTCGATCAGCTCCTCTCTCCGGAAGGCAAGCCTGAGCCCGTCGACTTCTTCTCCCCCATGCCGCCGCGCTATCAAGGGAAGGAAGCCCGAGGGCTCCGCACGGTGGTTTGGAAAGCGGAAGATCCGGACGGCGACGAACTCCGTTATTCCGTCTTCTTCCGCTCGGAGAAAGAGACCGACTGGCACCTCCTCGTCAAGGATTCGGAAGAGCCGCTCTTTAGCTGGGACACCTCGGGATGGCCGGATGGCCGTTATCTCCTCAAGGTCGAAGCCTCCGACGCGCGGGACAATGCGCCCGGGGAAGGGCTCAGAGCCTCTTTGAACAGCCGTCCTTTTCTCGTCGATAACACGCCGCCACAGATCCGGATTCTCTCTTCCGGCGGAGGCAAGTTGCGTTTCCGCGTGAGCGAATACGCGAGTGGCATCCGGTCGGTCCAGATTTCTCGGGACGGGCGCGAGTTCTTACCGATTCCACCGGTCGACGGGATCCTCGACTCCGAAGAAGAGGAGTTCGAACTTCCCCTCTTAAAGGGAGAAACCTTGTTCATCCGCGCTGAGGACGAAGCCGGGAATGTGACGAGCGCCTCCGCGAAGGGTTAGCCTGCATGTCTCACAAGCGATCTCCTCTACGGCTTGTGAAATGGACCTGTCTCCTTCGTTGCGCCTTGCATCTAGGCCCATCCGCCGCGCCTCGGGTACGAACTGTGTGAGACCTGCAGGCTGGCCGCCGCGAGAAACGGCGTCTAGGCGGGCGATCCCTCCAGACCGGGCAGGAGGCCTCCTGCCGCGGGTTTACCAGCGGGGGTGGGCGGCGCAACCGTATCTCCGGCGGGGGAGGGAGAAGGACCTTCTGGAGGAGTCGGACGCGGGGGTGGAGAGACCATTTGGCCGGTTTTCACCAGTTCCTCCGCCTGCCGGGCATCCAAGGTTTCGTAATCCAAGAGTGCTTTCGCTAAAGCGTCCATCTGCATGCGATTCGCGCCAATCAATGCCTTCGCGCGATCATAAGCCTCTTGAATCAGCCGCTTGACCTCTCCGTCGATCAATTCGGCCGTCGCCTCGCTATACGCCCTCGACATGCCCAGGTCCCGACCCAAAAAGGTCATCGTGGGATCATCTGCGTAGTGGACCATGCCCAGCTTTTCACTCATGCCCCACTCGCAAACCATCCGCCGGGCGTACCAGGTTGCCTGCTGGATATCGCCACTGGCCCCACTGGAGATGTCGCCCAGAAAGATCTCTTCGGCCACGCGTCCACCCATGGCGACACACAGGTTGTCGAGCAGTTCCTTTTTCTTGGTGTTATACCGATCCGTGGCTGGGAGCATCATCGTCACACCAAGGGCAGGCCCTCGGGGGATGATGCTCACCTTATGCAAGGGATCGGTATGCTCCAGCAGCACGTTGAGAAGAGCGTGACCCGCTTCGTGGTAGGCCGTGATCCGCTTCTCCTCGTCGCTCATCGCCAAGCTCTTACGCTCGCGCCCCCATCGCACCTTATCCCGAGCTTCTTCCAACTCAGGCTGTCCGATCGACTCCTTCTCGCGGCCTGCAGCCAAAAGGGCCGCCTCATTGATCAAATTGGCTAACTCCGCACCCGAAAAACCGGCAGTGCCTCTAGCCAAGGAGCGAAGATCAGCTTCCTTTGCCAACTTCACCTTCGTTGAATGCACCTTCAAGACTTCCTCGCGACCGCGAATATCCGGCAAGTTCACCCGAACCTCCCGGTCGAAACGTCCCGGACGGAGCAAGGCTGCATCCAACACATCCTTACGGTTCGTTGCGGCAATAACGATCACGCCTTCTTGCGATTCGATGCCATCCATTTCGACGAGCAGAGCGTTGAGCGTCTGCTCTCGCTCGTCGTGACCTCCGCCCAGTCCGGTGCCCCGGCTTCGTCCGACGGCATCGATCTCATCGATGAATACGATGCACGGAGCCTGGCGTCGCGCCTGCTCGAACATGTCTCGGACCCGCGATGCGCCCACCCCGACGAACATCTCCACGAAGTCGGAGCCACTGATGCTGAAGAAGGGGACATCCGCCTCGCCCGCGATTGCCTTGGCAAGCAGGGTCTTCCCTGTTCCCGGAGGCCCCACCATCAGGACTCCCTTGGGGATGTGCCCCCCCAGCTTCTGAAATCGCTTCGGGTCCTTGAGGAACTCCACGATCTCCTGCACCTCCTGCTTGGCTTCCTCGATTCCCGCCACGTCTTGGAAGGTGACCTTGGTCTTTTCCCCAGAGAGAAGCCGCACACGGCTCTTGCCAAAACTGAACGCGGTCTTGCCCGCCATGCGAATCTGCTGCCGGAATAACAAGTAGAGAGCCAAAATGAATAAGAGAAAAGGAAGGATGCTCAGCAGGGCCTGCCCCCAGAAGTTGTGGACGACCCGGATGTCCACTTCGGGGAAGCCCTTGGCGGCCAGAAGATCATGAAGATCACGGTTAAAATCGAGATCGACGATCGTTCGAAATGGGACGAGAACCAAGCCTCCCGGAGAATCCGGCGAGGGCTTGGCATAGCGGCCTTCCAGATACGTCTGTCCGTTCGAGGTATCCCGGACGAAGGCAACGGACTTTACCTGCTTCTGGTCGAGCAGGCGGACGAGCTGCGGCAGAGTTTTCCCTTCCACCGCAGGCGCCTGCCCCGCACCCACGAAATAGAGCAGGGCGGAAAAGACAAAGGCAACGCCCAGGAAGAAGACCAACCCCTTCCATTTGCCGTCTCCTGTCCCTTTTTGCTCGCGTAAGGGAGAGTCATTCTTCTTGCCTCGAGGCTGCTTGTTTCGTTCGGGAAATTGGGTCGGCGTCAGCGCCATCGTATTTTTTCTCCTTCCGTCAGAGTGTCGGCTTGAGCATAACACCGCTCTTCCGGGCTAGCAAACGCGCGCCGGGATCTCCGGACGTTCACGCTCCCACTCCAGCCGTCTCTCGGGGTGAGCGAACCTCGGGATGGACCCGGTAGTAGCTGTCACGCGCAACCGGCTCGCGACCGCTCTCCCGAATTGCCGCCGCTAAATTGTCGGCCGTTTGAGAGATGGGCGTCTTCGAGCCTGCCATGTGAAAGATCTTTTCCTCCTCGATCGTCCCATGAAGATCGTCCGCTCCAAACGAAAGAGCCACTTGGCCCAGCGGCAAGCCGGAGCTGATCCAATAAGACGTGATATGGTCGACATTGTCGAGATAGATGCGGCTGACGGCAATCGTGCGCAAGGTGTCCGTAGCGCTGGCCCGCCGCAGGTGAGAAAGCCTAGTATTCGCCGGCTCGAAAGCAAACGGGACAAATCCGCAAAACCCTCCCGTCTCCTCCTGGAGCCCGCGCAATCGGCGAAGGTGGTCGACGCGATGAGCCGGTTTCTCCACATGTCCAAAGAGCATCGTCGCCGTACTCTTTCTTCCCATCCGATGCCAGATCCGGTGCACCTCGAGCCACTCCTCGGCCGTTTCCTTCCCCCGGCAGATTTCGTCTCGGACTTCCGCGTCAAAAATTTCCGCTCCACCCCCAGTGAGGGAATCAAGGCCGGCATCGGCCAGATCCTCCAGCACTTCGGGAATCGATCGGCGGGCGATCCGACGAGCCAGATGACGGATTTCCACGGCGGTAAACGCCTTGATCATCATCCCGGGGCAGCGCTCCTTGATCGCGGAGATCAGATCCCGGTAGTAGGAAAAAGGCAAGTGGGGATGAAGCCCTCCCACGCAGTGGACTTCGACTGCCCCGCTGCGCCACGATTGGAATGCCTGCTCTGCCATCTCCTCGACCGAATAAAGAAAGGCGCCCGGCTGCCCCGAACGACGATAGAAGGCGCAAAATCGGCAGCTCAACAGACAGATGTTGGAGTAGTTCAGGTAACGATTCACGAGGAAGGAGCCGCGCACCCCATTCTTCCGCCGAGAAACCAGGTCGGCGAGCGCGCCGACCGCCCCTAAGTCCGGACAGGCGAAGAGCCGCAGGGCGGATCGATCGTCGATTCTCCCCCCCTCGACGAGGCGCTCGGCGATATCTGCTATCCCCTCCCTACGACAGCTGTCCCAAAGCGCCGTCACAGCGACACGCTCCCGACCACTCCCAATAGAAGAAGCATGCTCACCGCCACGTTCACCTCGAAAAATGCAATGTTCAGGGCTCGCCCGTCCTTCCTCCGGCAGAGTCGATGTTCGTAGAGAAGCGCCGCCCCGGCGATCACGCAAGCCAACCAATACGCTCCCGAGAGGCCGGCCTGCAAGCCGAAAGCAATCCAACCGAGCCAGGCCGCCCCATGGAGAGCCTGTGCCATTCGAAGCGTGGCGTTCGTCCCGAACCTGGCGGGAAAGGAGTGGAGCCCAAGCCGAAGATCCACCTCTCGATCCTGCAGGGCGTAGATGAGATCGAACCCGAAGGTCCAGGCAAGCACGGAAGCTGCGAGCAGGTAGGGGGCAACGCTGGTCAGTTCTCCCCGCACTGCGGCCCAGGCTCCTAGCGGTGCCAGAGCGAGAGCGAGGCCCAAGAGAGCATGGCAGAAGGAAGTGAAGCGCTTCGCATACGAATAGGCGAAGATCACGGCGACGGCCGGCAAAGCGAGAAGTCGGCAAAGATCGTTGAGCAACAAGAGCCCGACGCCAAAAACGACGAGCCCGCCGAGGCAGAGAGCCAAGGTCTCTCCTCGGCTGGCCAGCCGACTTCTCTCCACCGTTCGTGGATTCCTCCGGTCAATCTCCCAATCGACATACCGGTTAAAAGCCATCGCGGCGGTCCGCGCACCCACCATGCAGATCAAGATGCCTAAAACAATCGGGGCCGCGGGTAACCCTCGGGCCGCGACCAACATCGCGGACAGGGCAAAGGGAAGCGCAAAGAAGGTGTGGCTGAACTTGATCAGCCGCAGCAGATTCGCAATTCGACTCCTCGGCGAAGAAAGAGCCCTCACGATCCCTCCTCTTTCCAGCGGGTTGCCAGCCTGTTTGGGATCTGCAACTGATCGAGGACGCGGCTAATGATGGTATCCACAAGATCCAGAACGCTCGCAGGCTTCCCGTAAAAGGATGGGCAGGCAGGAATCACGACCGCTCCCGCTTCGATGAGAGTCACCATGTTGCGTGCGTGAACCAGATTCCAAGGGGTCTCCCTTGGAACGAGGACGAGCCTCCTTCGCTCCTTGAGGAAGACGTCCGCCGCTCGACCAATCGCCCCTTCCGAGATTCCGTGGGCAATCCGCCCCGCTGTTCCCATCGAGCAAGGAATGATGACCATCGCCGAGAACGGATTCGATCCGCTGAGAAACGGAGCCGCCATCGACCGCTGCCCGTGGAGAACGAAACGAGAAGGAACCAGAAGACTGCCTTTTTCCAGTTCCTCCCGTGCGACTTGGCGCGCGGAGTCGCTGACGATGACATGGACCTCGTGATCCTCCTGCTCCAAAAAGGAAAGAAGCCGCTGTGCATAGAGCGCACCGCTTGCTCCGGTTACCGCAACGACCAAACGCATGGGCGGTCTAACCTGCCTGTCCCACAAAGTTCGTACCGCGAGATGCGGGCACCGCTCTGGCCTTCGGCCCTGGAAGGTTCCCTGTGGATGAACTGGTCGAAGCCTGCTCCGCTACACTAGATCATAGCCCCCGTCCGAGCCTCCGAAGTCATCCGAACCGTCATCGGCTAGGTTTGCGGAAGAATCGTTCCCCTCTTCCGGGCCGTCGCAACAGGTCGATTCATCGGCGGCTGCCTCCTGCCGGCGAGGCTCGCCCCAGGATCCCTCACGCGGAGGCTCCTGCTCAAGGATAACCTCGGTCGGCTGCTGCTGTTGCCCAAACACCCGGTCGAGCATTCCTCCCATGAACGCGCCCAAGCCCAGGAAGCCCGCGGCCTTCGCTACTTCCCCCACGGGATTGGAAGCGGCAGGAGCGGACGGCGCGGGAGCCGCCGTTCGCTCCTGCCGAACTGCTTGATTGAAGCGAGTCGTGATACCATGCTCCGGAGCCGAGACGGGGTTCGCGATCCGGGCGGCAATCGCCTCCCGCAAGCCCTCCACGGAGGGGGTGGGAATCGGATAGGGGAAAATCAATGGAGCCGGCTCATCGGGAGAAGCGCTATCGCCCTTCCGGACCGCTCCGGCGAGCCATTCTCGTTCCGCCGGAGAGAGAACCGACGGATTGAGTTCCAGGAGGGCGCTCTCCGGTGCATCAATGCCTCTGCGCAGAGCTTCCACAGGATCAACCAGACAACGAAGTTTCACATTTCCTCCAAATTCAGTCGATAGAGTCTACTGCTTTCCGTCTACCCTGGCAAGCCGACCTTTTCCCGACGACGCTTCAAGGGAAAACGCACAACGCCGTCGGTTTGAGAAGCTCACGGGATATCGCTTGCGGCAATCGGCAGGAGGAAAAAGGGATCACGGAAGAGGGTCTCAAACTCGGGATTGACGCCAGGGTCGTTGGCCAGCACGAAACGGCCCCGATCCGCCTCCATTCTCCACTGAATATGCCACTGGTCGTTTTTCCTGCTCGCGTCCGCGCAGACGACGACCATGCCCGGCTGCCAGTTGCCCCAACTCCTCTCTTGCGGCGAAAAGAGTCGAACCGCCGTTTTTGGTTCAAACGTAAGCGGGTCTAGAACCCGCCGGAGAAGCAAAAAGCCCCCTCGCCACTGCACTCCTTCGCGCCTTTCCGCCGGAGAGATGTCGCGAGAGCACGACCAGACCTCGGGACCATGATAGTTGGCGATTTCCGCCAGCCACGACCCGCTTTCCCAGGAGCCGGCGGATCCCGGCAAAGAACGCAGGACCAGGGCCCGAGGCTCGTGGTTGGCCACCTTCAAATAGAGATGCCCGTTCGGTCCAATCCAGTATCTTCCTTGAAGCTGCTGAAGGACGATCTCTCCTAACTCCTTGGCATAGCGTTCCTTGGGGCACGACCAGATCAGTCCGTTCGAAGCCGGAAGCCAATCGTGTTTCCCACTCTGCCAATGCCCTTCCACGAAACCATTCCCGTTGTCCGTTTCTCGAGGCGGAATCAGAGAGGAGTGGAAGATCGGCTGCCGCTCGGAGGGCCCGTCGGATATCCAGTCGTCCAGCAGGGATCCGACCAACACGACCAGCGCGACCAGAGGGATCAAATCGATCGTTTTCTTCGACATCATAGGAGATTCTCGATCATGCTCTACTTCCCGACAGGCTTGGGATGAGCGGTTTCTGAACCAACTGATAGACCAAGGCTGCGCGGTTCCTTCCGGATTGCCCAATCCGAAAGCCCTATCGCACGATCTAACTGGTTCGACGTCTCCCGTTCGGCATCTGTTCAGTTTATGTTTAGCCTTCCTCTGGTCGGGAATGAACAAGCGGGTTGGGACGACAAAGAAGAAGCAGAAGAAGACGGTCCTGGAGATTCGGAAGACCGAGGCGCAGGTCGTTCGGAAATGGGAGCGAATGGCTCCGGAGGTAGGATTCGAACCTACGACCAAGCGGTTAACAGCCGCTCGCTCTACCACTGAGCTACTCCGGAGTGGAAAAGGAAAATCTAGTAAGTCAGGATGCCTCTTTCCAAGGAAAAAAGTGATGGACGGCTCCCGGTTCTGGGATCGGCTCGATTTCGGAGCAAGAAGAGGATAGAGAGGAGGAATGCGTCTGCTTCTCGTCGATGGCAGCTATTATGCCTACCGCTCCTTTTATGCGATGCCGGCTCTGCAGACGAGCGAGGGAAAGCCGACGAATGCGCTCTACGGGCTCACCGTCGTGCTGCGCCGTATGCTCGCCGATCTGCGACCGACGCTCGCCGGCTGGGCGATGGACGACGGTCTGTGCGCGGAACGGGTCGCTCTTTGCCCGGAGTACAAGGCGAATCGTCCGGAAATGCCCAAGGCGCTCTCCGCCCAACTCGATCAGGTCGAGGAGCTGATGGCGGCTCTGGGGATTCCGGTATTGCGCGTTGCCAGAGAGGAGGCGGATGACGTGATGGCCAGCTATACCGCCTTCGCCGTTCGGCAAGGGGGGGAAGTGATTCTGGCGACGAGCGACAAGGACATGATGTCCCTGGTTTCGCCTCGAGTGTCGATCTACCGGAAGAACGAAAAAGGCTTTCATCTTCTCACCGAGCCGGAGATTACCGAAAAATGGGGTGTTCCGCCCGCGCAAATCCCCGATCTGCTTGCGTTGATCGGCGATTCGACGGACAACATCGCCGGCATTGCGGGCGTCGGTAGGATCACGGCGGCCGAATGGCTTCGCCACTACGGCTCCTTGGAGGAACTCCTCCGGGAGGCTCCCCAGGCAGCTTCGGCCAAGCTGCGGCAGCTGACGGAAGTCCAACGGGAGCGGATTCTCCGCAATCGAAGGATGGTCGGGTTGCGTACGGATCTTCCCCTGCCCGTTCCTTTGGATGCGTTGGCGATTCGCCCGGACTTGGCGAAGCAAGCCGAGCTTTTCCACCGATGGGAGTTCCGGAAGCTTGCGAAGGAAGCGGAGAAAGCTTTAGCGGCCGAGCGGGGCCAACCCGAACTCTTTCCCAAAAGCGATGCGTAAACGTCCCCCGCCGGACGGGAAACATCGATGCCGCAGAGTTCAGATCCCCTTCCAAGCACGCAACGCCTCCGCCCGGAACATCCCGAGAAGACGCCAGACCTTCCCTTCTTCAGTGCGCTGGCGCTGAAGCCAGAGCAGGCTGCCGGGCGACAGCGAGACTACGGGCGGCACCTTTTTAGGAAGGAGAAGCCGAGTGGCGATCTTGGCAAGATTGGGCTCGTGGCCGACCAGAAGAAGGTCGGCCTTTTCCCTTTGGATCGCCTTGAGGGCCCGGCCGGGAGAGTCCTGGGGATCCAAGCTCTCCCAAAGCGTCAAGCGTCCGCCCGGGAAGAGGGCAGGCAAGAGGATTTGAGCAGACTGGCGACAGCACGTCTTCTCGGAATGAGCCAGTCCTTGGACGCGAACCCCCCAACTGCGCATGAGCCGGGCCAGCCGGGAGCACTCGTCGACACCCGCCTCCGAAAGAGGCCTTTCCGGATCTTTCTCGCCCGCCACGGCACTTCCGTGCGTCACGAGGTAGAGATTCACCCGAAAGACGATACCAGGACGAATCCAGCTTTCCAGGAGGAAACCGCCAGGTGTGATCTTCTCCTTGGATCGCTCGGGGGAGAGCGGTAGGCTCCAAACCCTGACATGCCCGGCAACCCTCAGCCCGATCCCGACAGCGGTTGGCGTCCGAGGCACAGTCCCTGGGTCGTCGCTCTCTCGGTGATGCTAGCGACCTTCATGGAGGTGCTCGACACCACCATTCTCAATGTGGCCCTCCCCTATATCGCGGGCGGGATGGCGGCGAGCAACTCGCAAGCGACTTGGGTGCTCACCAGCTACCTCGTCTCCAATGCGGTCGTCCTGCCGCTCACCGATTGGCTCGGCCGCCGAT
>NZ_CABFVA020000109.1 GCF_902143375.2 Methylacidimicrobium tartarophylax | reverse complement strand
CCCTAAAAACATGGCAACAATCCCATCCGCAGCTCTTCCAAAAACCAGTACGTAATCATCCGGGACCTGACACTTAATGTCCGTGGATGTTGACCGTATCGTGGTTGAGGACCGAATAGATGAGATAGAGAAAAAAGAGGCCGGCCAGGGTCATGACCCAGTAGAAATTCTTGTCGAATGGTGTCCCCTGCTTCTCGGAAGGTTCTTCCTCCTCTTTCTTCGGGATCTCGGCGGGGTCTTGGCTGCTCATAAAGCGAATATCGAGTCCGAACCCAGCGGCGGCAAATTCTTTCTAACTCTGGGCAAACCGGCTGCGGGAAAGACCCGCTATCGCGCCGCCCGCACGAAGAAGATAGGTACCCTCGCGCGGACCCCGCCCGAACTCTCGGCCTGACAGATCTCGCCGAGAGGCCCCTCTTCCACCGAAGCGAACCCCGCAGCCCGGAACAGGGCCGCCACCTCTTTCGGAGGAAAGCCCGGCCAGCGGTCGTGGTACTCGGTGAGAAAGAAGTCGAAGCCATGTCGCACAAAGTCGGTGAGCACCGCTCTGCCCCCGGGCTTCAAGATCCGGAAGAGTTCCCGGATCGTCGCCTCAGGGCTCTCGACATGATGGAGGACCATGTTGGCAAAGCAGCAGTCGATGGTACCCGTCTCGATCGGCAGAGCCTCGGTATCTCCTCCCAGGCTCCGAAAGCCGGGCCGGCCACCAAACTTGCGCTCCAGTTCGGCCAGCATCGCCGGGGAGCGATCGACGGCCACCACCTCGAGGCCGCGCCCCAGGAGCGCTTCGCTTAGGAAGCCTGTCCCCGCTCCAATGTCCGCCGCCCCTTCCCCCTGCCGAACGCCTGCGAACTCGACTGCTTTTTCCCGGACCTCGTCTCGGAAATACCCCTTTCGCAGCGTATCCCATTCTCCGGCCACCTCGTCAAAGTAGCGTGCCGACGATTCCATTCCCTTCATCAACGCCATTGCAACAAAGCGTCGCGATCGCGTCAATCCATCGTTCCCCCTGTGGCCCATAGGCTCATCAGCTGGCCAACCATCGGAAAGCCCGATGGGCGCGTCATGCCGACCCAGGGAGAATCACTCGGGCATCTAGGGCGGGACATGGTGGGGGAATGCCCACAATGGAAACCATGGATTGCGCGACAGAGTGGCACGCAGAGATCCGACGACGACAAGGCGAAAAGAAAGAAAAATTGGGCTTGGGTCGATCGGATCGACGACTCATTCACCAGGGTAAAAAAGCGACCGGAATGCTCGATCCGGAAGAACACGAAGGCGATAGGGGAAAGGCCGAAAAAAGGATCGTAAATTTCCTTGCCATCGCAGGCCCTTGCGTTACGGTTGCTCGAGGAAGACCGATTGGCGAAAGTCTGACTGGTTTTCCGCCGGCATCCCGGGAGGATGACGGTGGCGACCCGGCTGATGCACCTGGGTCGCCGGGAAGCAGAATGGAAGAAATGGAGAGATAAACTGTATGGCGCAAACACAAACGACGGCGACGGCTGTCGCGCGACCGCCGATCACCGCCTTTTCCTGGAAGAGTGCGGGGATCGCGATCGGCGCGTTGGTCGTCTTCGACGTGCTGATCAATGTGTATGAGAGACTCTACGCCTTTTCGAAGGGTCTCGATTACACGTCAGCCGATTATGAGAGTTACTGGATGGGTATGCTCTTCGCCGAGCTCGTGCTGGAAGCAGTCACGGCGGCGGGGCTGTGGGGTTGGCTCTGGATGACGCGGGACCGGGCGCTCGATCGCCTGTCTCCGGCGGAGGAGCTCAAGCGGTATTGGGCGTTGGGACTTTTCGTTCTGACGTATACCTACGCGGCTTATGCCGGCGCGAGCTACTTCACGGAGCAGGACGGCACCTGGCACCAGACGGTGATCCGGGATACCGACTTCACGCCGAGCCATGTGATCGAGTTCTATCAGAGTTATCCCATTTATATCATCTTCGGAGTGGGCTCGCTTGTCTACGCGATGACCCGACTGCCCCAATTCGCTAAGGCATTTTCGTTGCCCTACGTGATCCTGGTGGGCAGCCCGGCGATGATTTTCCCGAACGTCGGACTCAATGAGTTCGGACATACCCGGTGGTTCATGGAGGAGCTCTTCGTGGCTCCGCTGCACTGGGGCTTCGTGACGTTCGGATGGGGTGCGCTGGCGATCCTCGGGACTTGGTTGCAGATCTGCCCGCGGGTCTTGTCTCTGATCAACCATATCTACTATGGCAAGCCGATTCAGAGCCCGGCCGAGGTAATGAAGAATCCGCAGAGCTCGGTCGATCCCGCTGCTTGCGCGGCCTGCGCGCTCTAAGCGTGGCACTGGGAAGTCTGAGAAGCGGAAAAAGAAGAAATAACAAGGCGAAGAGAGGGGCGGGCTACCCCGCCCCTCCTCTTCGAGAGGGGGAACGAAACTAATGCAATATTCGCAAGTAGACGCGGAGGCCAGGGCGATCGGGCGCAAGTTCGATCTGGTGGTCCTCTTGTCGACCTTCCTGGTGCTCATCGCCGGTTTCCATGTGCACCAGATGCTGGTGGCCGGAGACTGGTCGTTCTGGGTGGACTGGAAGGATCGGAACTGGTGGCCGATCGTGGCTCCGATCCTGGAGATCACCTTCCCGGCAGCAACGCAGGCGGTCTTATGGACGAAGTTCCGTATGCCGATCGGCGCAACCTTCTGCTGCTTGGGGTTGCTCTTCGGTGAGTGGATGAATCGGTACATCAACTTCTATGGATGGACCCACTATCCGCTCAACATGGTCTTCCCGGAGACCTTCATCCCGGCGGCGGTGGTGCTCGACATCGTGTTGATGCTCACCGGCAACTGGGTTGTGACGGCTCTCGTGGGCGGTGAGCTCTGGGGCTGGCTCTTCTATCCGACCAACTGGGTGATGATTGCGCCCTATCACCTGCCGGTCGAGTACCAGGGAGCGCTGATGAGCCTTGCCGATGTGATCAACTACATGTACGTCCGCACCTCGACGCCGGAGTATCTCCGGATCGTGGAGACGGGAACGATGCGGAGTTTCGCGGGAGGGGTGACCGGCGTGGCCGCCTTCTTCTCGGCCTTCGTCTCGGTCTGTATGTACGTGCCCTGGTGGCTGATGGGAGCCTACTTCTTCGGCAGCACGAAGTTCTTCAAGACTTACGAGGCGACTCCCGTAGAAGCCAGGCAACACTAAGAGGAGGAAGGAAGACGATGAGAAAGAGAGTAATGCGGATGATGGGGAGAGCAGGGGCGCTGGCGCTGCTGGGGATGATCCTGGCAGGGCCCGCGACCTCCCGCC
>NZ_CABFVA020000108.1 GCF_902143375.2 Methylacidimicrobium tartarophylax | reverse complement strand
AAGCCAGAGTGTACATCCAGCGCGTCCGACGCATCCAGAACGGCAAGACCTACGAGTCGGTTCTTTTGCGGGAATCAGTCCGCACTCCGAAGGGACCTCGAGCGCGGACGGTTCTTCATTTGAACCGGATGCCGCCTGAACTCCAATCGGCCATCATCGCGGCTGTCGAGGGCAAGGAGATGGTTGCTCTGCCGGATTTGGAAGTCTCCGCAGTCCTGAACTACGGGGGCTTGGCGGTTTTGCGGGAGGCATGGGAGCGGTTTGGGTTGGAGAGGCTTTTTGCGTCGATTCCGGAGGAAAGGCAGAGGAAGCTTTTGCTGGCGATGATCTTTGGGCGGATCCTTTTCCCCAGTTCGAAGCTGGCGCTTCGGGAGAAAGCAGTGGGGAGCTTGCTCGCCCGCTCTTGTGGACTGGAGCAGGACGAAGCCTTCGACGAAGAGGATCTCTACGGGGCGATGGACGCGCTGGATGGGCGCTGGAGCGGGATCGAGCGGGGGCTCTACCGGGAGGCCTTCCCCGGAGGGGTGAGTCTTGTGCTCTACGATCTGACGAGCGTCTACTTCGAGGGGGACGGACCGAAGGGGCTGACGCGGTACGGCTACAGCAGGGACCACCGGCAAGATCGCCAGCAAGTCCTCTTGGCGGTG
>NZ_CABFVA020000107.1 GCF_902143375.2 Methylacidimicrobium tartarophylax | reverse complement strand
ACTGGGGAGAGCCGCCGGGGTAATGGGCGAGGGCATGCGGGCAAAGGACGATGTATCAACACGGGAGGCCCATCGAGCCGGGAGCTCGGGATGGCCCGAGCGGACCGACCGCTGCCCTGAGAGGGGCCGAAGCGGGACCCGGTGGGAGTCGGATAGGCCCATAGTACTGGTGAACTCGGAGAAAGTCCGAGGGAGGGAAGGGGCCTTAGTTCAAGGGAAACGTACGAAGGAGCGAGAGCACGGAGATTGGCCATGAGTCTAGAACCTCCCTTGCGTGTTCGGAAGCTCCAGATGACGTTGCAGGAGAAAGCGAAGGCAAGTCCGACCTATCGCTTCTACTCCCTCTACGACAAACTCTACCGCGAGGATGTGCTCGCCTACGCCTGGCTGCTCTGCCGAAAGAACGGCGGGGTAGCGGGCGTCGATGGGCAGACCTTCGAGAGGATCGAGGAAGAAGGGGTAGAGAAGTGGTTGGACCGGTTGGCGGAAGAACTCCGACACAAGACCTATCGGCCTCAGGCGGTTCGGCGGGTGTGGATCCCCAAACCCGACGGGAAGCGGAGGCCCTTAGGGATCCCAACCATACGGGATCGGGTAGCACAGATGGCAGCGGTCCTCGTGCTGAGCCCGATCTTCGAGGTGGATTTAGCAGAAGAACAGTATGCCTATCGAGAAGGGCGAAGCGCCTTGGATGCGGTCAAGAAGGTGCATGCTCTCCTCAACATGGGCTACACCGAGGTGATCGACGCCGACCTCTCCGGCTATTTCGACAGCATCCCTCACCACGCTCTAATGAAAAGCTTGGCCCGGCGGATTTCCGACGGCGTCATGCTTGCTCTTTTGAAGGCATGGCTGGAAATGCCCGTCGAGGAAGAAGAAGAGCGGGGAAGGAAACGGCGGACGACCCAGGCCAAGGATCGGGGGCGCGGGACTCCTCAAGGGGCTCCCATCTCCCCTCTTTTGGCCAACCTCTACATGAGGCGGTTTATCCTGGGATGGAAGAGGCAAGGATGGGCCGCAAAGTGGGCGGCGCATATCGTATCGTACGCCGACGACTATGTGATCCTCTGCCGACACCACGCCCAGGAAGCCCGGGAGCAAATGGAGCGGATTATGGAGCGAATCGGGCTCACCGTGAACCAGGAAAAGACCCGGATCTGTCGAGTGCCGGAGCAGAGCTTCGACTTTCTCGGCTACACCTTCGGTCTTTGCCACAAGCCCATCACGGGCCACAGCTACCTGGGGACGCAACCCTCCAAGAAACGGGTGAACCGGCTGCTGCAGAGCGTGAGCGAGCAGCTCCGCCGGGACACCCAGGGAAGCACAGGTGAAGAACTGGTATCTATCCTTAATCGCCGGCTGCGCGGATGGGCCAACTACTTCTGTCTTGGCTCGGTCAGCCGAGCTTACCGGACTGTGGATCGTCACGTTCGGTACCGGCTACGCCGGTGGCTCTGCCGCAAGCATAAAGTCCTTGGGCAGGGAAAGACCCAATTCCCGCACTGGTTTCTCCAGGACAAGTTGGGTCTTCTCTCCCTTGGGAGCTTAACGCGGAGCCTGCCGTGGGCATAATCCTGCGCCAGACCTTGTCCGAAAGCCGAATGCGGGAAATCCG
>NZ_CABFVA020000106.1 GCF_902143375.2 Methylacidimicrobium tartarophylax | reverse complement strand
GGGCATGTAGGCAGAACGAAAAAGTCTTAACGTTCTGTTGCAATCACTTGCGATAGCACACAGCGGAAGTTCGGATAGGTGCTACCGGGGTGGCTTCGCACCAGAGGCGGGAGAAGCCGGGCGCGAGGTTTCCGAGAGCATGCGAGTGGCCAGGGCGAGGGATTCGTCGCTCTTGCCTCCTAACATGCGTGCAAGCTCCTCGGCTCTTTCGTGAAAACCGAGCGGGGCAAGGGAGACCGAGACGCCATGATCCGAGGTCTCTTTCCGGACGCGGAAATGCGCTTCGGCTTGGGCTGCGACGGGAGCCAGGTGAGTGACGCAAATCACTTGATGTTGCTCGCCCAAGAGTCGGAGATGGGCTCCTACCTTCCAGGACGTTTCTCCCGCCACATTCGCGTCCACCTCGTCGAAGATGAGAATGGGCACGCGATCGACGGCGGCGAGAACGGTCTTGATTGCGAGCATCACGCGAGCCATTTCTCCTCTCGACGCGGTCTCGCGG
>NZ_CABFVA020000105.1 GCF_902143375.2 Methylacidimicrobium tartarophylax | reverse complement strand
GTCCTCGGGCAAAAGCATCGGTGTCATTCGATCCACCGTCACAAGTCGCTCAGCCATGCCCTCTTTTACCATATTCCAGAGGGAAAGGGAAAGTCCGACAGGCTGCTGGCTTGCTTCTTCCAGTGCCCGACCACGATCGGATGCACCCCAAATTCCGTACTCAACTAGTTGATCGTTTTCTCCTGGCGCAGCGCCGCGACGACCACCTTGGCCTTGAACTCCGCGCTCTGCCGACGACGCGTCCGTCTGCTTGGCTTGTCTGTCATTCCAGTGCCTTCCTTCTTGGCTTAACCACTGGTTGGACTTTTAGGGAGCACTTCAGATCCATCCTCCAATACCCAAGCGATCGCTTCATCTGTCCTCGCAGCGATCACTTCACTTGCTTACGACACGGCTCCCGGGCTGGGTTTGACACGGAAGAGACAATTCCTTTAGTTCGATAGGACTCCCCAGGTTCCGGAAAGCTCGCTCAAGATGATCGACCCAGCTATGCAAGAACCGGCGGTTGCCAGCGCGATCATTTTTTCTGATGGGATGATTCGCGAGCAGTTCACGGCCAAGATCAGCTTGATCGGTATTTTTGACCGCCTGAGTTCGCCTGGGTTTCCTTTTCTGGCAAAGTTCTTTGTGACGGCTTTCATCACGAACTTGCGGGGATCGCGAAAACCGCTCTCCGTAACTTTACGCCTTGAGAAAGAAGATTCCGGCCATGTCGTATGCAGCAGCAGCGCAAAACTTCAGTTCGGCGAGAAATCGCCGAACTTTGACCCGAGCGACGTGGTTCAAGTCCCCATGCCGACCGTAGCGAATTTCGCCGAGCCCGGCCCATACACGGCTGTGATTCTCGTGGATAACGAAGAAGCAGGGAAGGCGGCCCTTCGGGTCGATGCCCTGACCGTTGCCGGTCAACGACCCACAAAAGAAACTCCATGATGCAACATGCCGTTTTTTGTGAACCGCTAGAGCCGATCACCGTGATCGGAAGAAATGTCACGGTGATCAGCGATCCTGATGTTTTGTCCAGCACAAGCATGCGCGATGTCGTGATCGACACGGAGATCGATAGTCCGGAATGGGTTGCCATCTTGAGGAATCCATCTCCGCGCCCGAGCTTGAGCCGACTGCTTGATCAGTTGGAGCAGGGTCTAAAAGAGAACCCGAATCAGTTTCCCGAGAGGCGCCCGGAAGACATCTAGCCGAGCCTCGCCGGAGCCTGGATGGAGTCTCGAACGACTCGTGCGTTTTGGGAGCAACTGAAGTCTCTTTCGCCGGAAGTGCAAAAGGCCGCCGCGGCCGCCTACGAAAAGTTCATCCGAGATCCATCGCATCCAAGCTTACATCTGGAGCGTCTTCGCAGTGACCCAAGGACGTGGTCGGTCCGGGTGAATAGGTGTTGGGGTTCGCATGATTACCTCCTAGAAAATCGCCGTCCGTTGC
>NZ_CABFVA020000104.1 GCF_902143375.2 Methylacidimicrobium tartarophylax | reverse complement strand
ATGACCCGCTCGGCCTTGGGTCGGCTCCTGCGGGCGCCCTCGGCCACTGCCGGTTGCCTCAACCGGAAAAACCGGCCAACAATCCCACCAAACCCTTTAAAGTTTACCTGCCGGGCTACTTTCCTGTGGACCTCAAATACCCGGACTTATGTAGCAGCCGCACACGGCTGATGCCGACGTAATCGCTATGCTTTCCGTAGGAACGGACTACTACGGAGAAGCAAGGTGGCCGAATCGCATGTGGTGACACGGCTGGTGGCGAAGCGGGCGGAACTGGCGGGCCTGATCGATCATCACCGGAAGGAAATCGAACGCATCGGCGACGATCTGCGTCACGTCGACGCCACGATCAAGGTATTCGCGCCGGACATGAACCTGCGAACAGTGCGCGCCAAGGAGCATCGGCGGCGCAACAGCTATTTCGCGCCCGGCGAAGGTCCGCGCACGATCCTCGGCGCGCTGCGGATCGCCGGTCAGCCGCTCACGACGCGCGAAGTGACGGAACGGGCCATGGCGGAACGCGGCATCGAACTCACGCCGGAACGGATCGACGCCATGCAGAAGTCGATTGCGATCATCATCAAGAAGTTGCTCGGCAAGAAGCTCATCCGCATTGTCGCCGTCGACAAGAACGGCATGCGGTCCTAGCAGATCGCCTGACCTACGCAGGCTGCTTGATCGCCGAGCCAGCGAATGTTACGGCTTCCGCCACTTGTCCGGGTGGCCCTCGGTCGTATTCCTGACTCGCTCGACATGAACGGCCGCGTTTGGGTTCAAGTTGGGGAATGCTTCGTGCATTGTATGACATAACGATGCCGGGCCAGTAGCAGCCCGGTCGACCGGCGCTTACGCCGCCAACCTCTCCGTCAGCCGCTTGTTCCCCTGCCAGTAGCCGCACCAGGCGCGGCTCGTGCGCGTCTTTGCGCACTTCTTCCCGATGTCGTTGAAGATGTCGCCGTTGGCCCAGCGGCGCGTGTCCTCACGGTACGCCGCCTCGTTGGCGTAGTTATCGAGATAGAGGTTGCCGAACTTGTGCACCTGCCCGTACTGCATGCGGCGGAAGCCCGCGAAGTAGGACTCGGCGAGGTTGTTGGTGGTGCTGTCGTCGGCACGGTACTCGTTCTGGTGATTGACGCGCCGCGTGTCGAACATGGCGTGCAGCGGATCGCAGGCATTGGCCTCGTCGGCGCAGATCGTCGAGCCGGCAGTCACGAAGGCGTCGGCGAGCTTCGTCACGTCAGCCTAGTTCTCGTTCTTGAGGATGAACGTGAGTGTCCGATGACCGCCGACCATTTTGCTCTCGGCGATCTCGGCGCACTTCTGCCGCATCACGAAGACGCAGCGCGTGCCGGGCTTCTGATGCTTCGCCAGCCGGCGATCGATGCGCTCCGACTTCTTGTTCTTCGGCCGGATATGGCCGTTCACGTAGGCGCCGTCCAGGTGGATTTCGCCGCCCAGCGCTGATTCGTCGCGCTGCTCCATCAGCGATTCCCTGATCTTGTACGCCAAGACGAACGCTGTCTTGTACTGCACGTCGAGGTCGCGCGACAATTGCAGCGCCAAAATGCCTTTGACGGCGTTGGTGAAGATCGCGATGGCGATCAGGTAGTCCTTCAACGGCAGTTTGTGGAAGGCGAAGATCGTCCCGGACGTGACGGAGAAGGTGTGCTTGCAGTCGCGGCAGCGCCATTGTCGGCGCGTCTTGATGAACCAGTGCTTGGCGATACTCCCGCAGCACGGGCACGTCGTTTCCTCGCCCTTGCCCCAGCGCATCTCGCGGAACAGGTCGAACGCCTGGTCGTCGGTCAGCGCGTGTAGCCGCTTGATCGAGAGCGACCGGGCTTTGGCGGAGAGAAGGAAGTGCTGGTTGTGGACCGATATCATTACCTACGATATTAATATACTTAGTATGATATGTCGCTATCGGCACTTGTCAAGAAGCATCTATCGGGTATGATGATGTTCATCGCTCGTGCCTCTGCTCTCCGAAGTCCGGTGAGCAGTATTGGCGCTCCGCAGGCTCAGACGATGAGCCTGCGGAGCGAATGCGATCAGGGAGCGCTTAGATGAAGAAGACGCAGAAGGCCCTGGACTGGGACGGCAAGGTCAAAGGCTTGCTCAAGGCGGAGCTAAAGCGCCGCGACATCACCTACCAGGAACTCGCCGAGAAGCTGGCGACCGCGGGTATTGCCGAGACGCCGGAGAACATTGCGAACAAGATCAGCCGCGGGAAGTTCTCGGCGGTGTTCTTGGTGCAGTGCCTGGCCGCAATTGGATGCCAAACGATTCGGCTAGGAGAATAGCGTGGCTTCTGAAGAACTGGAAAGCAACTATCACGGCTTGATCGGCAAGAAGGTCGGCGACTACGAAATGTTTTCGACGCAACTTGCCACCGTCAATCAGTACGTCGAACATGGCCTTCTGCCCGATAGGGAGTACAAGAACGGCAAGCGTAAGTTCGACAAACTCATTGTGCGGCGAGGAACAACGCCAGACCCCCTCGTCATTGGCGATGACAAAGCCTCTGGCACTTTGACGGCTAAGAATTGGCGGGGTCACGCGGAAAAGCTCCACAAGGTATTCGCGAAACCAACCGGCGCTCTGCTTGGCTACGTTACCGATACCAAGTCGACCTACTGGATCAATGCGCAAGCGGACGACATCGAACTCGTGGAGAGGGAAGATGGAAAGCCCATGCCGCAGATTCTCAACTATGACGATGAAACCGTGGTGGCCGAGATTGTCTATGTCATTAACAATTTCGACCCACGCACAGGTAAGGTTCTATCGGGCAAGAAGGTCAATCCGACCGCGCTGTCGGTCAGCGTATGGCAAACAATCTGGCGCCTGAGAGCGGATCGCCCGGAAGATTGCCTTGCGACTTTCGTCGAGATTTTCATTTACAAATTTCTGAACGACTTGGGCCTCATGCGCAAGGACAGCAAGGGGCGTGACGTATCGCTAGGCCACATCCTGAAGCTGAATCGCGACAAGGTGCTCGAGGAATACTTTGATGTTGTCCGACCGTACATCAAGGAGTTGTTTCCCTCGGGAAGTGACGGCTACAGCGTCATCAATGGCATCGTCCTACAAAAACAAAACCGCGATCACAACATCATCTTCCATGAATTGCTGAAGAAGTTCGTGCGGTTTGGCTCGCTCAAGAATACCGATCCGGAGTTCAAGACGCGGCTGTATGAGACATTCCTTCAGGAAAGCGATACCACCAATACGTTTGGCCAGTTCTTCACTCCACGCAAGGTGGTAGGCGCAGTTCACGACATGGCCGGCATCAGCACGATGTCCGCTGGAAAGTCGATTTGTGACCCTGCTGCCGGCGTTGGCGGTTTCGTGCTTGAGCCTATGGCGCGGGACCTGGAAGCCCAGTGGACGCTGAAGGAGAACGCGATGGAGCCAAAGCACGTATGGCATTCATTCGAATTGATCCCTAAGACCGCGATACTCGCGAAGGCGAATGCACTGGTCCACTGTGGAGATTTGCTGGCCGAGCAGCCCGGCCGGATCGCAGCATTCGCTGCATGGATCAACAAGGTCTTTACGTGTGTTGAGAAAACGGCGCTTGGCACCCTCGAACGAATGGATAAGGACAAGTTCGACGTAATCATCACGAATCCACCATTCGTCGTGTCCGGTTCCGCCGACTTCCGAAAGCTCATCGCCAAGGACGCCGCGCGGAAGGCTTACTTCGCTAGAAAATATAGCGGCATCGAGGGGTTGTTTGTCCAATACATTGTCCAGGCCTTGAAGAAAAGCGGCGACGCCTGGGTTTTGCTGCCGGAAGCATTCCTACTCAGGACACCTGACGAACTCCTGCGTAAATGGATCTTGCAGAACTGTGCCGTCGATTTAGTGGCGTTGCTGCCGGAAAGAACGTTCTTCAACACGCCGAAACGTGTAGTGATCCTACACATGAAAAAGCGCGACAAGCTACTGGCGCCAGCAAAACTCGACGAGACGCTGAAGAACGAAAAGGTTCTAGTTTACGCGGTTGGCGAGATCGGAGAAACCCGCGATGCTAAACGCTTCCCCATCGCAGACAACGATCTGCCTGAACTGGTGAAATCGTATGCGTTGCACAAGGCGAATATTTCCATTCCGTACAAGCGTGCTGCGTTAATCAGTGCGACGGCATTCGGGGCATCGTCATTCAACGTCCGTCATGCTTGGAGTAAGCCGGATGCAAGAGCACTCGGATTGCTGACTTCGGAGGACGACCCTGTTGCAGAAAAGGCCGCCTTCGACAAAAAGATGGTCAGCCTGAAGAAGATGGCAACCGCGTTTATAGCAGGACATACGCATATTACCCGCCCCTGTGATGCATATGATATACTCGCAGTTAAGTGTTGGGGTTCGCATGATTACCTCCTAGAAAATCGCCGTCCGTTGCTGATCGGGCGTGCGGTGCTTCGGGAGG
>NZ_CABFVA020000103.1 GCF_902143375.2 Methylacidimicrobium tartarophylax | reverse complement strand
AATGGGCCATGTAGGCAGAACGAAAAACTCTTAACGTTCTGCTTCAACCGCTTACGACACTACACAGCGGAAGTTCGGCGAGTTCCGCCTGCGTGCGGAACAGTACTCCATCACCACCGTAGGATTCGCCAATGTTTGTACCTGGGCAATTTTGACATGCCCCCGGTTCCCTTTCAGGTTCAACCCTATTCCGGGTGACCGCCCTCGCCCAAGGGTTTCCCCTCAAAAGGGGCGGCTACTATCTCGGCGGCAACGATGCCTTCATCGGATGGCCCGCTCAGACCCTGGTGTTCTATCAGCGATCGCAGCTTCCTCTGGATCTTCCTGAAAAGCCTGTCTCTTCCGTCGCCCTCGGCAGGGCGCCAGCCGGAATGCTCCGACAAGGGAATCTACCGAAAGACCGGCGACGGTTGGCCGCCAAGCGCCTTGCTCGTCGCGAGCCGCCATCCCCTATTATACCGAGGAGAATTTTCCGGCACATCGCTGCTTTGTGCCGGAGCAAACTTCTGCCACAGGGGGAGCTTCCAGGTCGGTCAGTGTGGTGTGCCGAACCGACGTTTCATCGAAGCAGATCAACCGAGACTGGCTACGCTGCTGAAAAAGCCTGGTCAACTGATCCGGCGGGATCGGACGTTTCGATGAGCCGACCCGATGTAGATAGCCCCCCCGGGCTCTGATGGACAAACAGGCTGCGCTCCACCGCGATCCGGATGACGGGCCGATCGATGTTGTCGGAATTCGGCAGCGTCATGCATTCGATGATGGGCGCCAAGGGAGGTCGGATCGAGTCTTCGCAGGCCTGCCGCACCAAAGTTTCCACCGCGTCGAACCGTTCGGTCGCAATGCTCATCACTAGGCGGTCGTTCGTGACGCCGAGTAAGAGAACGCCCCCGGCACTGTTGACAAAGGCGGCCAGCTCATCGGCCAGATCGGTTTGCGTTGGCCCCCCCTGCTTTGTCGCCGGCGAAGCGAACCTCCTTGAGTTCCAAGAAAGGGCCTTCGCCCAAGTGGATATTTTCCAGGAGCTCGCTGCGGTTCTCGAGCATGTCACACTTCCGTTCCCAATCTCTTCCAGCGTTGAGCGAAGGCTTCGCGGCCGCCTTCCATCACGCGACACACCTCGTCGCGGAGAGCCTTTTCCTGCAAGGCGCCACTCAGCTGCGCACGGCACTGACCACGGCCAAACTCCATGACATAGATCAGTTCTGCATCTCCGTTGACCACGATATTCGGGTTGTGGGTCACGACAAGAAGTTGGCGACGCATCTTGTTCTCGCGAATCTGACGCACAACCAAGTCATAAATCAGATGGTTATCCAGATCATCCTCGGGCTGGTCGAGCACGATCGGCTCCTCGCCGAATGCCAAGACGAAAGCCAGTAGAGCCGCAGCGCGCTGCCCCTGGGATCCCTCGCGGATCGGATGCCATTCCCCATCACGCTGATACTCAATGCGCAGATCGTCCTCCGGGTACCAGGCAAGGATGTGGTCGGCGAATTCCGGTTTGCGGCTTTGGCGTTCCAGGTAGTTGCGAAAGTGCCCGCCGAGGCCGTTATCCACTTGCAATAGAAGGCGTTTTATCTCCTCGATGGCCTGAACCTTTTCCGACGGGCTCGCTTGAGCAAGCTCGAATGCTATGCCGCCTGCCGGCTCGCCGTGTTTGAACGATAAGATGTCATCACCAAAGTGATCCTCATCTTCGATCAAAGCCCGAAATTCCCGTTCGATCTGTCTGGCATCGAACCCAAAGAGGATCGTCTCGATCCGCACATGTTCATTGCGCTTTAGCGCTCTCTTCAGGAAGTCTTCTCTCTTTTTTGTGATCTCACGGCGTCGCTGCAGGATCAGATCAAGCTGCTCTTCGATCTGCCGACAGAGTATATCGCGATCCGCCTGAGCCTTTTGTAACTCCTCCTGCTGGGCCTCCAGTTGCTGCCGCTCCTGAATCAGCCGCGCGAAGGCTTGCGGATCACCCACCCCTTGAGCCTCGAGTTGCGCTTGCAGTTCGTCATGGGCTCGCCGCGCGGACTGGGCGCGCTCATGCCAGGCGCACAGTCGAGGATCCTGCCACAAAGAGGCGATGGCCTGTTCCATAACCTGAGCCTCTTGCTCTATATGTTCCTGGGTCCGTTGTACCAGTCGATCCACCTCGGCACGCCAAGCCAATAGCTCGGTGTCATCCGCAGTGAAATTCTGTGCGACCCACTCGTCGAGCAGGATGCGCTCCGCCGCGTCCCGGATGGTTGCGCTCCCTTCATGCAGTTGAGTGAACAACTGATCGACCTCCCGCTGCTGGCGCTGCACGCGGGCAAAAGCCTGCAGCACGGAGGAGTGATTGGTCTTAGTCAAGGTTTCCAGCTTGCGAGCAGCCTCCGTGAGTTTGCGCTCCACTTCCGGCATTTGAGCTAGCTTGCCGTCTAGTTCCCGCAGCCGCGCCCGCTCCGCAAAGAAAGTACGCCGGGCTTCCTCAAGCGCCCGGCGCAGCGGCCCTACGGCGCTCGCCTCGTCGATGATGGCAAGCAAGGATTGTCGCCCGGTCCCGGCCATTGCCGCAATCTGTCCCTGGGAGAAGATGCGCAGCGGAAATCGGTCCGCTGTCATGCTCTGACTGGAAGATGGCCGCCACCGTCCCTCCTGCTCTTCCTCGACTGCCGAACCCTGATCCTCCGCCCTCCACAGGAGCCGCACGTGCTCTTCGTCGTGCTGCCATTCCATCCGGATGGCCGTCTCGTTCCGCAGCGCGCCTTCCCCATCGCGACCCCTTGTTGTCTTGCGGAAAGCATCAAACTGCTCGCGCGCTTCGCTCTCATTAGGTAACTTGTCTAATTCCCCGTCGCGACGAGCGGCCAATCGCAGAGCGTGCACCACGGTCGATTTTCCGGTCCCGCGCCCGCCGACGATGGCGTTGAAAAATGGCGAGAACGTTAGCTTTGCCGGCTGACCGTTGCCCATGTAACTGGCCTTCTCGATCTCGATGGCTTTGATAAAATGCGCAGGTACCCGGAAAGGATCGAAACCATCCTCATCGCTGCGACGGATGGACACCCCGTTGCCGTCGAGCAAGGCAAGCCGGAGCCCTTCGAGATTGGGTGCAGCCATCTTGACCCAGGTGTAGCGGCTAGCCGGCGCCGAGGAACCCTGGAACGAGTGGCAGTCGCTTCCCAGAACCCGTGCCAATTGCTCGACCAGAGACTTGACGCATTCCGGTGCACGTCGGTTCCTGTCCTCCCATTCGACAGCCAATACAGGACACTCTGTCAAAATTCCTTTGATGGTATTGGCATCTAAGCGGCTTGCCCCGTTGCTTCCATCCCGCAGAGCGAGCAGTGCCTTCCCTCCGTTACCCGGCCGGTCGGCATGGGCGGGGATAGGGATACCGCCAGCATGGAGAACTTCAGTAATGACCTTTACGGGCCCTTCCTCGGTGACTCCATCGCTGTCACCATCAGAACCTCGATAACGAATGGCTGCCAGCAAGTCGGTGATCGTGCGTGTCGTCGAAGCAGGATCAAAAATCGCGAGCAGGTGAAATCCACCGGTGACGGAAATCTCTACCCCAGGAAAAATTGTCAGTTCACGAAAGCTCTGGTGTGGCTGCCCGGCATCAGCATGGGCCTTCATCTGCGCATAGGCTGCCTTGAGCGGGTCGATCCATGCTCCGCTGTTGTGGTCGGTCACCGCCACACAGTCGATGTCGGCGCCCATAAACCTTAGCAACCACTTCTCGGGCGTTACCTCCTCCACTGTGCGGATCGCCTTTTGCCAGGGCCCCGTATCTTTGGACGCTGGTGTATGTGTATGGAAATCGAATCTCCACCAGCGCGAACCGGGATAAGGCCAATCAGTAATGGGCATGCCGTATCCTTACTCAGAGATTCAATTTCATTTGTGCACCGACCATCTCCACTTCGCGAGCCGTTTGTTCAATGGATCTCCCTGCGATGTTAACCCAATTTTCGTCGTGTTGTGTCGTAAGATACTGTAGCAGACAGTCCTACGTTTTTGTTCTGCCTACAGGGCCCATTTAGGCGGGCAAGCGAAGCGGGGGCCGAGGCTAGAACCGCCAGTCCTCCGTAATCAAGCACCCCTTGAGCTTCCAACTCATCCAGAGCGACGAGCGGCTTCTTGTGCAAAGCGGCGGCCAGCACCTTTTGGGCGTCCTCCGGCAGCCGGGCCACAGTAGCGATCAAAGCCATGTCTTGACCTGCTTTCCCACTCGGTACGACTCCCGGATCATCCAAGACCGATAGACCTTCTGCTTGCGCTGCGTGCTGGCCTCCTGCGAATGCGTAAAAGTCATTGAAGCATCGACAAAATGGTCAAAAACCAGCGGAAGATCGGTTAGCCATCCGCCTCTTCCAAATCAACTGACTGCAACCGTTCCCCATTCGCCACCAGCCACTGCCGCGCTCGCGCTACCTCCGGGCACAGACTATGCACGTAGTGCTCCAAGATTCTCCACAGCCGGGTGTCCTGCTCCTTGAGTATCTCGGCCACCTGAGAAACCGGCATCTCCTGGGAAAGCATCAGGATGACCGCCTCCATCATCAGGGTAAACCCGCTCCCCGATCTGGCCCAGGGAACTTCCGCCAACCGCACTCCGTGCTCCGGGAAGTCCACCCGAGGAACCCGCGCAATCAGCTCGGTCTTGTACTGCCAGAAGTTCTTGTGCCTCCACCGCTTCTCCACCGTGTCGTGCGCAGGAGAAGGATGCCCGCATTCCGGACAGGGGAACCGATGCCCCTCTCGAAAATCGAGCCAGATCATCAAGGAATGATCCACCGGAGAAAGTTCGCTTCGAGTTACCTTCCACTCCGAACCCAACTGTAAGGCCATCGCAAAAAGGTTGTTCGCCTCCATGCCCAAAAAATCGGAAAACGAGCCCCGCTTGGCAATCCGCGGTCAAGGAGGATTGACGAAGTCGAAGTGTCCTTGACGGCGAATCGCTCCGACACAAAATCCGTCGAAGACGGATAGCAAGAACACCGTTTCTTGCC
>NZ_CABFVA020000102.1 GCF_902143375.2 Methylacidimicrobium tartarophylax | reverse complement strand
CCCCAACCGCAGGCCCGTACAGCTCCCCAGCCCCCTGCGCAGTGGAGCCAGCCGCCGCCGTCCGCACCCGCTCAACCGTATCGTCCTGCCCCGTCTCGAGCGACACCGAATGCCCGCTCGAACAGTGCGCGACCAGTGCCACAATCACCGGCTGCTTCCTCCGCAAAAGCTTCTGCGCAACCGCAACCTCCACGCTATTCCGTACGTCCTTCCGCTCGAACCGGAGAACCATCGAGCAAGACGCGCGAGGCCGAGAAACCCGCTGCGAAGCCGAAAAGCCGGGAAACGTCCGACAATGACACACCGGAACGAAACGGCGGAATTGTGCTCGCTTTGACGGCAGCGCTTGTCAGCACGCTGACGGCAATATATCTTGCATTAGTCTACACTGACGTGCTTTAAAAAGCGGGTTCCGCCAATCACCGGCGGCTAATTCTAGCAAGGAGGCTTTTTCATGGCTGGTCTCGTTCACGAAATCACCGACAAGAATTTTGCGCAGGAAGTTGCTCAATCCCCCGTTCCCGTAGTTCTTGATTTCTGGGCAGAATGGTGCGGTCCCTGCCGTATGGTGGCTCCCGTGATCGAAGAGCTTGCCAACGAGCTTTCCGGAAAGGTCAAGTTCGGCAAGGTGAACGTCGACCAGGAGCAGGAGCTCTCCTTTCGCTTTTCCATCCAGTCGATTCCGACTCTTCTGATCTTCCGGGACGGAGAGGTCAAGGGTCGACAGGTCGGCGCAGCTTCCAAAAGCCACATCCTCGCAAAGATTCAGCAGTCTCAATAGCGAACGCAGGCATTTTCTTCTTGCGTCGACTGCGTTTGCCAGGCAGTATAAAACTTACCCAAGATCGCGGGGTGGAGCAGCCCGGTAGCTCGTCAGGCTCATAACCTGAAGGTCGCAGGTTCAAATCCTGCCCCCGCCACCATTCTCGACTTTGCTTTCCAAGCGGAATCGGGGCTTTCCCGCGTCCCTTCTACGCTCTAATTCTGGTCTGAAGCTACAGGATCGCTACCGCCAGATTTCTAAGTTCTCGGCGACCGCTTCTTGCTTGACAGGACAGGCAAGCGAGCTCGAAATCCTCCTAAAGGAGACGCAAGCATGGCTAAGGAAGAGACGATCGACACGATGGTTCTCGGTGCCGGGGGAGGTGGATATCCCGCCGCTTTTCGCCTCGCGGGCGCAGGGCGATCGGTGGTCATGGCCGATCCGATCGGCAATCTCGGTGGCGACTGCCTTGCGGAGGGCTGCGTGCCCTCGAAGACCGTCCGGGAAGCCTCCCTCGCCCGCACCTGGCCGGAGAAGTACCCTCTTTTCGGCTTGCGAGGAACGAAGCCTGAAATCGATTGGCGCAGGGTGCTGGCGCACAAGGATCGTGTTCAAAACCTGCGCTACGCCCAACACCGGGCGCAGATTGAAGCTTCGACGCTCGTCTTCCTCAAGGGTCAGGCACGCATCCTTGATGACCAGAAGGTCGAGGTGACTACGGACCATGGCGACCTGCTGCGGTATCATGCCAAGCAGATCATCGTCGCAACCGGCTCCCGGCCCCATATCCTCCCAATCCCAGGCGCCGAGCTTGCCGTCACCTCCCATCACTTTTTTCGGCTCGGCGCCGATCTCCCCTTCCCTCGCCGCCTCGTGGCGATCGGCGGAGGCTACATCGGTCTGGAAACCGCCTCAATGCTCCAGAATCTTGGTGCGGAGGCAACCGTGCTGGAGGCTACAGGGCAGATCCTTCCTGGAGTCGATCCCGAAATCGCCCGCTTCCTCCATGAGGCGCTCGCGCGGCGGCTCCGAATCTTGGTCGACGCGAAGGTCACGGCAATCGAGCGAGGAGCGGCCGGCGATCTGCTCGTCCGCTACGAGCGGGCGGGAGAGGCGACGTCGATTGCGGCGGACTGCGTCCTAATGGCGACCGGACGCGAGCCCGTCGTTCCCGAAGGCATGTCGAATCTCGGCTTCGCGACCGGAGAGAAGATTGCCGTGGACGACCGGCTGCGCACCAAGCATGCGCACATCTATGCTCCGGGCGACATCAACGGCCGAAGCATGCTCTTCCACTCTGCGGTCTACCAGAGCCTCGTCGCCGCCGACGATATCCTGAGCGAAGGGCGCGGCAACAAGACGGTCGATTTCCAATCGGTTCCCTTCACCGTCTTCACCGAGCCCGAAGTCGCATGGGTCGGACAGACCGAGGCCGAGGCCGCCCGAGAGAATCTGGCGACCGTCGCATCGACCTACTCGTACCGAACGGACACCCGTGCGCAGATCTTTGACGAAGATGGGTTTCTGAAGCTGGTCTTTGACAAAAAGACCGGCTCTCTGATCGGCGCGCAGATCGCGGGGATCGAAGCCGCGCAACTGATTGCGCCCCTAGCCCTCGCGGTCCGCAGTGGGACGACCGCAGAGACCCTCAGCTACATGGCTTTCCCGCACCCGATGATCAGCGAAGGGATCAACCACGCCGCCCGGGCCGTAGGGCTTTAAAAGCAGCCTCCGGAGAGCGCAACGTGGCCTTGCCAGAAGAATTCCGTCCGGTATGATCCGAGCGTTCGGCCGAACGGAAGACCACGGCTCGTTTTCTACCGGAACCGGAGAGTTTCCTTGGATGAACCGGATTGCATTTGCCATCTTCCTTCTGCTCCTCTCCACGATCCCCTCGCATGCCATCCTGACCCAGTGGGATCCTGCTAAGAAGCCCTACCAACATGGCCCGCTCGGAACGGGCGAGTATTCGATGGTCTGGAACATGCGCCGCTACGCGACTTTCCCCAAGCGACCTTACGTCATCCTCGGAAGGATCCGCGCCAACGGGGGATTTGGAGGCTCTCCGCGCACCCGTGCGGTGGAGGAAGCCAGGAAGCACGGAGCGGACGCGATCCTCTGGACTAAGGCGGACGTCCACCCCGAAGTCAACTCGCTCGGATTGATCGGCCTCTTGTCCCACTGCGACTATCTGGCGATCCAGTGGACCAACCCGCCGCGGTAATCGAGCCTGCCTCCGAAGGCGGCGAAGGGGTCGTTCGGGAAGCCTCCCGGCTCGTTCTGCTCGGACTCCCATCGTTCAGGGCGAAAAGAGCCGCACGACGGGAGAAAAAAAGTCCTTGGCACCATGATTCCCTCCCGGGCCTTCGATCTCGGGCTCTTCCTTTAGCTCCAGCCGCACCAGCAACCCTCCGGCCGGAACGATTTCCCGCACGAGAGCCGCATGCTCCTTATCGATTTCGATCACCGTCTTCCGTTTCATCTGCAAGCCGGGGACATGCGACGAGAAGATCGCGGTATCGAAACGTTCTCCAAAAGGGAAGATCGCCGCGGAGGCGAGTAGTCCTTCCACAACTCTTCGCGTCGCTAAACCCGCTTCATGCGCGGTAAAGAGACCGTTTTGCACGTCGGTATCGACGAAGAACCTCCCGTAGACCCATGTCCGGGCCGGCCGAGTTCCCCGCTCTTTCCAAACACGGCCAATATCGGCGAAATGCAGAGTCGTGGGAGGTTCGGGGGAAGCGCCGTTCGCCTTCTCAAGATGGCGATCTCCCCGGATCCCCCGCTCCGGTTTCTCGGTAGCCGGCGGGTCGTCCTCGCTTTTCTCGGCAGTCGCGTCTCCCGCCTCTTCCGGATCGCTCTTCCAAAGGGCTTTTGGCGCAGCCGAAAGCCGGAGCCGAGCATAAAAGTAGTTCCCTTGCAACATCTCCAACACTTTGGCCGGCTCTTCCTCGGTGATTTCGAAGCGCCGCCCTTCCCGCAGCTCGGGAATGGGAAACGGGGTTTCGCAGATCGTGATTTGGACGATGGGCTCGGTGGGCAGGACCGAGAACGGAGCGAGCTTTTGCAGGACGGTGTAACTTAAGAGCCGAGGAAAGCTCGCGGCAAATACCCCCTCCCGAACGGGACCCCAGGCGGTAAATTCCCCATGGGTCCACAGATTCCGCGGTCGGTTCCCCAGTTGGGAAGCCTTGCTGTGAAGCGCGGAGAACGGCAAGACGACCTGTTTTGCTCCTTGTGCATGGCCGACGGAAAGGACCCAGAAGCCAATGAGCGCGAAGACGAGGCCCGTCACGGGAACCCGTCGCCTTGGCCTGCTCGGCCAAGCTTGTGAACGTCTTCGCGCGTCGTGCATTAAAGCTTGCAGCGCTATGGTCTTAGCAAGATCTCGCTAGAAACGCATTCACTTTTTCGGCGCAAAGAACCTCCCCGGGTTCCGGACAATTATGGGGCAGAGCGGCTCAACCAACTCGGATGTACCTGCTCCCAGAGATTCACCGGATCGACCAGACTCCGCACCCAGGCAACCGAACACGGGCAAATCCCTTGACCTAGCCGCAGGGAAACCCTACCCCCCCTAGGCGCCACAATCCGTTCCCTAAGAAAAGCAAAGGAAGAATCCTGAATCCTGTCATCCAAAGCGAACGCTTAGCCTGCATGTCTCACAAAGTTCGTACCCGAGGCGCGGCGGATGGGCCTGGATGCAAGGCGGGCCGCA
>NZ_CABFVA020000101.1 GCF_902143375.2 Methylacidimicrobium tartarophylax | reverse complement strand
TGTAGGCAGAACGAAAAAGTCTTAACGTTCTGTTGCAATCACTTGCGATAGCACACAGCGGAAGTTCGGTTAACGAAGGAAGCTTCCCTAGGACTTCTACCAGGGAGGATTGAGTCTTTCAACCTTGGAGCCGGCTGTGGGATTTGAACCCACGACCCGCAGTTTACAAAACTGTGAAGCATCCTGACGACACCAGAGGCAACGCGCTTTCCCGCTCAAGCTTATTGGCATTGTATTGACACTATAAGCGCGGATGGGTACGCTTTAGAGCATGAGAGCAACCAAGCCGCCACGCCTTAAGAAGCTCGACCCTCCCGTCCTCGCGGACCCGAAGAATCCGAATAGCCAAGCCTATTCCTACATGGTGGTTTGGAACGCGGGCGGGAAGCGGGCACGAAAGTTCTTTGCTTCCTGGCGGGATGCCGACGCCTTCCACCGGTCTTTGAGACAACGGGCGCGAGTGGCCGGAGACGGCGCGCTCTCTCTTCAACCTGGGGATGCGGAAGCCCTGTCCGAGGCTAAGAGGCTCATCGAGCCCTACGGCGGAAACCTGCTCGACGTGGCCCGAGAATGGGCCGAGCGGAAGAAGCGGGAATTGGCAAGCGTACCGGTAAAGGAAGCCTCTTCCTCGTTTCTTAAGGCCAAGGAAGCGGATTGTGCGCGTCCCAGGTATTTGAAGGCTTTGCAAGGTGAACTCTCCCGGTTCTCGACCGCGTTCGCGGGTAGGAAAGTCGCTACGATCACTTCAAAGGAATTGAGCGATTGGATTGGCGGGCTGCCGGTCGGCGGACTGCGCCGGCGGGGGGTGAGAACGATGTTAGGCACATTTTTCGCCTACTGCTCCCATCAAGGTTGGTGCCCGAAAGGAATTATCGAGGACGTTCCTACACTCAGGGTCAAGCCATCAAAGACGGAAGTGTTCACCCCCGATGAGGCTAGCGCGTTGCTCGAAGCAGCAAGTAACGTCGCGCCTGAAATGGTTCCCTATCTCGCCTTGGGCCTATTTTGCGGCCTTCGCACGGCGGAACTGGACAGGTTGGATTGGAAGGACGTCAACTGCAAGGAAGTGAGGATCGAAGCCGACGTTGCGAAGACGGCAAGCCGAAGAGTAGTGCCTATCCTGGAAAACGCTGCGGCGTGGATCGCGCCTTACCGCAGGAAGTCCGGCCCGGTGAGGCCCAAGAATACCCGCCGCACGCTCATTCGCATTTGCAAGGCCGCTGGCGTCACGTGGCGGCCAAACGCGATGCGGCATAGCTTTGCCAGCTACAGGCTGGCGCAGTGCAACGACGCCCCGAGGGTGAGCCTCGAACTCGGGCATATGAGCCCTGCGATTGTCTTCCGCCACTACCGGGCGCTGGTGAACGAGGAGGACGCAAAGCGATACTTCGCCATTTGCCCGCCTGCCGCCTCATCCAATGTGATCCCGATTGCGGCGGGGCAGCGGTAAAAAATATATGCGTATACGGAATAGAGGAAAAAACATGGCGCAAACGGCGCAAACGACAAAGTAATTGTGGATAAACGACTTAATGTGCGCCGTTTTCAAAATAGAAACGGCGCAGAAACGGCGCAGAAACGGCGCTGATCTTTCCCGGCTTCGCGGAAGTGGCGATGCGGAGGGCGGAAAAACATGGCGCAAACGGCATCTATGGGCCGGACGCAACCTGACCGGCAAACCCCAGCGTCGCTTGTAATCAGAGGTTCTGCATTTAGCAAACCCGCTCGGGGCGTTGCGGTATGATCGAACACCATATATAAGAACGGCGGCAATCTGATTGATTCGAGATCGCCGCCGCTGTATGCTTTAGTTGTGAAATCTAAGCTGACAGACTCTACCGTTCTATTGAATCCCGGTCAAGCCGGCGCTGCCGCTGATTCGGTGTATTACACGGAAACCCACGGGCCAACGGCAATTCGCACAGTATGGCAGCAAATCCCTTGGCTCAAAATCCCTGACGGAGTGATGAAGCGGTCTCCGTTGATAGACAAAGGGGATCACCACGCGTTACGGAGCGCCATCGAAGCCTTCATGGATTATTGGGGCTTCACCCCGAAGCAAAGGCAGGAGTGGGAGCAAACGCATTGGAAAGACGTATACAATGGGAAAACGAGCAAGGGGGCGACCGTTCATCCTTATACGATGTTCCTGGCGAACCTCTTCCGATATTCGACTTTTGCATGGTTGCAACAAGACCCTACCAACCGGCCGAATGAGCTAGAACGGCTGTGGCCGAGCGTGGACAAGGCCATTGATGACGTGACGCAAGCCCTCAAGGGGCCGGCCCGAATCCTCGCTAAATGCTACGGCGGGCATGAAATTAAGGCTTATGTCGAGGGGGTGCTATACCTAACCGATCGGCTCAAGCAAAACCCTAACGTCACCCATGAGGAGGTATGGGAGGTTGTCCGGGAAACCAAAGATCTTATCCATGCGAAAGAGGAAGATGCGTCCATGGATTCCTTAACCAGTAAGGAAGGGATGGGACCGTTTGAGCGGGTTATGCGAGAGGCCGCATCGGATAAGCAGGGGCGCAAGCGGAAGTTCGAAGCGGGGGGCGAAATGGTTGCCGAACCTGATGCGATGACAAGGTTCAAAGCGTATTGCGACTACAAGAAGGCCAATCCAACTAAGAGCGATAGGAATACCTGCCGGATTCTGGCGGCAAGGGAAGTCGCGCAGATCGAGGATAAGATGGCGCGCCAGAGAGAATCCGAGTTGGTGGATGCAAGGGCTAAGCGAATACGCGATGCCATTAGTGCCATAAAAAAGCAGCGCAGGGAATCCGGCCAGCCGCCTTTGATATAGCCACCGACGCAATCCTTCCCATCCCTCGGCATCGCGCAACGCTGCCGGGGGATTTTTTTTGCCCTACCCCTGGAAGATTTTGGCCGAAACGGGTGAGATTCAGCCAGCCGGGAAGATCTACCTTGGGCGCATGCAAGTAATCGACATCACCCCAAACGGCGAGCCTGCTCCGCGCTTCCCGGATCGGCTCTTGACACTAGAGGAAGCGGCGACCTTTTTGGCGCTGACCGAAAACTCGGCCAAGCGGCTCATCAAGACCGGGCGGCTTCGAGCCTACTGGGTGTCCGGCAAGTACCGCATCCATCCGAGCGACCTGCAAGCCTTCCTGGCGACCACGGAACTTCCCACCAAGGAAGGGGGCGCAAGATGAGCGACACAAACCCTGCCGCGAATGAGTGGGTTTCACCTGAGCAAGTGGCCGAGATGCTTGGCGTTTCAAAGCGCCTTGTCCTCGAACTTTGGCGCGCCGGAAGGCTGCCGGGCCTAAAGCTGGCCCGAAAGACAATCCGTTTCCGCCGGTCAGACGTCGAGGAGGCCCTGGCCGCGATGATCGAGGGAAAGGCGGTCCGGCGATGAACGGCGAACCCATCACCCAGACGCCGGAAGTGGCGTCTTCGAACGGCCAGATTGTTCCTGTGCTCGATGACGCCGCGCTGGTAATCAACCCTCTCGAAGCGTACCTGACTGAGCGCGGCATCCGTAGGGAAACCTGGGAAGCAGCCGGGGTTGAGCTAATCGAAAAGCCCGAGCCTGGGCTCATGAAAGACCGCCTGGGCTTCGACCGGCTTGGACAAAGCGACATCTCCTCTGCACCGGGCATCTGGTTCCCGTACAAAGACGAGGCCGGGAAGATCCGAGCTTGGGGGTTTCGAACGATCCCTGAGCTTCACAACGGCGACGGCGAGCCTGTGAAGTTCCTTAGGTCCAAGGGCTCCGGCACCTATCCCTTCGTCGGGCCGAAAGCCAAAGAGGTTTTAGACAAGGCTCATAAGCCGATGATTCTTACGGAAGGAGCCGTGAAGGCTCTTGCTATCGAGCAAGCCGGAGGATTCGCACTTGGGCTAACTGGTTGCTGGCTTGCGAGGTCCAAGAACGGCGATAACTCGGAGGATGCCTACGCCATGCCCGAATGGGAGGGCGACATCACTTGGCAAGGTCGCTCTGTTTCCCTCGCTCTCGATGCTGATTTGGAGACCAACCCAAGCGTCCGCACCGCGCTCTTCGCTAATCTACTGGCTCTGCGCAAGGCGGGAGCCGTGCCCCGGCTACTCCGGTGGAATCTCTCGGAAGGAAAGGGGATCGACGATTGGGCGGCCAGAAAGGAAGACCCTGCCGCCGCGCTTCAAAAGCTCATGGATGAGGCCGTCGATCTCTCGCAAATCATCCGTCCCGAGCATCTGGTGCCATTCCAGAATGCATTGGACAAGTCCAATCTATCGCCTGCATTGCGAAAGCAGATATCGAAGGAGGTTGCTAAGCCGCTCAAGGTTGCGGCGAAGGATCTCCAAGACAAAGAGGGCGGAGGCTCCGCCGATGCGAAAGCGCGGGCGCTGTATGCGCTGGCGAAAGCTGACGTTGAGCTTTTCCATGACGGATCGGACGGGCGCTTTGTCCGGTTCAACTCGGACGGCCATAGGGAGACGTGGCCCATTCAATCGTCCGCCGCAAAGGAGTTTTTCCAAAAGCTCGCGTATGACAACGAACTGGCCGCGCTGAGTGGCGAAGTCTGGGGCGCGACGGTCAACCTTCTCAGTGCGGAAGCGCGATTCAGCGGCAAGCAGGCTAAGGTTTTTCTTCGCGTCGCTCCCGAGATCGGACCGGACGGGAACCTGGCCGGTATTTTTGTTGATCTCTGCGATGCGAATTGGCGAGCGGTTCACGTCACCGCGAACGGTTGGGAGATCCTCGACCGATCTCCCGTCCTGTTCATCCGCTCCGCAACCGCCCTGCCGCTACCGACACCGGAGAGGGGAGGGAATCTTGAGGAGTTGCGAGGGTTTCTGAATCCTGGGCTCGACGATGGTTCATGGTTGCAGATCAAAGCTTTTCTCGCCTTCGCGCTGCACCCCATCGGACCCTACCCGCTGCTCGAACTCTTGGGGGAGCAGGGTTCAGGCAAGAGCACAGCCGCCCGCTTCCTGCGGTCCCTGATAGACCCGTCGAAGCCGAAGCTCCGGGCCGCCCCAAAGACTGTCGAAAACTTCTGCGTTGCGGCTGAAAATTGCTGGCTACCGGCATTCGATAATCTCTCCTACATCAACGATGATCTTTCGGACGCGCTATGTCGGTTGTCAACGGGTGGGGGCTTCGGAGCAAGGCGGCTCTACTCCAATAACGAGGAGCGAGTTCTTGATGCGAAGCGCCCCGCAATGTGGACGGGAATCAATGAGGTTGCCATGCGTGGCGATTTGGTTGACCGGACTATCTCAATCGAACTTCCGAGCGTACCGGAAGAATCGCGTAAGCAGGAATCGGAAGTTGAAGAGCAATTCCGCAAAGCGGCTCCAAAGCTTTTCGGCGCTCTCCTGAGCCGTATCGCGGGAGCGCTTCGAGAGCTTTCCAACGTCCGTCTCGACCGGCTGCCCCGCATGGCCGACTTCGCCACCTTCGCCGTAGCCGCCGAGCGCGGAGCGGTGGAGCCGGAAAGATTCTTGGACGTGTACAGAGCGGAGCGCACGGAAGCTTCCGCGCGAGCCGTTGAAGGATCGCCTGCCGGGGCCGCGCTGATGAGATTTCTGGAAACCCACAACTCCGGTTGGGAAGGATCACCTGCGGAATTGCTGAGCGAGCTACAGAATACGTTGCCGGACCCGAGCCGTCCGCCGCGAGGCTTCCCGGACAACTCCCGCTCCCTCGGTAAGCAGATCCGCCGACTCGCGCCGAGTCTGCGGCGTATGGGATGGGACGTTGGATATGGGCATTCGCACAAAAGCAAAAAAATCTACTTCCAAAAGATAACGCAAAAACCGGCGCAACCGGCGCAACTGGCGCTCGGCATTGACTGTCAACATGTTGCAGGAACTCCGGTAACTGGCGCAGACAAAACACAAACGGCGCAAACGGCGCAGAACGGAACAGAAACGGCGCACACTAAGCCATTGCCCAACAATGAGATTGACGTTTGCGCCGTTTGCGCCGTTTCCTCACCCCCCTTCGGGAACCCAGAAAAATCACAGGAACCGAAGCCACAACGAACCAAGGAGTCATTCTAGTGAGGGCCATCATCTCCGAACTGCGGTCCACCGGATCGACCGTCACATTAAGTCAAGCTGGCACGATAGACATTGAATGGGCATCGGAGTTGCCCGAGTCCCAACGCGAGGAGTTCCGGGAGATCATCCGCAAGAACAAGCCCGCGATCATCGAGGCACTACGGGCCGAACCCTCGGAATCAATCGAGCAAACACAGGACCAGGAGCCCGACGATCCGGCACGCCGGCACTACATGGAACCGGGCGCTTTCCTAGCCGAGCTTCGAGCAAACGGCGGATCGCTCACCATCAAGCCGGACGGCCAGCCGTGGATAAGCTTCGCCGGGGACACCCCGCGAGAGATCAAGGACCGGCTCACCCTGGTTTACGCCTACCACCAAGCCGCGATCATAGAAGCACTCAAGAAGGAGCCGACCCCGACGCCGGCACCACCCCCGCCGCAAGAAGATCCCATTCCGCTCGATAGCCCTGAGGAAATGCGGCTTCGGGAAAGCTCCGAGTACCGGGAGCTTAGGGCAAACCTTCTCACCCACTGGCACTCCTACGGACGCACGCCGATCATCGACGAGGCGTTTCGCAGGTATCCCAAGCACACAAAGGCTGCCGTTCGAGCCGCCATTGAGGACATGGCCCTGGTCTGCCCGGACTGCGCCCGGAGGCTCGAAATCGGCGCCTGCACGCACCGGAAGCCCGAGTTGGCGTGGTTCGATTTCAAGCTCAACCGTGACGAGCTTCGCCTATGGGCTACGGCGGCTCTTCCCTGGCCTAGGCGTCCGCTGACCCCGCAGGACATCGAGGCGGTCTGCGAGCGAGGCGAAAAGGAGAAAGGCTTTCTGCCGGTGGTAACCAGAAGAGCTATCGCGCAGATCCTAAGAGAAGAACAAGAAGAACAGAAAGTAAATCAATCATGAATCAAACTGTAGACGCCAAGGCCGAGATCATCCGGATGACCCAAGAGATCGACGGGCTGAAAGACAAGAGAGCCGAGCTTTCGGCGAAGATCCGGGAATTGGACACCCTGCGCAGCAACTTGGCCGCCGCGAGTAGGGCAGCGGAATCGGAAGCAGAAGCGGAGCAGTAGGAAGAGACGGAATCGTTCTAGGAATCCGGCAAATGAATGCGAACCGCAAACAACGCCGGGCTGCTCAGAGCAAGCAGAGGCTCAAGGACAAGCGCATGGCTCGATTGAAGAAACGCATGAAAGAATTGGAGGCCCGAGAATAAAGACCTACTTCGAGGAAGAGTTGGACTCCCTGGGCTTTCAGGAGTGGAAAGCCGGGCTGAATGGCACGTTTGAGTAGAAAAACGACTGCGTTCGATCCATCATTCGGAGCGCGCCAGCCGTTTGCCTCGTTCGATTCCGTGAGAGACGGCGGAGACCAGGAAGCCGCGAATCAGAGGGGAACAATTCTTGAAGCGCACTCGATCGATTAGATCGAAGGGATGGTCTTCGGCCAGATTTCCGAAAAGAGCGTTGGAGAACGACTCGGTCATATTTGTGACACCCTCGAAGTCGAAAACAATCAAGGAACCCAAGCTAGTCTTAGCTTCAACCTCATTGAAACGGAAGGCATTAGCCTGATCGCCATCAGCCAAGAAGCACCCGAAGAGTTCCTTCATGAAGAACTCATGAGTCATAAAAAAAGATTAGCGTCGGATTCCTCCTCCGGCAAGCCTTTTACCTTGCGTCGGGCTTCTTTCAGCATGGCATCGTAATCGCCAATTTGCTTTCGTGTAAAACAGACGGAACAGACGGTGCCGGGGAAGAAGCCGTTTCCGGGAAGTCCGTCGCTTTTAGGAGATCGAACACCATCTTGCTTCCACCAGCCGCTGCCGGAGACGACCACCATATGGCCCAAGGTTTGCCGGACGAGATCCCGCAGCATGCTGAGACCGACGCCCGCGTTGGGGGATTTGCCGTACATATGAGGAAGATCGGCAGTGCTGGAGACATTGGGGCGAATCGCGAGCGCAATCGCTTCCGCGTCGGTCATTCCTTCGCGATAGAATTTGGAACGGTTGTCGCGAAAGCTTCCGCGAATCCCGCGCCCGCAATCAGCGACGCCAATCCGCGCGAAGTCGCTCTTCGCCGCATACTGGGCGGAAACATAACCTATGGCCCTGGAATGTTGCCGACAATTGAGGATGCATTCGCCAGCGGAGAACTCGATTACTTGTTTGGCTGGCCCCCCTGCGGGATCGATGCATTCGCCTAGGGAAGATGCCAACTCGGGCTTGGTAGCCGAATTGATCTTCTCCACGGGGACGAAGTCGCGAGATCCAGAACGGCGAAAAAAATCTTCGGGTAAGTCGAGGCCCATCTCGCTGAAAAGGTCGATGCGCTGCAAATATCGGAAGGCCTCGCAATCCTTATGATTGACGAAAGAACATCGGACATCCTGGACGTGCAGTTCGTTGACCATGGCGACGACACTCACAATGGCGGCAGGGATGTAATAGGCGACCTGCTGAAAATCGAAGCAGACTTCGGAATGCGAACGACATTCGCCCAAGCGGGCCAGCAACTCGCCGAGGTTACTTTCGAATACATACTGCGGAAGCTTGATTGTGTGCGATCCCATCGGCAAAAGCATGCCGCTTCAAGCCCATCAAAACAAGCCAGGGTTCGCAAAGTTAGCGAGGGCATGAGCAAGAGGCGGGAAAAGGGACTCGCTTCCTTCAAGCAGGTTCAGTTTATGCGCGGGCTAGGCTATCGGGGGGATGCAACAATGGTATCGTTCGAGGAGGCGAAAACATGGATCGGCGAGCGCCTGAAAGATTCTCAACGAACCCCGTCGAATTTGCGCGCGTGATGCTTGCCCTTAAAACTGGCTCCCTCCTATCATGCGCTGCATGAGAACCTTCCTCGCGGCCGTTGCGTCTCTCATCTTGCTCACGTCTTCAGCCCGCGCCTCGGTGGGCAGCTATTGGGAACTCCCCGGGGGATACCGCTGGGGAGTTACGCCGGACGGCAATCTCTGGAGTGGTTGGGAGCATTCGGACGGCTATTTCTGGGGCTCCGATATGCGCGGGAATACTTGGAGCGGCTGGAACATGCCTGGCGGTTATAGTTGGTATAGCGGAAACCCTCCGGTGATCCCGGGCGATGATGATGATGAGTAGCGCTCCTGCCGCCCCCATCCCGCCGGCCAGCACCTTATCTTCCTGACGTCCTCCGGCGTTCCCTTGGTTGCCCAGCCGCAATGCCGCCAGGACTGTGGCTTTCCGCGATCCTGGGCCGCGACCGTTAGGAAAGCCCTTCATGCACCCAAAGAGTCTTAAACAGGCCGCTCAAGCTCGGCAGGCTCCTGCACTCAGCGCGGCGCGATGGCGAGATTGAAAAGCTTGTCGGCCAGATCGGGCGACAGCGTCTTGAGTTTCTGGTAGATCTCCATGACCTGGTTTTCCCTACCGGCTAGGTTGTACAGAAGGCCCAGGTTGTACCAAGCCGTCGCATCCTGCGGATTGATTTTTAACGCTTGGCGGAAGGCCTCAGCCGCCGTAACGAGATCACGTGTTTCGGTGTAGGCAATGCCCAGGAGGCG
>NZ_CABFVA020000100.1 GCF_902143375.2 Methylacidimicrobium tartarophylax | reverse complement strand
CGCGAGACCCAAGCCGTCGAGTCGCGGGAGCGGGAGCTCTTTTGAGCAGATTGGGCGGCTAGAGGTGGAAAACCGCTGGCTTAAAAAAAGCGGCTCTTCGCTGGATGGAATGGGAGGAGGGAGCAGATTTTGAGGGATGGCAAGAAACAAAGTTCTTGCCATCCGTCTTCGACGGCTTTTGCGTCCGGGGGATTCGCCGTCAAGGCACTTCGACTTCGTCGATCCTCCTTGAGGGCGGATTGCCAAGCGGGCCTCGTTTTTCGATTCTTAGGGAATGGAGGCGAACAAACTTTTTGCGACGGCCTTACAGTTGGGTTCGGACTGGAAGGTGACCCGAAGCGAACTTTCTCCGGTAAATCATTCCTTGAAGCTCTGGCTCGATTTCCCAGAGGGCGATCAGTTCCACTGTCCGGAATGCGGGCGTCCTTTTCCTGCGCACGACACGGTGGAGAAGCGGTGGAGGCACATGAACTGCTGGCAGTACAAGACCCAGCCGATCGCGCGGGTTCCTCGGGTGGACTGTCCGGAACACGGAGTCCGGTTGGCGGAAGTTCCCTGAGCCAGACCGGGGAGCGGGTTTACCCTGATGATGGAGGCCGTGATCTTGATGCGTGCCCCGGAGATGTCCGTTTCCCAGGTAGCCAGGATACTGAAGGAGCAGGACACCCGGCTGTGGCGGATCTCGGAGCAGTACGTGGGAAAGGCCTACCGGAAGGAGGATTTGAGCGGGGTGAAGCGGATCCTGGTGGACGAGATCAGCAGGAAGCAGGCTCACCGCTACGTGACGGCCGTTACTGACGCGGAGAGCCGGAAGCTCCTCTTCCTGGCAGAGGGCAAGGGGAAGGAGACCTTAGAGGCATTTACCAAGGAGATGCGGGAGCACGGAGCGGCTCCCGAGCAGATCGAACTGATCTACATGGACATGAGCCCTGCTAGATTTCCGGCGCCGAGAAGTACTTCCCCAGGGCGCAGACCGTCTTTGACCGCTTCCACCTCATGCAGATGGCGGGAGAGGCAGTCGATCAGGTGCGCAAGGAGTTCGTGCGCCAGGGGCTGCTGCCGAAAGGAAGCCTCTGGGCGCTACGAGGCAACGAATGGACGCGAAGCAGGGAGCAGAAGAGTCTGCGCGCTTCCCTTTGCGCCGCCTACCCACGACTAGGAAGAGCCATTAGCCTGCGGAAGACTCTGCAAGAGATCCTCGCCCAAAAGAATCCCCAAGAGCTCCGCTGGTGGCTCCAGTGGGCCGATCGTAGCCGGCTCGGTCCCTTCCGAAAACTATCCAGAACGATTAAAGCGCATTTGGACGGCGTCCTTGCTTTTCTCCAGAGCCGGGTGACCAACGGTCTCATCGAGGCGAAAGGCGGCCTCATCCAACTCGCTAAAAGGCTGGCTACAAGCTTCCGAAGCTTCCGGTACCTACGGATCGCCGCTTTTCTCAAAGCCGGAAAGCTGAGGTTGGATCTTCCCGTCGTAGCCTCATAACCCACGAAAAACAGCGAAGAGGCAAAAAGTCTCTGCGCGTTTAGCCGTTCTTCTTCCCGTTGCGCAGAATCGCTTACCTGATCACAAAACCTCGGGTTTACTCTTCAGCGCCATTTTTGCGCTTGACGGTCATCGGCAAAGAAGCTATCGCCTGCAATGCACCTTGAGGAGAACTGTCACGAGGCAGGACTCCCGCAACCCAAACGGAGGAGGTTAACGAAATGAAATTCTCTAAAAGTAGGAAAAAGCTCTCTGCCAGAATGTTTCTGGCACTGGCGGTTGGCGCCGCGGCGGTGATTCCGTCGGCTTATTCCAACGACGATGTACTGAAACTCACAGAAAATCCCAAAAACTGGGCGGCTCCGGGCAAGGATTACGCTAACACCCGACACTCGTCCCTGAAACAGATCAACACCCAGAATGCCAAAAGCCTGCATATGGCTTGGTCGTTCTCGACGGGGACGCTCCGCGGCCACGAAGGGCAGCCGCTCGTGGTCGGCGATCGAATGTATGTCGTGAGCTCCTATCCCAACATCGTGTGGGCGCTCGATCTCTCCAAGGGAGGTTCCTACGAAGTCCTTTGGAAGTACGTTCCGAGGCAGGATGACAAGGCCGTCTCGACGGCCTGCTGCGACACGGTCAACCGCGGCGCTTCCTACGCCGACGGAAAGGTCGTCTTCAACACCCTCGACGGTTATGTCGTCTGCTTGGATGCCAACACCGGGAAGGAGCTGTGGAAGACGAAGTTTGCGGAGGTCAACAAGGGTGAGACAAGCACTCCCGCCCCGATCATCGCCAAGGACAAAGTCTTCACCGGATACGGCGGGGATGAGTTCGGCGCGCGCGGCCGTTTCGCCGCTTTCGACCTGAACTCGGGCAAGATGGTCTGGCAGGCCTACAGCAACGGTCCCGACTCGGACGTGCTTCTCGGCCCCGACTTCAACAGCAAGCATCCCGAGTTTGGGCAGGCCGGCCAGGATCTCGGTGTCAAGACCTACCCCGACGAGGAGTGGAAGCGGGGAGGCGGCTGCGCCTGGGGTTGGTACAGCTACGACCCGAAGCTGGATCTGGTCTACTACAACACCGGCAATCCCGGCCTCTGGAGCCCCAGTTACCGGACCGAGGCCAAAACTCACGAGGAGGCCAACGAGCCCTGGAAGTGGGACAACAAGTGGTCCATGACCGTCTTTGCCCGCAAGCCCGATACGGGCGAGGCCGTCTGGGGCTATCAGATGACCCCGTTCGACCAGTGGGACTATGACGGCATCAACGAGGACGTCCTCGTCGACATCAACGTCGACGGCGTCAAGAAGCCCTGCCTGGTCCACTTCGACCGGAATGGCTTCTGTTACGTACTCGATCGCACGGACGGCACGATCATCCGCGCCAACAAGTTCGTGACGGTGAACTGGGCCGAGAAGATCGACATGAAGACGGGCCGCCCGGTCAAGGTCAAGGAGCACTCTCCGTTCGAGGTCGGCAAGGCCGTGCAGGCCTATCCCTCGGCTCAGGGAGGAAAAGACCAGCAGCCGGTCGCCGTCGATCCCAAGGAAGCCAACGTCTTCTATGCCCCCACCAACAACTGGGGCATGACGCTGGAGCCGATGGAGCGCGCCCATACCAACCAGGGGAGCGTCTATGTCTTCGCCAACGTTCTCATGAAGGCGGAGAAGCCCGGAGTCCTGGGCCGCTTCAAAGCATTCGACGTGATCACAGGCAAGGCTCGCTGGGACATCCCGGAGCGCTTCCCCACCTGGGCCGGCGCCTTGGTTACCGACGGAGGGCTCGCCTTTTACGGCACCCTTGACGGCTGGTTCCGCGCGGTCGATCGGAAAACCGGTAAGGTTCTCTGGCAGCAGAAGCTCGGTTCCGGCATCATCGGCAATCCGATCACCTTCGAAGTGGGCGGCAAGCAGTATGTTTCGATCCTGACCGGCATTGGTGGCTGGATCGGACTGCCGGTTGCCGCAGGTCTCGACCCGTCGGATCCCTATGGCGCGCTCGGCGACTCCGGTCTGGCTGCGGACAATGGGTTCTACAACATCCCGATGGGCGGAACGCTCTATACGTTCTGCGTGCAGTAAGCGGACGGATCGTTTAGATCCATGCATCTAGCGGGAAAGGGCGGACTGTTCCAAAGGGGGTGGTCCGCCCTTATCCTCTTTTCTTTGACGTGCTCCCCGATTTTGGCCCAGCCGGCCGATCTACCCCTTCGCGTCTGCGGTGACCCCGGGAACATGCCTCTCTCCAACAGCCGAGGAGAGGGATTCCAGAATAAGATCGCCGAGTTGTTGGCCCGGGCCATGGGCAAACCCCTCGACTACTTTTGGTACACCTACTACGAACGAGGCTTGGTTCGAACGACGCTGAACGCGAACCATTGCGACCTTCTTTTCGACATGCCACCTGATTTCGAGCTGGCTCTCCCGACCAAGCCTTACTACAAGTCGACGTTTGTGCTCGTGACTCGGAAGGACCGCAATCTCCACATCCGTTCCCTGGACGACCCGATTCTCAAGAACCTTCGCATCGGCGTCTTCCAGGCCTCGGCCGCCCGCGATGCCCTCCGGAACCATGGAATCCAACACAATACGGTGGTTCACTACATCTTCTATGACTCGCGGGTACACCCGGAACAGCATCCTGCCGAACAGGTCGAGCAGGTCATCCAAGGAACGCTCGATGCCTGCGCGATCTGGGGTCCCTTGGCTGGCTACTACGTCGCCAAGACCAGAGCTCCCCTCGACATCATACCTCTCAACACGATGGAAGAGACCGTGCCGCTCGAATACGCGATGGCGCTCGCGGTCCCCAAGGGGGACAAGAGCCTCCGCGACAGCCTCAACCGCGTGATGGAAGAGCACAAAGCCGAGATTAAAAATATCCTGACCGAGTTCGGCGTCCCGCTTGTCCACTGCTCGGAGTGCATCGTCGACGGCGATCTCCCCGCCCACCAGGGACCGTACAAACCACTTCTTCCTCCTCCGACGCCCACCCGTGTCGTCGCGACCGAACACGGTTCCTTGCAGGACTGCGTCGCAGCAGGGGATCTTTCGGCTGCCGAAAAGTTCCTAGCGAAAGATCCGCGGGCCCTCAATGAACCCGATAACCTTGGCTTCACCCCCTTGCTCAACGCCATCCGGACCGAAGAATGGCCCATCGCCCGGCTTCTCGTGGACAAGGGAGCCAATCCGAACCTGTCCGATCCCGACGGCTGGACTCCGATCCTCTTCGCAATCTCGAAGGACAATCGCGAGTTGAGCCGACTTCTCCTGGAACACGGAGCGAATCCCTCCGCGACCGCCAAAGACGGCTGGTCTCCTCTGGCACTTGCGGCGAACGGCTCCGATTCCGAACTCGTCCGGCTTCTGCTTTCCCATGGGGTATCGGTGAATGGGAGGAGTGGCGCGGGAGGCTATACTCCCTTGATGTTCGCCGCGACTTCCGGTTCGGAAGCCGTAGTCCGTCTGCTGCTCGATAAAGGCGCAGACCCCAACGCCGCCAATCCGGCGGGGATTACTCCGCTCATGCTGGCGGTCTCTCGCAACCGGCAGCCGATCGTCGAACTTCTTCTGCGCGCGGGTGCCCGTCCGGACCAGCGAAGTCGTGAGGGAAAGACGGCGCTCGCCCTCGCGCAGGAAAGGGGCTATCAGACTCTCGCCTCCCTCTTGGACAAAGCGAGTAGCCCGACGAAGAAGACTACGCCTCCCGCCCAATAGGCTTGGGTGGAATCCTAGGCGACAAATACCGGAGATCATGAAAAGAGGAAAACGAACTACGTCTTGGATACGCTATCTTGTGCCGGGCTTGGCCAGCCTCTGGCTGACCGCCTCCTGGGCGCAACAGCAGTCCGCAACACCCCAGTCAACCCCAGCGCCCGCCGGACAACCGTCCGCTTCCGCCGCCGGCGGCGCCATGAAAAACCCATACACCGACAACCCGCAAGCAATCGCGGAAGGGAGAAAACTCTGGTTCAGTCGAAGCTGCAACGGCTGTCATGGAGGAATGGGAGGAGGCGGAATGTGTCCTCCGGTCATCAACGATACCTGGGTCTACGGCAGCGAAGACAAGACCCTCTTCGAGCTCGTCAAATACGGTAGCGTCGAACTCCAGAAGAAGGGATACACGCGCATTGGGCGTGAGAACGTCGTGGCTCCGATGCCGCCCTTCGGCAGCATCCTGACCGATGATGAAATCTGGAAGGTGCTCGCCTACGTGCGCTCGATCTACCGCGGCGATCCCAAGCTTCGGAACTGGTAGTCGCAGGGCGACCGAGGCGGTCGGCATGAAGCCGGGCGAGCCGAGCAAGCCAACCAGAGGGCTCGCTTCCGAAACGGCTTTCCCGGGTCTTTATACGGCCGCCTCGTCCCCATCCTTTGGGAACCTCCGCAGGAAGCGCCGTGATTCCTTCTTCCGTTGGGGGAGGCGTTCTCCTCTTTTTGGGTTTTATCTTCTCGGCAGCGGTTGAGCCCTCCCTCGCCCAATTCGTTCAGCTCGTCTCAGCCCGAAAGTATTACACTCTCTTTCTCTCCCCGGAACACGGCGGTAGCCGAGAACCGCTTTTGCGGGAGACTTTCCTCACCTGCTTCCGCAATTTCGGCCCGACGTTCGTCGAACCCGTCTATCATGCCGAGCTCCCCGAGCAGCCCTATCTCGAATACCGGGATTCGATCGACGGGCAACCGATCCTGGTTCGAAAAGTCGGCAACCAGTATTGGGACAATATAAAGTTTCCCGCCGGTCGACAAATCGAGCTCCGGACCGACGCTCTCCAGCGGGTCCTTCCGCGCGATCCCAGCCGAAAGATCGATTTTTTTGAAGACACGATCCAATGGAGCGGCTGGCGTCCTCCGATTCACGATTACTGGATCGTCGTCGATCTGGGAAAGATGTATGCCTCCTTTCGCCAAACGCCCGCATTCGGGATGGGGGGCGGCCCCCCGCCGCCCACTTTCCAGGAGTTTCTCACGAATCAAGTGATCCGCGTTCTTCCCGGCGGATATCGGGTCCAAGGGAGCACGGTCTGGTGGCACTTCCAGCGGATCTCCTCTCCGGTCGCCTACACCACGCTCCACGTGGAATGGAAAGCTTGGTACCGCTAGGCTGCTGGAGACAGGCAGGCCGCCCCCTCTCCGTCTACGGGAAATCCAGGCTCCCGTACGCTCGGGGATAGGTTGCGATCCCCCAAGGCAGCGGAATGCCGCCTAAGACCTTGACCAGCCGGTAGCTCTTGGCGTCAAAAACCAGCACCTCATTGGAACGTCCGCACGCTGCGAGAATCCGCTCCCCGTCGGGCGTGAAGGTAAAATGCCAACACCTCTTTCCTACCTTCATCTCTTTGACCAGCTTCCGGCTCCGAGTATCGAAAACCTGGAGCTTCTCCGCACGGGAGGCGGCGACCAGGAAATGTTTGCCTTCCGGATCAAACGAGATTCCATACGGCCCCGCCGCCGTGGGCACGGAGGCAAGGAAGTTCAGATCCTTGTCCAGGACGATCACGTTGCCGGAACTCTCGAGCGAGACAAGGTACTCGCTCCCGTCCGGGGAGCGCTTGACCCCCCGCGGGCGGCTGCCATACGGACGGAGATCCACGCGCCGAACCTCTCCGCCGGTCTCCAAGTCGTAGACGCGCAGCGAATCTTCCGATTCGTTGGCACAAAGAAGCTTCTTTCCATCAGCGGAGATTTCGATCCCTTCTGTATCCAGGCTCGCGGAAAAGGTCCGCACGACTTGCCAGCTTGCCACGTCGATTTCCACGATCTGCGCCGGTGTTTTTTCGGCAGCCTCCTCTTGGGCTTTCTTTTGGGCTTTCTTTTCGGCCTCGGTCTGCGGCCCCTTCGGGGGCGGTCCCTCGGAAGCCGGCTCGTGAGCGACGAAGAAGTGGCGTCCATCCAGACTGAACTTGAGGAACTCGGGCTTGGGACCGATCGGAATCCGCCGAACCAGATGACCGCTCTTCCGATCGATCACCGCTACGTCCTGGCTCTCCTTATCGGCGGTCACGACGTAGCGGCCATCCCGAGTGATCCCGATTCCTCGAGGACCCGACTTGCGGAGAGCAAACCGCCGCGTGATCGCCATCTTTTCCAAGTTGATCGCCACGACCCCGACAGACTCCACGCTCACGTAGGCGGTAGCGGCCTCTCCCTGATTCGCCGTGACGAGCCATGCGATGATGGTGAAAACCGCGATGACGGGGCCGCACCGCCGCCAGGCACCCGGAAGGACAACGCCCACTTTCCTCATAAGCATTGTCTTACCAAGCAGTACCGGCAATGACAATAGGCCGGTGCGATCCTCCACGGATTTCCCGATCGCCTAGGCTTTTTGGTTGCGCCGAAGTTCGGGCCGAACGTAAAGTGTCCTCTACGTCGGACGCGCGCGCTCGTGGCGGAACCGGCAGACGCGCAAGCTTGAGGTGCTTGTGGGGAAACCCGTGGAGGTTCGAGTCCTCTCGAGCGCAGTTCCTGCAGCGTATCCACTCCGCGAAGAGGGAACGATCCGTGACCCGATCGGAACTCACCCAACTCATTCTCGCCGCTAAGATCCGAAAAGAGCTCTCGTGGGAATCGATCGCTCGGGCCCTTGGCGCGAGCAAGGAGTGGGTTGCGGCGGCCTGCCTCGGCCAAATGACGATGACCAGCGAGCAGGCTCGGACCTTGCGGGGCCTTTTGGATTTACCCGAAGAGGCGGAACTACTCTTGCAGGCTGTGCCCTACAAGGGGTCGCTGCCGACCGCTATTCCCACCGACCCGCTGCTCTATCGCTTCTATGAGATCCTCTCGATCTACGGGCTGGCGATCAAGGAACTCATCCACGAGGAGTTCGGTGACGGCATTATGAGCGCGATCGATTTTCGGATGCGGATCGACCGAGAGCCTGACCCTCAGGGGGACCGGGTGAAGATCGAGATGAGCGGAAAGTTTCTCCCATACAAGATGTATTAGCCGCCGCAGGCTGCCCGCTCTCTACCGTCCCCCGGTCTTTTCTCGAGGAACTCCTCGGAATCTTTTAGAGGCTAAGTGTCGAGCCGGAAGCCCATCCGCACCTCTACCTGGAAGTGGGGTTCTCCCTCGTGAATCGCCCCTCGAATGTCTTTGACCTCAAACCACGACAGATTGTGCACCGTCTTCGACGCCCGGTGAATCGCGTTACGAACCGCCTCATGGACGTTCACGTCCGAGGTTCCGACGACTTCGATGATCTTGTAGACATGATCCGACATGACTGACCCTCCTGTGATAAGTCGCTTATCCTTCTCGCCTAAACATGCGCCTCCCTCTCGTTCCCTGGCAAGCGCCAAACTCCTTTTCGTCCTGGAACGAAAACGAGATCGCCGTCGCTTTCGCCTCGCCGGTTTTTCCGATACTCTTTTCCCATGACCGTCTACTTGCTGCGCCATGCCGCCGCTATTCGGGAAGCGCCGACTGATGCCGAGCGGAAGCTTTCGAAGAAGGGCCGTCAGGAAGCCCAGTCTGCGGGAAATGCGCTCCATCGGTTGGGCGTGCGCCCCGACTTGATCTGGTCCAGTCCCTTGGTGCGTGCGCGGCAGACCGCCGAAATCGTCGCCGAAGCCCTCGGCGACTC
>NZ_CABFVA020000099.1 GCF_902143375.2 Methylacidimicrobium tartarophylax | reverse complement strand
CTAAAAACATGGCAACAATCCCATCCGCAGCTCTTCCAAAAACCAGTACGTAATCATCCGGGACCTGACAGCTACCCGGCGGGGCAACTTGCTTCTCTACAATCTTGCGAGTTAGTCCGTCGAGGGAGAACACCCCGAGGAGTTGACGCAGGACGGAAAAGCCCGAGAGGCTGTTTAGTGGTAATCTATCAGGTCAAGGCCGGTGGCCGTGTTGGTCCCCTCATGATATCGGAAAACCAGCCGCCAGTTCCCGGTAACGGTCAGACTCCACCAATCTTTTGAGCCGCCTTTGAGCGGATGAAGCTTCCAGCCAGGAAATTTTCTGAGTTGTTCTAGCGTTTCGGCGTTTTCAAGAGCAAAGAGGAGCTTCTTCAGCTTGCCAACCATCTCTGACGGTACCCCTCCGGGCTCCCCATCGTAGAGACATTTTAGGCCTTTGCTTTTAAAACGCAGTTCCATATCACTTAGCCTGACTTCCATTGAGTAGCGGCGCAACTCCTTGATGCGGAAGGACAGGCCTTTCCGCTACTGGCTACATCGTTGCCCAAGCCGGTGGCTGGGCGAAGAGCGGGAGCAGGTGGGGCTTGTTGAGAAGCGCGCTGGCGTCGGCCCGAATGCTCATCTTCAACAAGAGGTGGATTCCACTGCGAAGATGCAAAAAGCACCGTAGAGTCAGGGCCGGAAACCATCAAACCTGGAATCCCCCATCTTGCACATCTCCGCCCCGGAGTCATGGTTGACGCTCCATCGGTCAAAACGTATCCCGCCAGTGCCACTTCAAAATGGGCGTGGATTCCGTACCCACATCTTACGACGCCTTGTCCAAACATAAGTCATGTCAGCCCACGGCCCACTATTCATTCGTGAAGTGACGCAAATCCTCAGCCAGCACATCTAGAGTCGACGTTCTGCGCAAACGTCTTTGTAGCTCTCTTAAGCAGCCATCCTTCTTCGCTGCAACCTCGAAATAATGAAACACACGCCTATCCACTTGCACGCGATCAACGTAGAGAGCCAATCCGGACAGCTTATGATCTATACAATTGCTTCCCTTCGCCCGACCCGTGCTTTCGCCTCTTCTTGTAGCGCTTCCCAACTCTCCTTCGATTCGCCATGTAGGAACTCTGTCCCAGTCAATAGCATATAGCAATCCTTCCTTGAGACCCAGTCCTTTCTCGAATACAATTTTCCTCGAAGCAAATAGCAACTCCTCAAGCGGCAATTCCCGGTAACCCGCCTTAGTCGTCCTAAGGCGCTCCGGCTTAATCCCAAGTGCTGTGAGCAACATCAAGATCGGATCATTACCCCCGCATTGACAAAAAGGGCCAATAAGATGAGATGCTTGTCGATACAATAACTCCAGCGTTTCATCCACATCTCGTAGGCCCGGAGCTCCCTTCGTCTGCAGGAACTCTGCTACCCGTCCCTTTAATGCACGCCTTCGTTCCTCGGCCTCTCTCCCGGCTGCTAAAGTATAGCTCCCGGCCGGCGGAAATAAAATACGCCCATTCGCTTCCGTAACAAACTCCATCGACTCAGCCCAATCGTTGATTGTGGCATGCCTAGGCGGTGATCCAGATTCAACCATGGACTTGATAACCGGATCGTTGCAGAGTGACTGTCCAGAAGAGACACTCCCGAGCGCTTTCGGCCTCACCTTTGCAACAACGGTCTTCCAGGATGCATCCGGCTGTGCTAGCAGGGCTAGCACCTCTTCGTACTGGATATCGTCTACAGAACCGCAAATGCGCTCTTTCGTCGACGTGCGCAGAAAGCGGCAGGGTTCAGGATGGGCTACATACTTTAGGGAAAAGAGGATTTCGAAAACTCCGTATCGCTTGTCTGAACGAAGAATTTCGTAGAAATGCTCAAAAGTAACATACGGGAGGATGGATCCTGTATTTAAAATAGCCTTAATCTCTTTAGTACAAAGCCTCCACTTGTAACGCTCCATATCAATCCAATTGGATGCATCAAGGGCAATGTAGGTCGGCGCGTAGACGCTCACACTGCAAAGAATAGCATCATGCTCGGGAATGGGCAATATTGGTGCCTCTTCTCTGTTGTTCGGGGGTTATGAGGTTACGACGGGAACATCTACCAGAACTTTCGGACGAAAAGTCAGCGAGACAAGACACGAGGAGGAAAGAGCGAAAACCCAGTAGCCAGACTATAAATAGCATTTAGCTACTTTCTTATTGATGAGTAGTAAGCTGGTGTGTATCATCCAAGCCAGAGTGTACATCCAGCGCGTCCGACGCATCCAGAACGGCAAGACCTACGAGTCGGT
>NZ_CABFVA020000098.1 GCF_902143375.2 Methylacidimicrobium tartarophylax | reverse complement strand
TGCCGTGCCGCTCCTTCGGGAATCGTTAGAGGAGGATAACGATTCGTTCGATGTTTCCAATGAGTTCGACGTCGGATTCAACGATTTCGTTCAAATCTCCTTTTCGGGCCGAGAGGCAGGAGGTGGCGTCGTACGGCGCGACAGACGTCGGCAAAGGAGCGTGCCGAAGAGTATCCCCCAGAGCGTGCCCCAGATTGCGCCTACAGTGACATCCGATAGGTAGTGCTGCCGTAGTTCCATTCGGGACCAGCAGACGCCGAGAGCGAGGAGGCCAAGGGGGATGCCGAGCTGCGGAACCAGGCGGATGATCGCGGCTGCGCTCGCGGTAGACGAGGCCGCATGGCCCGAAGGAAAGCCCTGAAACATATGGATGCCGAGCGGGCCGTACAACCCATCGGGAAGATCGTTGTCCGGGCGGGTTCTGCCGAAGGAGACCTTCGGCTCCGGCTTCCGTCCGATTCGCAGAGTCGCGGCGGCGACGGTGGCGTAGGGCCGGGGTCGGCCGAAAGAGAAGCGGCCGGCGTCCAGGGTTATCCCTGCCACGGATGCGGCTAGGAAGCTTGCCAGGGCAGCTGATCGAGCCCGCCGGCTCTTTGCAATCAGGCTCCCGATCGCAAACAGGATCGAGACGAGAATGCTTCCGGGAAGATAATCGCCCCAGAAGCTGAACTGCTGCGCAATTTGTTGAAAGGTAGGACGATCGATCTGCTGAACGACTCGGTAAGCGGCAAAATCCATCGGAAAGGAGAGGAAAAAACCGGCGGCAAGAAGCCCTGCGGAAAACGCGAGCCACCCCAACCAGCGTTTTATTTGGAATGGGAACAAGCCGTCGACTCGGCTCGCGATCGATCTTTCGGGAGCACTCACCGGCCGGCCTCCCCTGCGGACGGCTTCGAAGGCAAGCGATCCTTCACCATCTGCCAGGCAGGGGACATCGAGCGCAACCGCTCGATCACCCTGGTGTAGACTTGGCAAAATGAGTCAAGATCCGCTTCCGAAGTCTCCCGGCTTAGCGTGAGCTGGATTGCCGACATCACCAACCGCTGCGGAATCCCGATCGAACGAAGGACATGACTGCCTCGCAACGACTTGCTTATACAGCTCGGGCCAGCGGCAATCGCAATTCCTTTGAGATCGCAGGCAAGTACTTGTGCCTCTCCTTCCGCGCCTTCCGCACTCCAAGCGAGGTGATGCGGCAGACGCTGCTCACCGGGCGGAGGACCGTGCCAGTGGAGCGCGGGAATCGTGCTGCGGATCGCCTCCCAGAGTTTCTGCGAAAGAGAGCGAAGCCGGGATGTCGAAGCGGCTAAAGTTCCGGAGGTCAGCTCGACCGCCTTGGCCGCTCCGACGATGCCCGGGAGATTTTCGGTACCGGCGCGGAGCCCCTTCTCCTGGGAACCCCCATGAATCTGGGAGCAGAGGGCCACTCTCTCCTGTTTGCGCAAGGCCCCTACTCCCACCGCCCCCCCACACCCGCGGAAGTGGAATGCGAAGAGCGGGACAGAGATTTGGCCTAGGTCGATGGGCAGCCAGCCCACGCTTGCCGTTGCATCGCAGAAAAGGGTGGTGCCCGCCTCCTGACAAACTCGGGAGATCTCTGGAATCGGCTGAATCGCACCGGTCTCCCCGTTGGCCCATTGGACACAGACGAGGATGGTCTCGGGAGTAAGAGCCGCCGCGATCGCAGCGGGATCGACACCCCCTTCCCGGTCCACGGGTACCCAGCCGATCTCCGCCCCCTGCCCGCGCAGCCAGTCGAGCGAACGCAGGACGGCGACCGATTCCACCGGGGAGGAGAGGATACGATTGCCGCGCTTGCGGTTCGCTTCATAGAAGCCTTTGAGGCCGAGATTGATGGCTTCCGTTCCACCGGAGGTGAAGAAGATCTCCGAGGGAGAGGCGCCCAAAAAGGAGGCTACTACTTCCCTCGCCTCTTCCAAGGCTTGCCGCGCCCGGGTACCTGCGCTGTAGAGGCTGGCCGGATTGCCCGGCTCCCGGAAAAAGGGGAGCATCGCTTCGAGTACTGCCGGATGAATCGGCGTCGCCGCTGCCGAGTCGAGGGAAATCACAGGATGAAGTCGCAGTTCCTAAGAAGCCGACGAATCCGCCGGGGCGAAAGAGCCGGATGCCTTCTCTACGGCGGAAGCATAAATCGGCCCAAACCAGGTATCGACCAGGCAGAGACCGAAAAAAAGGGCGATCGGGATCGTGTAAAAAAAGGACATCAGGATGGCGTTGAGTCCACCGAGGAAGGCCGAGGCGATCAGAAAGTCGCCTCGCCTTTTCCAAAACAGGCGGAAATTTTCCCGATAATCGAGGGCGCAAGAGGAGACCGAAGCGCCATCGAGCCAGCGGCAGCAGGCGACCGCGCAAAACGGCACCGCGAACCAGGTCCCGAAGGGAATGAAAACGGAAAGCAGATTGGAGGGAAGTCCCAGGAGCCGGATGAAGAGTCCATAGCAGGCCGCCATCCAAAGGAAGAGCGGCAAGAGCAAGGTCGTCAGGGAGATTGCGAACTTCACCGCGCCTTCGCGGAGATATTGGCCGAGAACACGACTGCTCCATTCCGGCAACTGCCTCCCGCCGAAGCGCGCTCTGCGGAGAACTTCGTAGGTAAAACCCAAGGCGAACCAGAAGCTGCAGACATTAACGATGAGAAGGCCGAAGGAGAGGAATTTATGTTGCGTCCATCCGCCGATCCACTTCGGAGCTACGGATAAAAGGACGGGATTGATCAGCAGAATACCTCCGAGGACGATCTTGGGAAACCAGAACCGATCGGAAAACAGGCGGGCAAACCCGGCCCGAATGTCGCAAAAACAGTAACGCTCGTTGCCCTTCTCCTGTGACGAATCGACGCAATCATGCATGCTAGGCCTCCTTCCAAAGCGCAATGGGTAAGATCGGGATCCAAACGTTAGCCTCCTCAAGCCAATCCTTGACCGAGGAGACCTCGTGATCAAGATGCGGTTTCTCGTCTTCTCGTGCCACCCCCCTATCGCCTAAAACTTCGCAAGCGCTTGTCCAAGGGGCGAAAAAGATTTGCGGCCCGGCAGACCCTTTCCGCTCCTTCGAAGCCGAGCACGCCGAAGAGCGTGCGATAGCTCGGCGTCGCTTTCGGCCCGCAGGGATAGACAAGGCCACGCTTCTGACGCTCTCGATAGAGTTCCGCCGCCTCCCTGAGATTGTCTTTGGCGATCTCCCGGAGCACTTGGAAATAGGTCCATGCCGCCGCTTCCCTGCGCCTCGCCGTCCACTGCTGCTGCTCCTGTAGCCAGCAGGTCATCTTGTCGAGCAGGGAGAGCTCAGTTCGAAAAAGAGCTGCATGATCACGATGGCAAAACGACCCCTGCGACCAGTCGGCCCGGTAGACGGCGCCCGCGGTCGGCGTCCAGACGAAAAGAAAATTGGCCTGCAGTGCCCGTAGGTAGATCTCGTTGTCCTCCGTCGCGCAGCGAATCGAACGATTCCAACCCCCGATGCTCACCAGCGACTTTTTACGCCAGAGGCCGGCAGCAACTTGTGGGTTTTTACGCTCAAGCCACCGGACGACCGGGTCGGCGTCCCCCTCGTCTTTCGGCTGCCGGACCGGAAGCGGCTTTCCCCCTTTCCACCGCTCTTCGAGGAGAGGAGAGAGAATGGCGTCGGCATCCGGATTGGTGCACTCGGTCCACTGGCGCTCGATCTTCCAGGGTTCCAAGTAGTCGTCGGCATCCAAGTATTGAATCCACTCCCCTTTAGCTTCCAAGAGAACCCGGTTCCTTGCCGCCGCCGCGCCCTGATTACTCTGACGATAGACGATCACCCGGTCTCGATACTTCTCCAGAATGTTCGGCGTTCCGTCCGTGGAGCCGTCGTCCACCACAATCACCTCGATCGGCCGCCAGCTTTGGGCCAAAACACTTTCCAATGCTTGGGCAAGGAAGCGGGCTCCGTTGAAAACCGGAATTCCCACGGTAACCTGCGGCCTTTCGGAAGGGGACATCAGCGTGCTTCTTTCTCCTGAGAGCGTTCCATCACCAGGGTAGCTTCCTCCGCTTCCCCCTCCGGCTTCCAGCAGGGGATCACGGCTCGATTCATTGGATCGCGATGATAGGCCCGCGTCGGCCTTCCGAAAAGCAGCGGATCGAGCGCGGATCCGACATCAAGGTAGACATTGTCCGCCGAAACCTTCCAGAGCGCGTGGATGAGGATCTTTCCGAGGGGCCCCCCTGCAACGAGAAAAACCGCTCCACGGGAAAGAGAGGCCTTCAGATCGAGCAGGTCCAGGAGCTCCCGCTCCCTGCGCTTCCAGAGCTGGATGCAGTCCCCCGAAAGGGGAAGGAAATCGGAGATGCCGAGAGCCTCCTCGAGCCGAGGACGGGAAAGGCGGGCATTTCCCATGAAGATCGTGGGCCGGTTCGACCGGCGGAGCCGGGGAACGAACTCCTCCAGAAAGCGATCGTGATTCCCGTTGGCGAAGAGCGCGGCAAAGGTCAGGCTTTCCCGACGCGCGGCGGTGAGGCCTCGCACCAGATCATGCATCCACGGACTCATGTCCCAGGAAGGAAGACCGTAAAAAAAGGAGTCGTCTTGGATTCGGAGCGACTCTCGAAGCGACGAGCGGAAATGAAGGTCCTTGTTCGGCCGGTATTGCCATTCGTGCTTGCATCCGACCGGCTGGTTGGCCAAGACGCGGGCTTCCCCATCGTTATAGCGGGCGAAGGCAAAGGGCTTCCCGGAATCAAACCGGCCGAGCAGCTCGTCGAAATCCCCTCGGAAGTCCTGCGTCATTCGCGAGCCCCACCCAAGGCGGCAGGCTGCCAATGGCCGAAGGAGAGCATCCCTTTCTTCAGGCCGACTTCCCTCCTTCCCGCCGCCGCTGCCCGAATCGCGCCATACTTTCCCCATCGCTCCTTCCAGGCGCTCGTCCGCCCGGCGATCGGCCAAACCAGTCCGAGCAGGAAAAGCTCCCAGGAGCTCTTCACCCATTGACTGATTCGGATCCACCGAAGCGCACGAGCCGGATAGTGCTTTCGGTAAAAGAGATATTCCCCTGCCAGCTTCTTTTGCCAGTAGGCCCTCGGGTTCGTGCCCTCCTCGCTGTGGCGGCCGATATGAACCGCTCGCACCTCCGTGAGGCAGGCGAGCCGCAAGCCGAGTCGGCGCAGGCGAAGGCAGAGATCCTGGTCTTCCCCGTAAAGAAAGAAGTCTTCGTCGAACCCCCCTACCCTCGAGGCGGTTGCGGAGCGCAGAGCCAGGCAGGCCCCCAGAAGGGCCGCAAGCTCGCCCGGCAGGATGCCCAGCGCCCCTCTCGTCCAACGTTCGTTGGGATACGCACGAGCCGTGCTCGGCTGCCGTGAGCCGCCCTCCTCGTAGAGGGCCGGCCCGACCGCTCCGAGAGATCGGTCGGCGCGCAAGGAGGCGGCTAACCGTGCCACCGCATCGGAATCCGGAAATCGGAGATCCGGATTTACAAAAAGCAGAATCTCGCCCCTTGCCGCTCGCATTCCCTGGTTACAGGCCCGTGCAAAGCCGATATTCTCGGGATTTCTCCAGAGCCTGATCTCGGGAAACTTCCCGGCGATCCAATCCGCCGTCCCGTCTCCGGACGCATTGTCGACGACGAGAATTTCCAGCCGAATCCCCTCTTGCGCCTGAAGCGACCGGAGGCAGCCGTCCAGCACCGGTCGGCTGTTGTAGGTCACAAGGATAGCGGATACCTCGATCGATTCCCTCACTGGTCGGCGCCTAGCGTGAAACGAGGCAGACACTCTGTCAAAGACAAAGCAGAGGAAGAGGATTTCTTGCCTCGTGACCCGGTCGCCTCTTCGTTCGCCGCACCCGGCCCGGAGACGTATCTTCTCCTGTGGATCCGAAGAGTGCGCCCCTGCCCCGCCCCGCCGTCTTGACCCTCGGACACGGCACGCGGTCCTTGGAAGAGTTCGTTCACATCCTGAAGATCCAAGAGATTTCCTTCGTGGTCGATGTCCGAACGATTCCCAAGTCCCGGCACAATCCGCAGTTCAACAAGGAGACCCTTCCCGCGGCGTTGGCCGTTCACGACATCGGATACGAGCATATGGTTTCCCTTGGAGGCTTGCGCCGTCCAAAGCGGGATTCTCCAAACGGAGCCTGGCGAAACGCAAGTTTCCGAGGCTTCGCCGACTACATGCAGACCCCGGAGTTTTCCTCCGCGCTCGATCACCTGGAAGATCTGGCCAGGAAGAGCCGCCTCGTCCTCCTCTGCGCGGAGACAGTCCCATGGCGCTGCCACCGTTCGCTCATCGCCGACGCCCTGGTTGCCCGCGGACTTCCTGTACGCCATCTCCTTGATGCCAGACATGGCCAACCTCACCAACTCACTCCCTGGGCGCGGGTGAGAGGCCGCCAAGTGACCTATCCGTCTGCGTGTGCACGGTCGACCTCTGCGGACTCGCTGCCCGGCCAAGCTGGTGCCCACGGGTGAATCGAGAAAAACTCCGCCTGCCGGATGCGCGGCGAGCCCCGATCGCCTAACAGAAGAAGGGAGGAGCCCCCTTCCCGCCAAACTGAGCTGGGTGGGGATTCCCGATAGACGCAAGAGGAAAAGAGCAAAGACGGAGGTGCCATGTCCGCAGAAGCCAGAAAGCCGGAGGAAAGAGCAGAGCAGTTCACCCAAGATCTCTCCCCCTCCCAGCCGCTCGAGCGCGCGGTGGACCAGTTTTTAGGCCAGACCCTAGATTTGGGTCAGAAGGTAACGGCGGCAGTTTGGACTGGGACGGGACTGAACCATCTGTTTGAAAAAAGCAGCCACAAGGCCGATGCCGCTCACCCGAAACGGGATGCGGAAAAGCAGCGCGAATCCCCCTTGCTCGCTCTCAACAAGGAACGGGACGAGAAGAAGCCGGAGGAAAGAGGAGAGAACTCCACCCAAGATCTCCCCCCGACGATCCGGCCTCAGAGCCAATCTGGGCCATGTGCCGCCCAGGATCCCAAGGGCACCAGCTACGATCCCCTCTTGAGCGCGATGAACGAGAAGCTAGATCAGGCCCAGAAAGAGCTGCTCGAACTTCGGACGAAGGTCGACGAACTGAGCCAAAAAAGCAGCCACAAGGCCGATGCCGCCCACCCGAAATGGGATGCGGAAAAGCAGCGCGAATCCTCCCCGCCGCTTCCGCCCGTGGAGTGGGACGAATATGCCATTTCCTCGCCCGGTCCCTATCCTACGGAAAAGACCCACTCCCCCTCGCCCCATCCTCCCGCGAAAGATCATCCATCAGGGGAGGGTCGAGCAAGAATAACCCCGATGCAGGCTCGTGAAGCGCTTCGACACCTCCGGGAAGAGTCCCGGGCCATCGGTGGGGAAGCTCCCCGGAAAGAAGAGGGGCTGGCGAAAGAATTCGGCCAGCTCCAGCACCAGAGGAACGAGTTTTTCGAACAGACCACGAGGGTGGTGAAGGACGCAACCCAACTTCAGCAAGACCAGCGCCTCCACCCCGAGCGGGCCGTCAAGGACGAGGAAACGCTTCGCCACGACTGGCGGGTCCTCCGCAAGGACAAGGAAACCGTCCGACATACCGCCCAATCGCTCGAACGCGATGCTGCTCGCTTTGGCGAGGAGCATCCCGAGCTGCGAAAGCAAGGGGCCTTCCTGGCCCAGGAGGCCCATCGCGAGGGACGCGACCTTCCGCCCGTTCCTTCCGATCCAGCATCCCGCCCTGGCTTCCATCCGCAGAGCCATGCGCAAAAGGCGATGGAAGCGCTTCGCCAAAAAGGCAAGGAGTCTCACTCCCCCACCTGCCTGATCGTTACCCAGGCCGGTCGCCACGTTCACCTCTTCGAACGCACCCGCAAGGAGCTGCTGACCCTCCACAAAAAATATGGGGAAGATCTGGTTCGCGCCCAGAAAGACAAGGCCCTCCATCCGGAAGAGTGGAAGCGGCTGCGGGACGATCGCAAGAGGCTGGCCCGCGATCAGATGGCGATCGACAAGCAGGAGCAGACCCTGGGGAGAGAATCCCACGCGATCGGTGCCTTCGCCCAGGAGATCGGCAAGGAAGATCCCTCGCTGCGCAAGAGTGCCCAGAGCCTGAGCCAGCAGGTTCAATCCGAGACGCGGGATGCCCACCGCTTCCTTCCCGGGGTTCCATCCCGGCAGCCTCGCGGAGGAGGCAGGGACCGCTGATCCGTTCGCTGTTGCCGGCTGACCCGGTCAAGGAATCGTGGTTGGCTGCCGCAATGTGCCAAAGTCATACTGGAGGGCGACCCAACCTTCGAAATCCTGGTACCAGCCGGTACGCGACTGAATCGAGGAGACCACATCCGGATTGAGGCCCTCCACCGTCGAACTGGTCGGGGCAATGAAGCGGGTCGCGTATCCGAGGATCCAATTCCAGTGGGGGACAATCCGGATGGCGACTCCTGCCATGACCTTCGTCGAAGGGGCATAGGTAAAGACCGTCTGGCCGGGAGCGACCAGCTCCGCGCCCGAGGGACTTACCACCGAGTTTCCGCTTGCCCACGATAGCGCCACTCCGGCGGTGGCTCCGAGGAACGGCACGAAGCGGGTGGGGTTCGAGATCAGGACCACCCCGCCGATCTCCGGGAGAAATGTCCGGCTGGAGCCGCTGGAAGCGATGGGTCCGGCCGAAGAGGGACCATAAGAAAGAGCGGAAGAGCTCATTTCCGCGTAGTTGAGGATCAGCAGCACCCCGGGAATCGCCTTCCACTTCCCGTCCCGGGAGAGCGGCAAGCCCGCATCCATAAAGTTGTAGCCGAGATAGGGGCCGGCGAAGATGCCGGTGTGGGTCTGGGAAACGCCATGGGAACTCTGCGGGCCACCCGGAGTCTGGGCGACTCCCGAAACCTGCTGCGAGGACGGCCATGCGCCGCCGAAGAAGCCGCCGACCACTAACCCCTTGGTCCAGTTTTCCACAGGCTCCGGAGAGCGAAGCAGCTTGAGCCGCGCCGCCGCCTTTTCAACCGAGGGCTCCTCGGCGGAAATCTCCTCGCTGGAACTCGGCCCGGCCACGCAGAGAAACGGAAGAGCTACGGTCCAGAGTGCTGCACCCATTGCCGTGATGGACAGCCTTCCCCTAGCTAGCGTGTGCGTTGCCATGTTGGTTGGGCCAGCGCACCTTGGCGGAAGGAAAGAGCCCTGTCAATTCCACAATACCAATACTGTCGTAATCAACGGAAGTGACTGCTTGGGCATGGGATGGAGAGTTCATGAGATGGGACATGGACGGCTTTGGCGAAGCGGAAGCGGTCTCTCCGGTCCGAGTTGACGGCGTGAGAACGAATTTCTTTACTGTCAAACAGCAAACCCGAAGACCGACCCACACACGAAAAAGTGGACACTATCGGGGGGCGAGACCTGTTTCCACAAGCGGGTCGGCTGTAGCCTGCATGTCTCGTGCGCGGTGATCAAGGATGCGTCGCCCAGTGCAGTGGGAGGCAGCATGGCGGAGAGACGGAAAAGCTCGCGTCCTGAATAAGAATAAAAACATTCTATGACACTTTCACCACCTGCAAGAGGTACCCGATGGCCGACGGGGTCATCATCCACCGACCGGAAGTCGTGGCGCTGATCGAGGAAACCGCCAAGAAGCTGACCGAGGGTAATCCGATCGAAGCGGTCGCCCTGGCTGTCCGGCGCCTGCTGGAGCAGTATGCCCGCTCTGGTTCGCTCTTCGGGACGCATCGCGGTTCCGTGCGAGTGCGCGAAGGCGTCGACCTCACCGCGCCGGCGCTTGATCTCGGGCCCGATGCCGAGACCGGCCGAGAGATCGCGCGGTGACGGAACGTCTCCTGCTCAACACACATATCGCCCTTTGGCTCGATAGAGGGGATGAGCGCTTGCGGACTTTAACGCGCGTCCTGATCGGCGGCTGTTGACCGAACTGCCGGGCCAAAAATCGCAACCGGTTGCGAGAGAACAACCGGATTTGTCTTTATGGCTACGCCGTCGCCCAGGCCGGCGGATTTCGGAAGAGAGAGCGGATGCCGAGTCGGTCGATCCAGCTCTCCAGCGGCTTCGGGATGTGGGCAAGACGC
>NZ_CABFVA020000097.1 GCF_902143375.2 Methylacidimicrobium tartarophylax | reverse complement strand
AGGGAAAACCAAGGCGCAACGAAGCAGACAGGCCCATTTCGCAAGCCGCAGGAGATCGCTTGTGAGACATGCAGGCTAAGCTTCCGGAACTTCCTGCGCCAAGCGATCCAGGGAGACACGGGCGAGACTGCTGGTCACCCAACTTGCTCCGCGGAAATCATGCCCTGAGGTGTAATCGTTGTAGGTGACGACGGTGGGGATTCCCGCTTCGCACGCCGCGCGCAATCCCACCTCCGAGTCTTCGATCGCCAGCACGCGGTTGCCGGCGCATCCCCATTCGGCCAAGCAGCGCCGATAGAGAGGAGAGTCGGGAGCCGTCTTCCTTCCCGCCCGTTTTCCGAAAACCGGGGAAAACCATCCCTTTTCCTCGGGGAGGTGGAGCGAAAGAAGAGCATGGATCTGTTCCTCATCGCTCGTCGTCACGATCGCCTGCCGCAGCCCCCGCTCCCTCGCCTCCCGGATCAGATCACGAATCCCCGGCCGAAGGCTGGTGCAGGAAAGAAATCTCTCCAAATAAAGCTTCTTCTTGAGTCGCGCGAGTTGTCCGGCCACCTCCTCGGGATGGTCGGGAGGGTGGTCGAGCGCTTCCAGGGCTCGCTTCATGCGAAGCTCGTTTCCCGGAACCCCCAAGAGTCCCTGGAACTCCTCCCAGCTCCAGCGGATCGGCAGGTCCATGGCCGCAAACGCCGCGTTGCAGGCGGGCAGGTGCCCTTCCCTCTCGGTTAAGGCGATGGTCCCGTCGACGTCCCAGATGAGTCCGTCCCAGCGCACGGTTGTCATCGGCAGAGTCTTTCGACCGCGGGAGCAGGAAGCTCGGAGGGGGCCGTCGAGTCGACGATTTCTTCCGAGAAACGGCGGAAAGGCTGGTCGAGAATCGCGCATTGCAGAATCGCGCGGATATACTTGTGGAGGATCAAGAGGATCCCGCGCTCCGGCCTGCCGGCCAGAGAGCAGAGCGCGCCGACGACCCGTTTGCGCGCACTCCAGACGTCTTCCCCACCGATCGCGGAGAGCGGAACCCCAGACGGATCGGCCAGCCAGTGGTCATACTCAGCGGGCTCCCGAGCCGATAACTCTCCGTGGGTGTGACCTTCCCACTCTCCCATGTTCACCTCGACCCACTCCGGCCACGCCTCGACCGGCACTCCCAGCGCCTCACCGTAGATTTCCGCCGTCTGTCGGCCGCGGGCAAGCGGACTCGACAAAATCCGATCGATGGGGAGAGGCCGGAGAAGCTCGCAGTTGGCTTTTGCCTCCGCGATTCCCTCCGCGCAAAGAGGAATATCGGTTCGTCCTTGAATCCTCCGCTCCAGATTCCACGAGGTCTTGCAATGCCGCGCGACGAAGATGCGCGGCACTGCGGAGGATCGAACCGTCGTTCGGTTTGCGTCCACCACCAAGCTTTCTTCCTTTTCGCTCAAGCTTTAGGCTCGTCCTGTCCGCGTCAAGGCTCGCTGGGCGGCTTCCGCAACCGCTTCCTTCGTCAGGCCGAACTCCTTGTAGATCGTGGCATACGGCGCCGAGGCTCCGAAATGATCGACCCCGACGGCTTCCCCATCCGGCCCGATCCAGCGCGGCCAAGCCAGCGTGACCCCGGCTTCGACGGAAACGCGGGCGCGGACCTTGGCGGGGAGGACCTCTTCCCGATAGGCTTCCGGCTGCTGGCTGAAGAGTTCCCACGAAGGTAGGGAGACTACCCGGGACCGGATCTTCCGGCCGGAAAGGATCTCCCTTGCTCCCAGCGCGAGCGAAACTTCCGAACCCGTAGCAATCAAGATGACCTCCGGTTCCTCGTCCCCGACGAGCACATATCCTCCGCGCCGGGCATCAGAGGCAGGAGCAAAATGGCCGCGATCGAGCACGGGAAGAGCCTGCCGCGTCAAAATCAAGGCGGTCGGGCCATCTTTCCTCTCGAGAGCAACCCGCCAGCCTTCCGCCGTTTCGGTCGCATCCGCCGGGCGGAAGACCACGAGATTGGGAATCGCGCGAAGGGCGGTCAACTGTTCGACCGGCTGGTGCGTCGGGCCATCCTCTCCCAAGCCGATGCTGTCGTGGGTGAAGACGTAGACGACCGGCACCTTCATCATGGCCGCCAAACGAATGGGCGGACGCATATAGTCCGAGAAGATCAGGAAGGTCCCGCCGTAGGGACGAATCCCGCCGTGAACGGCCATCCCGTTCATGAGGGAGCCCATCCCGTGCTCCCGAATGCCGTAATGGATGTATCCTCCGGAGAAGTCTCCGGGATGAATCTCCTTCACTCCTTTGGGCAGCGTGTTGTTGGAGGGGGTCAAATCGCCGGAGCCGCCGAGCAGGTAGCCGACCTTATCGAAGATCGCATTGAGCACCGCTCCGGAAGCAGCCCGCGTCGCAAGCGGCTTTTCCACCGGGAAGCTTGGCAGCGCCTTCTCCCATCCCGCGGGAAGATCTCTCCGAAGCGCGGCTTCGAAGGCTTCGGCTTCCGCGGCAAACTCCTTCCGATAGCCCGAGAAGATCTCCCGCCAGCGCGACCGCTCCGCAGCCCCTTTCTTCGCGGCGGCGTGGAAGAAGGTTCTCACCTCTTCGGGCACGTAAAAAGTCTGATCGACCGGGAGGCCGAGCCGCTCCTTCGCAAGCTTCACCTCTTCCGTCCCCAACGGCTCCCCGTGCGCTTTGGCGGTGTTCTCGCGGTTGGGGCTTCCGTAGCCAATGATGGTCCGGCAGGCGATGATGGTCGGCCGCTCTTCCTGGGAGGTCGCCCAGGTCAATGCGGATTCGACCTCGGAGCGGTCGAGCCCGTTGATCCTTCGGACATTCCAGCCGTACGCCGCAAACCGGCCGAGCACGTCTTCGCTGAAGGAGAGCGCCGTCGGTCCGTCGATGCTGATATGGTTATCGTCGTAAAGGACGACCAGCTTGCCCAACTGCAGATGGCCCGCCAAGGACGCCGCCTCGTGGGAGATCCCTTCCTCCATATCCCCGTCGCTGGCGATGACAAAGGTCCGATGGTTGACCACCTCGTGCCCAGGGCGATTGTATCGTTGGGCCAGCCACCGCTCGGCAAGGGCCATTCCGACGGCGTTGGCGATGCCTTGGCCCAGCGGCCCGGTCGTCGTCTCCACCCCTGCGGTATGGCCATATTCCGGATGGCCGGGAGTCCGGCTTCCCCACTGGCGGAAACGCTCCAGCTCCGTGAGCGGAAGGTCGAACCCGCAAAGATGGAGCAAGCCGTAGAGAAGCATCGATCCATGTCCTGCCGACAAGACGAACCGGTCGCGGTTCGGCCACTGAGGGTCCGCGGGATCAAAACGCAAGAAGCGGGTCCAGAGCACGACGGCAGCGTCCGCCATTCCCATGGGCAGGCCGGGATGACCGGAATTGGCCTTCTGCACTCCATCCATTGCCAGGCCGCGAACCACATTGGCCGCCAGGGCCGCGAGCCCCTCTTCCGCGGGCGGATTGGATAAACTGGGGGCAACGGTAGGGGGGGTCGAACTGCTCATCTTTGGTTTCCCTTTTTTTGGAGGTTCTCCTCGTGGGGCGTTTTCGTCGTGGGTGAGCCCGTAAGATTTCCCCGGCCGATACCGTGCAGGAAAGCTCTGCCGGCTCTTCCTCTGCTCCTGGCAAAGGGTGGCAAGGGAATAAGGGACCCACTCCCAACGAGCGGCTCTAATGCCGACACCCCGTCGATGCGATATTGCGGCTCGGTCCGGGCTCTGTCAAGCGACCGAACCGTCCGAAGTGTGCCCTTTTCCGCACGGTCCATCGACGAGCTGGCCTCAAGACTTTCCTCTTGCTTGGCTCTCCCCGCCCTCCTGCTCGGTAAAGACGCGGCTCTGGCGAACATCCGACGCGTCGATCCGCATGAGCTCTTCGGCGGAAATCTTCCCGCCGGCGGAAATCAAGCGGGCGGCCTGCCGGAGCTTGATGCGATCGATGGCATTCCGGACGCTGCGCGCATTGGCGAAAAGCGGCTGCTTGCGGCGCCGTTCCAGGTATTCCCGAAAAGCCTCCTGTCCCGGCGGATCGAAAAAGTACCCCTGAGCCCGAACCATGAGATCCCCGATCGATACCAGCTCTTCAAAGGTATAGTCGGGGAAGTCGATGTGATGGGCGATCCGCGAGCGCAAGCCGGGATTGGAAGCGAAGAAGGTCGCCATCCGGTCTCGGTAACCCGCGAAGATCACGACGAGATCGTTCCGGTAGTCCTCCATCGATTGCAGGAGGATCGATACCGCCTCCAGCCCATAATCCCGCTCGCTTTCCGGACGGTAGAGGGAATAGGCCTCGTCGATGAAGAGCACCCCGCCCATGGCCCGTTTGATGACCTCCTTGGTCTTCGGGGCGGTATGACCGACATATTGACCGACGAGGTCGTCCCGGGCGGCAACCACAAGGTGTCCTTTCCGGACATAGCCGAGACGATGAAGAATTTTTCCCATCCGAAGGGCGACGGTCGTCTTCCCGGTCCCAGGGGAGCCCGTGAAGGACATGTGGAGGGTCGGAACCTGAGTCTGAAGCCCGACGGAGCTTCGCAGCCGTTCCACGAGGAGAAAATCCGCGATCTCCCGTACCCGGCGCTTGACCGGAGCCAATCCGATGAGCTCGCCATCGAGCTCGGCCAGAACCTCTCCGACTCCAGCGCCGGCGAGCGCCTCGTCGAGATCGACCAGCCGCTCGCCACTCATGGCGGCCGCCTGAGATTCCTTCCCCTCTTCTTTCATCGGTACCTGAAGGCCATAAGCTGCCTCTCTCCCAAGTCTTCTTTTGCGGCTTGCAAAATGGACCGATCTCCTTCGTCGAGACTTCGACCCGCCTCGTTCCCTCCACTCTTTATGAGGCTTCCCGTGACATAATCCTATTTGATTCTTCTTATGCGATAGATCAGTTTTGCAAATCCATCTCGATGGCTTGCTTCAACTGCTCCTCTTTCCGCTGCGATCGGCCGGGCGGGCAAAGCCGCTTATGTGCTGGACAGCTTCTCCCAAACGCATATGATTTCCCATCGAGTTGTCCGCCCAAGCGGATGGAAGCGTCTTGGGTCGGTCTGCTCGGATGGATTGGGCCGGGAACCGCCCGGGGCTCGCGAATGCG
>NZ_CABFVA020000096.1 GCF_902143375.2 Methylacidimicrobium tartarophylax | reverse complement strand
CGGATCACGTAGGAGGAATAGACCTTCCCGTTGCGCCGCGTGCGGACCTCCTGCAAATGCATACCTACATATTACCCGCTTGATAGCTTGCCTCTCAAGTGAATATTCGATAAAATCGGTCCTACACAAATGCGTAAAAGTCATTGATGTATCAACAAAATGGTCAAAAACCTGCGGAAGATCGGCTCGACTCCCCCTCGTGAGCTGATTGGCGGAGTGTCCAGACAATGATCGTTTTCACAGACGAGGCCGCTTGCAAAATGATAGCATACAACATACAATGCTATCATTGATGGCTTGACACGCAAGGGAATGACAAATGGCAAATGTGACCGTAAGAAATCTGCCTGATGCCGTGCATCGCGCTCTTCGAGTACGTGCCGCCCATCACGGCCGCAGCACCGAGGCGGAAATCCGCGCCATTCTGGAAATGGCCGCTTGTCCGCCCGAGCGCGTCAAACTCGGTTCCTTGATGGCTTCCATCGCCCGCGAAGCGGGTGGCCTGACGGATGCCGAAGCTGAGCAGTTCAACCAGTTCCGCGACAAAACGCCAGCTGAGCCGATGAGCTTTGAATGATCGTCATCGACACCAACGTGATTTCCGAGCTGTGGAAGATCGAGCCGAATCCCAACGTGCTGGCCTGGATCGACGCGCAGGCCGTTGAAACGCTCTATCTGTCGGCCATCACCGTGGCCGAACTGCGCTATGGACTCGCGACCATGCCCGAGAGCAGGCGCCGCAGGCTCTATCAAGAGCGGTTGGAGCATGAGGTGTTGCCAATCTTTGCAGGCCGCGTGCTGTCCTTCGATCTGGATGCTTCTCAAGCCTATGCCGACTTGATGGCGCGGGCGAGGGCAGGGGGCAAAGCCATCGGCAAGGTAGATGGCTATATCGCCGCCACGGCCGCCGCGCACGGCTTGATCGTTGCCACGCGCGACACCAACCCTTTCGAGGCCGCCGCGCTGAAGACCATCAATCCATGGGAGGTAGCGCCCTGACCAACCAGGAGCGAAAGCCCATGGAAAACGGCCCGGGAAGCGGGAGAACCGACGCCATGGGATGCCGAGGAAATCAAACGGAAGGGTCGCAAGAATCCGCTACAAACCAGCTCCCGGCGTCCCGCGCCGTCCGATAGATAACAGTTCGGAACATGAGCAGGGGAAACGACACGGATTAAAAACGGTAGCTGATCGCCATGACGCCAAGAGGCACATAGATCCAACCTCCGGACAAGCCGGCGTGTGGGGTCTCATTCAAGGTGAGATCGGAACCAGAGCCAGTAAACCCGTTCAGACCACCGAGGAATCGGAAAAAGCCCTCGACGCTGATCGACCACCGCGTCTGAGGAATGTAATACCGGAGACCGCAAGTAGGAGCAAACCAGTAGCCCCAAACGTCTCCGTGATTGATGCCCGCGCTTTCTGCGTTCATGATGACCCCGCCTGCGGCGAAGCCGACAAATGGTTCGAACCGATCCTGGACCACCCGATAGCCCACCTCTCCTCTTAAACCCAAGAAGCCTAGATCGATATGGCTAGCGCCCTGATTGGGGGCAAAGGAGGAAAGCCCCACCCCAAGATACGCACCCACAAAATCGGCATCGAATGACCAGTGGCCCCAGCGCTCCGGATCGAACCAGCGGTATCCTATCGAGAGAAGTCCGGTGAAGGCGAAGTTGGCGTCGGTTTCGACCGGCTCTACCGCACCAGTGATGTTGTCGACCACGTCGCCGCGATCGTATTGAGGAAACCCCGTACCCGCCCCGATTGCAAGGAACCAGCTGCCTGACGAGTGTGTCGACCTGCTGGGCACGTCCGTAAAGAGTAAGGGACTCTGAGGTTTGCTACTTCGTTGTGTTTCCTGGAGCGACACCGCATTTTCAGGTAGCGCCGGCTCCCCCAAAGGAGCAGAAAGCAGGCACGGCGCGGCAAAGGCCAGGGGTGCGAGGCCGGCGGCGCATAACGGCAGGAGAGAAGCGTTCATGGGCTCCTTGATTTTGAGAACAGGGATCGGGTGCGGCAAGTTGTCTTCGGCCGATGCCCCAGGAAGGGAAGAGGCCGATGAGGATTAATCGGGCGATGGCGACAGCAGCCGTGGAACGGCCCTTTCCCAGGGAATCCGATCCCAGGAGCTGACGGCCGCGGCCACGGCGGGCGTCCCAGCAAAGAGGAGAAGGGCGGCGGCGTAGGAATGGGTCGTTGACTGGACCAAGCCGAAGCAGATGGGAAGCAGGAAGCCGCCGACTCCCCCTGCCGCCTCGACGAGGTCGGTAACAAGGCCGATGCGTGGTCTTAACAGAACTTCCGAACGAAAAGTCAGCGAGACAAGGGATGAAGAGGAAAGAGTGAAAAGCGGGCAGCCAGAATCTAAATAGAGATTAACTCCTTTCTTGTTGGTGAGTCGTAAGCTGGTGTGCATCATCTAAGCCGGTGTATACATCCAACGCGTCCGACGCATCCAGAACGGCAAGACCTACGAGTCGGTGCTTCTGCGGGAGTCGATCCGCACCCCGAAGGGACCTCGAGCCCGGACAGTTCTTCATTTGAACCGGGTGCCGCCGGAACTCCAATCAGCCGTCATCGCGGCTATCGAGGGCAAGGAGATGGTTGCTCTGCCGGATTGGGAAGTCTCCCGAGTCCTGAACTACGGGGCTTTGGCGGGAAACGCAATGAGGAGGCGATCCGGGAGGAAGCATCGTTCGACGGCTGGTCTCTTTTGGAGACCGATCTGCCCGTGGCAGAAGCGGCTCCCGAGACGGTGCTCCCTCATAACAAAGATCTTGCGGCCGTCGAATCGGCCTTCTCCGATCTGAAAAGCTCGCTTGAGGTCCGCCCCGTCGATCACCGGCGGCAGACCCGAGTCCGCAACCGTGTTCGGATCTGCTTCCTGGCCTACTGGCTGACCGCCAAGCTTTCCCAGGAATGGAAGAAGCTTGGGATGGCCGAAGACGTTCCTCGGATCC
>NZ_CABFVA020000095.1 GCF_902143375.2 Methylacidimicrobium tartarophylax | reverse complement strand
GGGCATGTAGGCAGAACGAAAAAGTCTTAACGTTCTGTTGCAATCACTTGCGATAGCACACAGCGGAAGTTCGGGTAGGGCCCTACAGTAAAGCTACTTCTCGATCCCACTCCAGCGCCCATTGCGGCGTCCACGGCGCGACAGAGATCGTCTTCTTCCAGGCCCTTCTCCTCCAGTCCGCACGGCTTGGCCAAAAGCGTCTCGCACGCTCCGTCGTGAAGGGCGCGCTTGGGGAAGGGAAAGAAAATCCTTCCCGGATCATCGCCTTCAAAAATCGTTGCTTCCGCTTCGGACTGGCATCGACCGGCGCTTCCAAGTGAGCCTTCCCGTTGTCGTTCATGCCAACATCGTGTCTTGTGTTTGCGACAACACGCAGATATTGTGTTGACGTTAGCGCTCCTAACGCGGTGACCGGCCATGAAAAACCCTCCTCATCCTGGCGACTTGATTAAAACCGAAGTTATCGAGGCCCTCGGCCTCGACGTGAGCAAGGCGGCGGTGATTTTAAATGTTCCCCGTGGCGTGCTCTCCGATCTTCTGGACAGCAAAGCCGCTCTGACGCCGGAGATGGCACTTCGCATCGAAAAGGCCTTCGGTCCGGACATGGACCACCTCCTACGCATGCAGCTGGCCTATGACATGGCTAGAATACGGGAGCACGCGGAGGAAATTTCGGTCGAGCGGTACGTCCCGGCCTGAAGACAGGACGGAAAGCTCTGAAGTCAGCTGAACCTCCATTGCCCGGCATCCCACGAGCTTGCAGCAGAGCGGAAGAAGCTCGGCATTCCACGCGAACATCTCTCCGCTTCCATCTTGTGGAAGCAAAAAGCGATGTTGCTCCGTTCCGTTGTTCCCCGCGCCCTAGCTGATCTTCCTCGTGCGTCGTGCAAAGGGTGCATCGGCCAGTGAAGAGGGAGTTATTCTCAACCGGGAACTGTCTGAAATTCCACGGTGTCCTAAAGTGATGGCGCCAGAACGGAAAAACCGTGACGCTCTGCTGCAAGCACTTGCGATAGTACACATCGGAAGTTCATCGAGCAGGCGTGGGCTGCCCTCCGAACCATCCACGTGGTGGAGTCCTCCATCGGAAATGAAAAACGTCGCGGGGCCACCGCCGGGAATCATCAGGCCTGGCAAGTCCTCTCTGCCTTGCGCATCGCCGCCCGGGAGCCGTGGGCGACCCCGGCGGCCTAAACCGGGCCATAGAGTGCCAATTTGAAAATCCGGATGCCGCGCACCAACGACTTGTGATGCCGTTGCCAAACATGGGCCAGCGCCCCCAACAGGGGCTGAGCTTTACTGTTGCACATGGTGTGATGTAATTCTAAAAGACAGGCTCGATAACCGTGGGGAAGGAAACTGAAAGAATAATCCTTGCTACCCAACAAGCTCGAATCACCGGTGTGTCGGACGTGCGACGCATACCAAGTCCCGCTTCTACGGGCGGAGCGGGCTTCTTTTTTGAGCAACGCGTCGTTGCCTACTGGCTTGCCCAACTCCTCGGGCGGCAAATCCCGCCCATATTGCGCGACTGTTTGATCGCAGAAGTACATCTACAAACCGAGCATCTAGGCTGGCGCACCGATGATTTTCTGATTGTCGGGCAAAAAACTGGCTCGGGCGAGAGTCGGCGGTTAGCGGGTCAAGTAAAGCAAACTTTTACCGTTAGTGCCGCTGACGCCGAATGTAAGAAGGCGATACAGGATTTTTGGAGGGACTTCCAAAATTCCAATCTCTTCTCGCCGGATACCGACCGGTTCGCCCTAGTCACGCAGCCAGGCAGGGATACCCTTCATGCATTCTCTAGTCTCCTGAACTCGGCACGTGACTCCCGTGACGCTAGCGATTTTGAGAATCGATTGGCGACCGTCGTTAGTAAGAAAGTCGCTCAGCACCTTGAAAAGATCCAGAAAAATCGATGAAATCGAGGGGAGAACGTTGTCTCCGGCCGAGATGTGGCCGTTCCTCCGCGTTCTGTATGTTCTTTTTCTAGACTTGGGAACTGAAGCGGGGCAGACGGAAGCCCAAGTCAAGACTCTTCTTGCACACACGGCAAAAGAACATGATAAGCTTGAGGCTGCGGTAGCAACGTGGAACCGCCTGCTTGAAGAAGCGAGCCGGGGGATGCCTTCGGCTCGTAGCTTCAGGTACGAGGATCTTCCGGAAGACTTGACCGATCTTCCGCAGGTTTTTG
>NZ_CABFVA020000094.1 GCF_902143375.2 Methylacidimicrobium tartarophylax | reverse complement strand
TACAGCTCCGGGGGAAAACCTACGCCCCGCCTTGCATCCAGGCCCATTCGCCGCGCCTCGGGTACGAACTTTGTGAGACATGCCGGTTAACCCTTTCTAACGAATCGGCTCGAGCGAGGCGCGGCCGGAGCGGACCAGAGCTTGGGTGTGGCGGGCGATCATCCGCTCCTCGTCGGTCGGAACGACGCGAATTTCCACACGGCTTTTCTCGGAAGAGATGATCGGCTCGTTCTTCCGGTTTCGCTCGCGATCGATCTGGAGACCGAGAAAGGCGAGCGGCTCACAGATCCGCTCCCGAATTTCGGGAGCGTTCTCCCCGATGCCGCCGGTGAAGACCAGCATGTCGAGCCCTTCCAGCGCCGCCGCCAGGGAGGCGAGGAACTTCCTGGCCTGATAGCAGAAGATCTCGACGGCGGCTGCCGCCTTGGAGTCTGTCGCTTCTGCGGAGAGGAGGTCGCGCATCTCTCCCGAGGACTCGGAGAGGGCCAAGAGCCCCGACTCCTCGGAGAGCAGCCGGGCGACGGTGGTCAGGCGCAGGCCCCGCTCGCGCAGGAGGTAGAGGACAATCCCCGGGTCGAGATCGCCGCAACGGGTACCCATGACAAGCCCCGAGGTGGGCGTGAAGCCCATGGTGGTGTCGACGCTCTTCCCTCCGTGAATGGCGGTCATGCTCGCTCCACCGCCCAGGTGGGCCAGCACGATCCGACCCTGCGCGCGCTCCGGCGGAAGGATCTTCTCGAGGACCGAGAAGACATATTCGCAGGAGATCCCGTGAAAGCCATAGTGCACCAGCCCCTCCTTGCGCAGGGAGAGGGGGAGGGCATAGGTGCGTGCAAAAAAGGGCATCGACCGGTGGAAGGCCGTGTCGAAACAGCCGACCTGGGGAAGGTCCGGCTTGAGCTTCCGGATCGAACGGACCGCTTCGAGTTCGTGCGGGAGGTGGTCCGGGGCCAGACCCGAGAGATCTTGCAGAGTCTGAAGCACGGGGGAGGTCAGGAGGCGGGGCGCTCCAAAGACGGGACCTCCATGAACGAGCCGGTGGCCGACCGCGTCGATCCCGTCGCTCGGCGCGGCGGTTTCGAACCAGGCGAAGAAACGGGCGAGCCCGGCTCGGTGGTCCGGAAGCGGGAGGCTTTCCTGCCAAATCACGGCTCCTTGAGAATCCTTGGCTTCGCAGCGGCCGCTGCCGCTCCCGATGTGATCGAGCTTTCCGGAAAGGAGCCGCTTCTCCGAGGGGACCATCTGGAAGAGGGCGAACTTGAGGCTCGTGGAGCCGCTGTTGATCGTGAGGATCTTGTCCGGATCATTCATAAGGATGCCGCCAGAGTCTTCACAGGAGCGGGAAGACCGCTTTCGTCCGCTGCTTCCTCTGATCGAGGGCGCCGCGGATCAGCAGAAACTCTCCGATGTTTTCCAAGGAGAGGAGGCCGACAAGCTGCCTGTTGCTCTCCACCACGGCCGAGCGCTGCCCTTGCTCCTGGAGGCGGGCAATCGCGACCTCCGCCATGTCGGACGCATCCACCGTGAGGAAGTCGCGGTTCATCACTTTCTCCACGGGAATCTCTTCCCCGAAGCGCGACAGCCCGTCCACGAGATTGTGCCGGGTGAGGATGCCGACGACCGAACCGCTGGAAACGACGGGGAAATCGAGGTGATAGCCGGCCAGGAGGTGATGGACGGCGATGCGAAGAGGGTCCGCGGGGCTCACGGTGTGGAACTCGCTCATCATCAGATGGCTGACGGGAACCGAGCTGAGAACCGATTTCACATGGACCAGGCTCGCCTCTTGAGCAGCTCCCATCCAGACGAAGAGGGCGATCAGGAGCAGGAAGGGATTGTGGCCGAAGAAGCCGAGAAGTCCGAACAGGAAGGCCATGCTCTTCCCGACGGCGGCGGCGATCTGGGTTGCCTGGTCCGCGCCCATCCGGGCGGCGAGCAGGGCCCGCAGCACCCGTCCTCCATCCATCGGGAAGGCGGGAAGAAGGTTGAATGCGGCAAGCGTCACGTTGATCCAAAATAAGTTGAGCAGAAGGTTTCCGCTGAGCCAGTGGATGTCGGTCCATGATTGCACTCCGCCGGTGAGCAGAAGAATTACGTAGAGCAGGGCGGCGAGAACCACGTTGACGGCGGGACCGGCCAGAGCCACCAGGAGCTCTTGCCGGGGATCGTCGGGCATCCGCTCGAGCCGGGCGACACCCCCGATCGGATAGAGGGTGATGTTGCGCGTCTGGATGCCGAACCGCTGAGCGGTCAAGGCGTGACCGAGCTCGTGGAGGACGATGATCGCAAAGAGCGGAATCAGGAAGAGGACGGAGGAGAGGACGTCGAAGGCGCTCCCCCGAGTCGCGTAGGCCCCGACGGCCACCCAGGCCACGAGGAGGAGGAAAGTAAAGTGAATGTCGATCTCGATCCCTCGGACGACGCCGATTTTCCATGCCCATCGCATACGATTCAGCCTTTCACGCAGATCAGAGGATCGAGCCGGGCAACCCACTCTCCGCAAGGATCCGGGAAGAGACCTGAATCCGTGCAGGTCGCTCGCTGGAGTTCCCAGCGAGCGGTGGATCGACCGCGATGAGGAGGGGCCAGGGGCTCCACGTCCCCGAGTCTCCCGTTTTCGCCTCAGGGAAGCAAGAGAATCGGGCAGAGCGCGCCGGCGCAGATCGACTCGATCTCTTCGGGAGGAAGAGCGGACTCCCCGATCGAGAGCGCCAGGAGGCCGAGTCCCTCGTGCGCAGCCGCCGCCAAGATTCGCCGGGCCTTGGGAGCAATGCCGGTGAGCAGGGCCGTGGACGGAGCTTCCCGGACAACCTGTTGGAACTCGGGATCGAGGCAGGCCTCTTCTCCCGAGCCCAGGGAGAGCACGACGAGCTTCCCGGCAAAGTCGCTGGCCAAGGCCGCAACCAGGTGAAGGGTCGGGAGCCCCGAAGGGGCCCCGGAGAAGACGACCCCGAAGGGGGGCTGGACAGGCGCCCCATCGGAGAGAAAGAGAACGGCGGCTCCGGATCGGGAGACGATTTCCCGGGCGAGGCTCTCCGTAGACGTCGGAATGCCGACTCGCGGCTGGGAGCGAAGGAGAAGAACAAGGTCGGTCGAGCAAGCGGCATCCGAGAGGGCCTGCGAGGGAATGCCGCGAAGCACCTGGAACGACCATGGGATGCGCAGGCGCTGAGCCAGGCTGCTCAGCGCCTCCTCGGCTTGGCTTGCCAGGGTGCGCAGCGAGCGCTGGAGGTCGGGAAGCTCGAGATCTCGCCAACAGGCGGTATCGATTCCGATTTCGGAAGCAAAGGGGAGTCCGGCCAGCCGCAGAAGGTTGAGGTCCTCGAGGAAGAGATAGGCGAGCTTGGCTTCGAAGCGGGCCGCCAACTCGGCGGCCGCCTCGGCTCCTCCTTCGGAGAAGGCCTGTCCGAACAAGACGATCCTCTCGATCCTCACGTCTTTCCCTCGCCGGCGGAGAGAGCGTGGGCCCTGCGGGCGAAGTCGATCAGCTTTCTCTCCACCCGGCCGTTGATGCTCTCCTCTGGATACCGCCCGTCCGGGCCGCGTTCGCCCGCAGGGAGCCCCGTCAAGAGCTCCATGGCTTCCTCGATGGTCCGCACGGCGTAAAGATGAAAGAGACCCTGCTCGACCTTTTCGAGCAGCTCGCGGCGGGGGACCAGATGGTCGACATTGGCCGCGGGGATGATCACGCCCTGGCTGCCGCTGAGCGTGCGGGAGCGGCAGATCTCGAAAAAGGCCTCCACCTTTTCGTTCACCCCCCCGATTGCCTGCACCTGCCCTTTTTGATTGATCGACCCCGTGATGGCCAGCGACTGCCGGATCGGGGCTCCGGCGAGCGCCGAAAGGAGAGCGCAGAGTTCCGCGCATGAGGCGCTGTCCCCTTCGATCATGCCGTAGGACTGCTCGAAGACAAGGGTGGCTGCCAGCGAGAGCGGCTCTTCCGGTGCGTATCGGCCTGCGAGGAAGCCCGAAAGAATGAGGACTCCCTTGGAATGAATCGGGCCGCCGAGCTTGGCCTCCCGTTCGATGTCCACCACTTTGCCGCTACCGAGGCGCACCCGGGCGGTGATCCGGTTGGGATGGCCGAACCGCACGCCTCCCGCCTCGAGCACGGCAAGGCCGTTGACTTGGCCGACGCTTTCGCCTTCGCTGTCTACCAGGAGAGTGCCTCGCAGGACCTCCTCCCGAAGCTGCTCGCGGATTCGCCCGGAGCGCGCCTCCGCCGCGGCGATCGCCTTCTCGACATGAGCTGCGGAGATGGTCTGGGCCGAGACATCCCGGGCCCAAAAATCTGCTTCCTGGAGAAGATCGCTCATCGTCCGGCCGCGCAGGGAAAGCTTCTTAGCATCCGCGGCAATCCGGCTTCCCTCCTCCAGCACGCGGGCCACAGCACCCCGGTCGAGCGGGAGGAGCTTCCCCTTGCGGGCCTCTTCCGCCAGGAAGTGCGCATAGGGTACCAGGATGGAGTCGTTCCGGTCGACCTCTTCCTCGAAGTCGACGGCCACCTTGAAGAGCTCCGAGAACTCGGGGTCGAGATTGTGGAGCAGGTAGTAGAGCGTTCGCTCGCCCAGCAGGATGACTTTCAGGTCGAGCGGAATCGGCTCGGGCTCGAGAGAGACCGTGCTCAAGATCCCGAGTGCTTCTGCCAGCGGCTCGATGCGAATCTGGCGGCTGCGCAGGGCCCGCTTGAGCCCTTCCCAGGAAAAGGGGTGGGAAAGGAGGCGGAGCGCGTCGACGGCCAGGTAGCCGCCGTTGGCTCTGTGCAGGGAGCCTGGCCGAATGAGGGAGAAGTCGGTGACCAGGGCTCCCATCTGCGCGAGGTGCTCGACTGTGCCGAAGAGGTTGGAAAAGGTCGGGTTCTCTTCGAGGACCACGGGGCAGCCTTTGGCGCCGCTCTGATCGACGGCGACGTTCACCCGGTAGCGGCGGAGGAAGGCGTCGACCGCATCGGGGCCCATTCCGGGAGGCAGCATCCCCGGCGGCAGCGCCTCCGCTTCCTTGGGAAGCCGGAAGCTCTCCGCGTTCTTGAGCGCATCCTTTTCGACCGACTCCAAGTGGGAGCAGATAATCGGATTTTGCGCATACTTGGCCTTGAGCTCATCGAGGAGGTTCGAGACCGTCGAACGGACGAGCGAGCGGTTGAGCTCCCGAAGCTTGGCCTGCGCTTCCCGCCGCCATTTCGGGATCTCCCGGACGATCTTCGTCAACTCTTCCTGGAGGGAGGAGACCTTCGCCTGGATCTTCTCCTTTTCCTCGTCCGGCAGCTTGGCGAAGGTTTCCGGATCGAGGACCTCTCCGTTCTTGAGCGGGGCGAAGGCAAAGCCGGCCGGCGTCTGGAGGAGGGCGATCCCATCCTTTTGCGCACGGCTCCGAAGCTCGGTAAAGGACTGCTCTCGCCGCTCGTGGAAGCTCTGCTCGATGTCCTGCGCGCGCGTGCGATACTCGTCGCTGTCGAAAACTGCCGGGATTCCGACGCGGAGGTCTTCCACGAACCGATCCATCTCCTCGGCAAACTCCCGTGCCTTTCCGGAGGGAAAGGCGAGCGCCTTGGGCCGCCTCTCGTTCTCGAAGGCAAAAACATACGCCCAATCCCTCGGTACGGCTTGTCCGGCCGCTCGCTCCTCGAGAAGCCGGAGGACGAGCGAGCGTTTTCCGATCCCGCTGGGCCCCATGATGAAAAGATTGTAACCGGGCTGCTCCATGGAGACACCGAAGCGCGCCGCTTCCATGGCTCGTGCTTGGCCGAGTACCCCAGGCTGCGCGATCAGTTCCGCAGTCGTTTCGAAAGGAAGGGAGCGCGGATCGATCCGCCGGTCGAGCGTTTTGGCGTCCAAGCGGAGATCGGGTCTCATCACGGCTTGTTTTCGGGAATAATCCATTTTCTGTAAAGGGCTTTTGCGCCGATGAATTACCGGAGGAAGGGAAAGGTGCCTCGGCCTGCCCGTCTAACAAAGTTCGTACCCGAGGCGCGGTGAATGGATCTGGATGCAAGGCGGGGCGCAGGTTTCCCCCCGGAGCTGTATGATGACAACCTGCAAGGAGGGGAAACCGAGTCCCAACGAAGCAGACAGGTCCATTTTACAAGCCGCAGGAGAACGCTTGGGAGACGGGCAGGCTATAAAAAGACCGCGCCATCGGGTCATGGAGGCGATATGGTTTGCCGATCAGGTCGCCACCATGGAACGAGTCATCCCTTCCGTCCTTTTTGAGCCGCTTCCGGCGGAGAGCCGCGAGGCGAGGCGAAGCCAGCGGGAGCTCCGGCGGATCAATCGCCTGATGGGAAATTTCGGCTGGTTCCGCCGCCAGCTCCGCCGCCGGCTGCGGGACTTTATGCGTGGGGTGGAGATCGGAGCCGGCGACGGAACGCTGGGGCGACTCCTCTACCTGGATCCCATGCTTCGGGACAAACTCTCCTTGACGGGGCTCGACCGGGCCGGCAGGCCTGCGTCCTGGCCCCTTCCTTGGGAGTGGCGGAGGGAGGATGTGCGGGAATTTGCCGGATGGGGAGACTATCCCTTGGTATTGAGCAACCTTGTCTTGCACCGCTTCGGAGACGAGGAGTTGAGCAGGATCGGCAAAGCGTTGGAGAACTCCTGCCGGCTCTTGTTGGCGGTCGAGCCGGCCCGGCGCAGCCTCCACTTGACCGAGCTTCGCCTGCTCCGCCTGTGCGGACTGAGCCGCGAGGTCTACGAGGAAGGGCGGAACAGCGTCCGTGCAGGGTTCCTGGGAGCAGGGCTCGTGGAGAGTCTGGGCCTTTCGGCCAAGGATTGGAAATTCGACGTCGAGATAACGCTCCGAGGGGCCTATCGGCTGGTCGCCGAGCGCCGCTGAGGAGAGGGAGCGAGATGAGCGCTTCTTCGCCGGGGTCTATTGCCCGGTGACCTTCCGGGCGCGCTGCCTCGCAGGTTGTCTTCAGATAGGTCCGGGGGAAAACCGGCGGCTCCCCTTGCATCCATGCCCATCAGCCCGGGCCTCGGCTACGAACCTTGTGAGACAGGCAGGCTAAGGCTTGATGCGCAGCCAGAGGGTAGCGGGTCCGGTGCCTTCGGGCAGGTCCACCGGACGGGGCAAAGGCGGCAGCGGCTCGACGTTTACTCCCGCGCGGGAGCAGGCGCGGACCGCCTCCCGGAAGAGGTCGGCAGATCGCCATGGCTGGTAGTTGGTCGAGAGTAGAAGAAGGGCATTGGGCTCACAAAGAGGCAGGAGTCCTTCGATCAAGCTCCCGAGGTCGCGCGGAAGGGAGAAGTCCTTACCCCCGCGACCGTGGGCGAAGGTGGGCGGGTCGATCACGAAGGCGTCGAAACGCAGCTTGCGACGGAGGAGATAGGGAAGGGCATCTCGTGCGTCCCGGGCGAGAAACCAGTGATCCCTGGGATCGAGGGCATTGAGGCGGTAGTTCTCTTTCCCCCATTCGAGAGTGCGGGGCGAGAGATCGACGTTCCATGTCTGCGCGCCCGCCGAGGCCGCCGCCACGCCGAAGGAGCAGGTGTAGGCGAAGAGGTTGAGAAGGCGGGTGGGACGACGCGCGCGAAGGAAGGAGCGGTTTGCCCGCTGATCGAGAAAGAAGCCGGTCGACTCTCCCGTATCGAAGCGGATCCGGAAGGAGAGGCCATTTTCCTTCGCCGTCGTGGCCATGGGCAGGGTGGGGTTGCCGGAAAGAAGGAGGAGCTTGGGGCTTGTTTCTCTTTCCCACCGCTTGCGCAGGAAGACCCGGTCGATCGGCAGCGGAAGCTCCCGCCGCCGAATTTCGATCTCGGCCAGGAGAGAACGGAGAGTTTCGGGGGAATTCCAGGAAATCAGAAGATCTCGGCCCTGCCGTTCCACCCAGCCGCCTGGGCCCGAAAAGAGACGATGCAGGGTCGTGCCGGTCGCGGCGAAGTCCGCGATCTGCTCCGGCGCAACCCAACCGAGTTCGGATTCCGATGAGCGGGAGAGGGGCACGGAGCCTATAGAGAGGGTACAGCCGCGAGGAGTTTTCGCGTGTACTCGTTTTGCGGATTCCGGTAGAGCTCTTCCGGCGGTGCCTCTTCCACGATTCTGCCCTCGTTGAGCACCAGCACCAGATCGCTCATATGCTCGACGACCGCCAGATCGTGGGAGATGAAGAGATAGGCGAGACCGAGCTCTTGCTGGAGGTCTTGGAGGAGATTCACGATCTGCGCCTGGACCGAAACATCGAGAGCGCTGACCGGCTCGTCGCAGACGATCAGTTCAGGCTCGACGGCGAGGGCGCGCGCGATGCCGATGCGCTGCCTCTGTCCCCCGGAGAACTCGTGCGGAAAGCGGTCGAGGGAGTCGGCGGGCAATCCCACGCGTGCCAGCAGTTGGGCCGCGCGATCCCGCCGCTCCTGCGCACGGAGGGCGGGGAAGTGGATCTCCAGGGGCTCGCCGACGATCCGCGCGATCGTGAGCCGGGGGTTCAGGGAGTTGTGCGGGTCTTGAAAGATCATCTGGACGCGCTTCCGGTAGGGGCGCAGCCGAGCGCCCGAGAGGGTGTCGATCCTCTCCTGCCGGTAGCGGATCTCCCCTGAGTGCGGCGAGATCAGCCGGACGATCGCCTTACCGATCGTCGTCTTCCCACTGCCGCTTTCGCCGACGAGCCCGACCGTCTGCCCGGCCCGGATCCGGAAGGAGACTCCCTTCACGGGCTCGACGAAGCGGCGTGAGCGTCCCAAGAAGCCGCCGGGAAGAGGGTAGCGCACCGCGAGCTTTTCCACCTCGAGGAGAAGCGGAGACAGAGGCTCCGGATCAGGATGGGGAGAGGAGAGCGTCGAGTTTGTCATAGTCGATCGTAGTGAGCCGCTTCTTGGATTCTCCGAGGCGGGGCACGCAAGCAATCAGCGCCTGCGTGTAGGGATGGCGGGGGGCGGCGAGGAGGGAATCGGTGGGCCCCTGCTCCACGATTTTCCCACGGAACATGACGACCACGTGGTCCGCGAATCCCTTAACGAGGCCGAAGTTGTGGGTGATGAGCAGGATCGCCATGCCGAATCGGCTGCGAATGTCGCGCAGGAGATTCAGGATTTGCGCTTGGATCGTGACATCGAGGGCGGTCGTCGGCTCATCGGCGACGAGCAGTTGCGGACGGCAGACGAGGGCCATGGCGATCATCACGCGCTGCTGCATTCCGCCCGAGAGCTCGTGAGGGTAGCTCTTCCAGCATCGTTCGGGGTCGCGGATGCCGACCTCGGAGAGCGCCGCAAGCCCGGCGGCCCGCCGATCCGTAAGGTCGTGGCGGTGGAGGGCCATTGCTTCGCTAAGCTGGAAGGCTACGGAAAAGACCGGGTTGAGCGAAGTGGAAGGCTCTTGAAACACATAGGCGATCTTGCCGCCCCGGTAGTGGCGCAGGGCCGTTTCGGGAAGGGTGAGCAGGTCGGTGCCATCGAAGAGGATCTTGCCTGAGCGGACGCGGGCTGGAGGCGAGGGGAGAAGGCGGGCCAGGGAGAGGGCGGTCACGCTCTTGCCGCTGCCGCTTTCGCCGACGACCGCGAGGGTCGATCCGTTTGCCATCGAGAAGGAGACGCCATCGACGGCACGGATTGTCCGTTCCGGGCTGGCGAACTCGATAGCCAGATCCGAGACCTGCAAAAGAGGAGCGGCGTTTGGATCGGACATGAGGGAGAACAATTATCGGCTGCCGGTTCGAAAATGGGGGTCGATGACGTCGCGGAGGGTGTCGCCGAGCAGGTTGAAGGCGGCCACCGTGACAAAGACGGCGGCGCCCGGAGTCAGGAGCCACCAGAAGTTGCACATGAAGACCTTCATTTCCTGCGCCTGCGCGAGCATCAGGCCCCAGGAAGCCGACGGCTCCTGGATGCCGATCCCAAGGAAGCTCAAGGCTGCTTCGCCCAGAATATAGCCGGGAATGCTCAGCGCGGCAGCAACCAACAGGTAGCTCGCCAAATTGGGGAGCAGATGCCTCCAGAGGATGCGCCAGGGTGAGAGGCCCGTCACGATCGCAGCCTCGACGAAGGTTTGCGCGCGCAGAGAGAGCGCCAGCCCGCGGATCACCCGCGCCGCGCCCGACCAGCCGAGGAAGCTCAAGATGACCACGATCAGCAGGTAGACCTCGCCCGAGCCGAACTGGCTCGCAAAGGCGCCGCGCAAGGCGAGCAGGAGGTAGAGTCCGGGAATGGCCATCAGGAGTTCGGTCGTGCGCATGACGAGCGAATCGAACCAGCCTCCGAAGTACCCGGCCAGGCCGCCGGCGATCAGACCCACTCCCAAACTGATCGAGATCCCGATCAGGCCGATGCTCAGCGACACCTGTGCACCGTAGAGCAGGCGGGAGAAGACATCGCGTCCGGTGCTGTCGCTGCCCAAAAGGTAGACCTTGTGCGGAGGTTCGACTCCGAAGAGGTGGCGGCGGCAGGGAAGGAGTCCGAAAAGCCGGTAGGAGTGCCCGCCCGGAAACCACTGGATCGCGGCGGTCTTCCCGGGAATCGGCCGGTAGAGTGCCTGGGTGGGATCGGCATTCTCGTAGAGACGGACGGCGAGGCCTTCCTGCGTCCAGGTCAAGCCGGTCGGTGGATGGTAGGTCCTCTGGAGGTCCTGGTCACCGGGACCGTACGGAGCCAGAAAAGGGGCGAAGAGGGCGCAAAGGTAGAGAAAGCCGAGCAGGCCGAGAGCGAGGACCCCGGGTGGGCGAGCGAGCAGCTGTTGCCAGAGGCTGGAGCGTTTCCTGAGAACTGGGTTCATCGTACGGGGAGGCGTACCCGGGGATCGACCCAGGCGAGCAGGATGTCGGAGAAGAGATTTCCCAAAACGAGCAGGACGCAACTCAAGACGACCGAGGCCAGGACCACGAATTGATCCTGGCGGATGAAGGCCGAGTAGATGAGCTGGCCCAGGCCGGGATAGCTCATCACGTTTTCCACGAGCAGAGAGCCGCTCAAGAGGCCCGCCACGACGTAACCAAGGCTGCTCAAGAGCGGGTTGACCGCATTCCGGAAGACATGCCGCCAGATCACGACGTTTTCCGAAAGCCCCTTCGCGCGCGCAGCGGTGACATATTCGGCCCGGATGACGTCCAGGAAGTTGGCGCGGAGGATGCGCATGAGAGTGGCCACGCCACCAAGGCCGAGCACCAGGGTGGGAAGGATCAGATGATCGGCGATGTCCAGGACCCGGCCGAGGGGAGAAAAAAATTCGTGTTCGATCGACATAAGCCCGCCGAGCGGGAACCAGCCGGTCTTCGCGGCGAAATAGATGGCAAGGAGGGCGAGGAAGAACTCGGGGATCGAGAGCGAGGCGTAGGCGAGGAGAGCGGTCGCGCGATCCCACCAGGAATTGCGGTGGACGGCTGCGAGGACTCCGAGGGGGATCGCGACGGCCCAGGCGAAGGCAAAGCTCGTCAAGTTGAGGAGAAGGGTGGCGGGCACTCGTTGCCAGAGCAGGTCGACTACGGCAATCTTGTAAGTCCAGGAATAGCCGAAGTCCCCATGCAGCACATTGCGCAGCCAAAGGAAATAGCGGGTATACCAGGGTTGGTCGAGCCCAAAGCTCTTCTCAAGGGCGGCGAGAAACTCGGGGCTGATGTCGCGCTGGGCCTTGATCGGGGTGAGGAAATTCCCCGGAGTGAGTGACATGAGGAAAAAGACCAACAAGGTCACGCCGAGGAGCAGGGGGATTAAAAAAAGCAGCCGTCGGAGAACAAAGAGAACCATCGGAAAGAGGCTCGCGGCCTTTCGGGTTTTGCCTCTTGATAAGGGACCGGAAGTGGAGGAAAGACAATACTTTTCCACGGGGGAATCGAGGCGTCGGCCTCTTTCGGGCTAAGAGCGGATCGGATGCCCGGAGAGGCGGGGAAGAGCCGGCAGGAAAAAGACGATGAAGAGGATTTTAGGAGTGCTGGGGCTTCTCTTCCTGGCTGGTCTGGCTATCGTCTTTGGCATGGCAGCGGCTTACTTGAACGGGCAAGGCTTCCGCTCCTTCCTCTCGCGCAAAGTGGCTCAGGGGATCGGTATCGAGGGTCACTTCTCCTCTCTCCAGTTCCGTGGTCTTGCGATCGGCAGCAGCGAGTTTTCCGGGGTCGGCGGCCCCGGCTCCCCCTTCGCAGAACTGCGAGCCGAACGCCTTCAGGCGCGCTTTCCTCTGGCCTCGCTGGTCCAGGGGGATTGGAAGATCGATCCACTCCGCATCGGTCACCTTGCGCTGACCTTTCGCTCCGCCTCTCTGGAGGAGAAGCCCGTTCTCGCGAGCACGCCGTTGGAGGAGCGTGCGGCGGAGGGAGGACCGGGGGAGGAGCCGGGAATCCTTCGCCGCGTGAGCTTGCAGCGTGGAGAAATCCAAAGAGCGGATCTTCGCTGGCCTTCGTCGATCCTAGGGGGCGGGGCCTTGACCGAAACCCGCATACTGCTCGAAGCGGATGGGGCCTCATGGAACGGGAAGGCCGGGGGCGGGAAGCTCGCCTGCGCCTCGCTCCCGGACCTAACCCTCGAGGAGCTTCTCTTTCGTTTTGATCGGGATGGGGCTTCCCTTGAGCGAGGGTTGCTTCACTCAGAGGGGTCGGGAACCATCCGTCTTGCCGGACGAGTCGATTGGCGGGAGAGGGCAGACGGGGAGCTTCGTTTTTCCACCTCCGGAGTCGCGCTCACTCCCTGGCTCCCTGCGGCATGGCGGAACAGGGTGGCGGGGGAATTGGAGGCCGAGGGGCGGCTGACCGGCTCTCGCGGGCAGCCTTGGAAGGTCGACGCCAATCTATCCTTGATGCACGGAAAGCTCGAGGATCTGCCTTGGCTTGTGGGGCTGGCCTTGAGCGGAGGAGGGACGGAAGCGCTTCTTCTCGATCAAGCGCAGGCGCAGTTGGTGGCGGGACCGGAGGAGCTCGTCTTCGAGCGGATCGAGATCGAAGCGAAGGGGCGGCTCCGGATCGAAGGGAATCTGCGTGTACAAGGGGAGCAGCTTTCCGGAAAGATGATGGTCGGACTTTCCGGCGAACGAGTGGCTCTGCTGCCCGGCGCGCAGGAAAAGATCTTTTCCGAAGAGCGGAATGGTTATCTATGGACTCCTGTCGTCCTGACGGGCACGGTGCGTGATCCCCGGGAAGACCTGAGTCCCCGGGTATCGGCGGTGGCAAAGGAGGCGGTGAAGGCCGGGGTGCAGCGGGCGATCCGGTCTGCCTTGGACTTTTTGCGGCACTCCCAGGACTCGTCCAGTCCCTAGCCGCCATTCTCCTAGCCGGCATGTCTCACAAGCGATCTCCTGCGGCTTGCATCACGGCTTGGAGTCGCGGCAGGGCGCCGGAGCATCGCTGTTGACAGAGAGTGAGGCGAGACGGAAAGATAGCGTCGGGATTGAGCCGATATGTTTCCAGACGATGATCTGGGCTTTTTCGACTATCTGCACGAGCTGTACGAAGCTGCGCGGGAGAGCCGAGGTGCCCTTGTCCGCCTGGAATCTTTTGCCGAACAGGGCAACTCTTTTGCGCAGTGGAGAATGGGTGCGCTCTTCGACCCGGAGGCTCCTCGCGAGAACCAGCCAACCACGGTGCGCGTCAACGGCGCCGTAGCCGCCTACTGGTATCGGAAGGCGGCGGAGCAGGGGCTGGCCGCTGCGCAGTTGAGTCTCGCGCTTCTCTATGATCGGGGGACGGGGGTTCCACGGGATCGGCTGCAGGCCGCTCGCTGGTTGGAGAGGGCCGCCGAGCAAGGGATGGAGCAGGCCCAGTGGCGGCTGGCAACCCTGCTCCTTCGCAATACCGGGATTCCGTGCAACCCGGAGAAGGCGCTCTATTGGCTTCGCCAGGCGGCTGCCGCCGGACCCGCAAGACTTCAGTATGGGGTTGGCGGAATTTATGAGGTGGGCTGGCGGCCCTGGCCGGATGCGCAGAAGCCTCCCTTTTGGGCGGGACGAGGCACGGGACGGCCGCCGCCCCATCTCGGATTTCCGTTTTCCGGCCTGGAGATCGAACCGGATCCGGAGGAAGCTCGGCGCTGGTACCGGATGGCCGCGGAAAACGGCCACGCGGAAGCAGAATACCGGATGGGGCTTTTCCTGGAGGAGGGAATCGGAGGAGAATCGGATCTGGCGGAGGCGGCTCGCTGGTATCGGCGA
>NZ_CABFVA020000093.1 GCF_902143375.2 Methylacidimicrobium tartarophylax | reverse complement strand
CTAAAAACATGGCAACAATCCCATCCGCAGCTCTTCCAAAAACCAGTACGTAATCATCCGGGACCTGACAGCTAGCCACCACAGCATGTTGTCTAGCGGCGGCGGTGTAAGGCGGTTCGAATGTCCTTTTTTGCTTCGATCGAGCGGAGTTCTTCTCTCTTGTCATGCTCCGCCTTTCCGACTCCTAGCCCAAGGAGAACTTTGACCGTCCCGTTCTTCCAGTAGAGCTTGAGAGGGATCAGAGCCCTTCCCTTGAGAGAGACCGCTCCAAAAAGTTTCCGAATCTCTGCCCGATGGAGCAGTAATTTCCTTCGCGCCTTCGGATCGCGGGTCGTGAAGCTGGCCGCATTTGCATAAATCGGAATATTCGCTTGGTAGAGCCAAGCCTCGCCACCCTCGATTTGCGCGTACGCTCCCTCGAGTTGTCCCTTTCCCTGCCTAAGGGATTTAACCTCTGAGCCAAGCAGAACCAAGCCTGCTTCGTAGGTGTCGAGAACGGTATAATCCCGTCGCGCCCGGCGGTTCACCAGCAGATCCACGACGGCTTTTCCACTCACGATCTTTCGAACGGCTTTTCCCCTTGGATCGCTCAGGCCAAGGAATGAGCATGCCCTCGGGATCGTTCATTCCCTTTTACCGAAACCGCCACTGAATGAGCGGCCTAATCCGTCGGTTCTTCCGAAACAAGAGAGGTAAACGCCGCAGGAGCCTCCTCCGCAGGCGCAACCGTCAGCTTCCCGCCGGCGATCTCCTTCAAGGCTACTTGCAGAAAACTCCATTGAGGATGCACCTCCACCAAAGGTCTGGCCCCTTTCGCCAGTTGGCGAACTCGGGCGGAGACTGCATTGATCAATACTTCGGGAGAGTCCATTTTCCCGAGAGCCGAGGAAAGAAGCACGGTAATCGTATCACTCACTGTTTTTGCCCAATCTTAAGTTAAGTTGGTACATATAAATCAATCCTCTTGGAAAAGCAATCCCTTCTCGAAAAAGGCTGTCCCGGCTGCCGCACGGCTAAGGCCTTTCCAACGGCCTCACAGAGCAACAAACACGATCCGCCCGCAATTTTCGCAAAAAGCAATTTCCGTTGCCGCTTCCGCGCGCAAGAGGGTTTGCCGCGTCAACTTCATGTGACACCCTCCACAACTCCCGTGAATAACCGGGACGGCGGCATTTTCCCGATGCCCATGGACAAGTCTTTGATAGCGGACAAAGAGGCCCGGCTCTACTCTACCTTTTTTTTCCTCCCACGCCTTTTCCGCCTCGGCCAACAGGGCCGACAGCCGTAATTCCTTGTCGGCTAACTCTTTTCTCTTCTCTTGCGTCTCCCTTTCCACCTGCTCGGCCTTCCGCTCCTCTTGCTTCACGCCAGCCTTCAATTCGTCGGCCTTCTCAAGCAGCAACAAGACATCGTCCTCTTCGCGCTCCACCTTGGCCTTCACCAGCAGGATCTCATGCGTGAGCGCTTGATATTCTTCGTTTTTTCGCGCCTGCATCTGTTGCGCTTGGTATCGGGCGAGCTGGCGCCGCAGCTCTTCGATCTCTCCTTCTTTTTGTCGGCGAACGAGTTCAGACGCTTGCTGCTCGTGCTTGGCCTGGTGCAGCTTCTGCTTTGCTTCCTCGAGTTCCCCCTCTACCCGTCTTTTGGCAACGGGCAGCTGAGCAAGCTCCGAACGAAGACGCGTAATCTTCTGGTCTAATTCTTGCAGATCAATCAATGGGGGGAGGTCCGGATGCATCTTCCCTTCCCATACAGCCGACCATGCGCAAAGGCAAGGAACAGCCACTGCATTTCCCGCTACCCAACGACTTCACCATAAGCGATAGATCGCCTGAACCGACGCGCGGACCTTCATCTCACCTCCGCTGATCGGTACCGGGGCGGAAGCGCCCTGGTGGACTCCCATCGCGGTGCGCTGGAAGCGCGCCACCGGCTGCACTGGTCCACCCCCTTCCTGAATATGGATGATCGGTCCAAGTTGGGCGCCCGCCGCCTTGGCCAGACATTCCGCCTTCTCCCTGGCCTTCACCATCGCCTTCCCGAGTAACTTCCGGTAAAGGCTCTCCGCCCGATCGGAGATCCATTCCACCCCGCCTACCTCGTCCACCCCTGCCGCAAAAAGGGTCCCCAGGAGCTCCGGTAAGCGAGTGAACTCTGCGAGTTCCACCGCTTCCGACCGCGTCACGCGGTATGCCGCCACATGTTCTCTCCCCTCTCTTTTCGCCTTCTCTTCGCTCATGACCGGCATAAGTCCGATCTCCGAAGTTCGCCAGCTCCCCTTTCCGCCCAAAACTACCTCGACCTGCTTCCGGACCTCGGCAAAACGCGCCTCATCCTTCTTCTCCGCCTCACCCGGTGTCTTCCCTTCGCTGATCAGGATAAAATCCACCACCGCGCGGTCGATGGGCGCACGTTCTTCCGCGCCGGCATGGACACGTACGGCCCGGACACTCTCCGCTTCCGCCCAGGCTATGCCGATCCCTCCGGAACCGCTCCATGCCATCCAGAGAAGAAGGAAGGCGCCCACCAGTATCCGCCCGCACTGCCGCTGCCCGTTCATTCCAACCTCCCTGCTCAAGCCCGCGGACCGTCTCGAATCCCTTCTTCCCGTTCCCCTGTAAAAGCGACACCAGGCGGCCCACCGTTTTTACTTCTCAACGTGTTAACTGTCTATGTCCTTGCTGGATATGGAGGAAAGGCGAGCTTGCAATCCGTTATTTTTGCACATGCTCGACCAGTGCAATCTGCCCACTTTTCATGAGGGCGCGCCAAAGGGAAGAGGAAGACGCCTGCGCGGTACAGGGATCGAACCTGTGGCCCCTACCGTGTCAAGGTAGTGCTCTACCGCTGAGCTAACCGCGCTCGAGTAGGCCACGTTAGCGTACCGCCTCGCTCGAGGCAAGGAGAGAAAAGATCGAGCGCGCCGCCCTGCTTCCCTCGCCTCGTCACCTCTTTTGCGCTAAAGAAGGGGATGCCCACACTCCATCTGGCCTCCACCAATCCTCACAAACTCAAAGAGTTCGCGCGTCTCTTCGGCTCCGCCTTTATCTTGACATCCGTTCAGCATACGTCCTCTAGTACACAGTGGCTTGAAGATGGAAGTACATTCATGGATAATTCCATAAAAAAAGCTGTATTTTATAGCAAGCTTGGGAGTGGACTCGTCCTTGCCGATGATTCCGGGCTTTGCGTCGCAGCGCTCGGAGGAGAACCCGGTGTTCACTCCGCCCGCTATGCCGGCCCCGAGGCAAGCGACGCCGAGAATCGAAGCCTGCTGCTGGCTCGCCTTGCCCGCGTGCCCGAGGAAGCTCGTGAAGCAACCTTCATTTGTGCCTTGGCCTTGGCACGCGATGGAAAGCTCTTGACCACCGTCGAGGCAACCTGCCCCGGAAGAATCACGGCATTTCCCGGCGGAAGCGAAGGGTTCGGATATGACCCGATCTTCGTTCCATCGGGCGCTACCGCTACCTTTGCTCAGATGCCTCCTGCCGAAAAAGACCGGTACAGCCATCGGGCGCGGGCGGTTGCGCAGCTTCTCCCTATTCTTTTGACCAAGCGTTGGGGCTAGCCTCATTCGCGGTTTTCTCCCCCAAATCTCTCGACCTTTTGTAACGGCTCGGACCAGAATCCCGCAATGAAAGCGTTGATCCTTGCGGCGGGTAGAGGCACCCGCATGGGTCCATTGACCTCGGACATCCCTAAGCCCATGTTGGTCGTGCGCGGGCTCCCGGTACTCGAATGGATTGTCCGTGGGTTGCGCGACTCCGCTGCCGTCACCGAGTTTTGCATCGTCATCGGCCACCAGAAGGAGAGGATCCTCTCTCATTTCAAAGACGGAATCGCGCTTGGAGTTTCGATCACCTATCGGGAACAACTCGTCCTCGATGGCACCGGCCGCGCGCCCCTCCTCGCGCGAGAGTGGGTGCACGACGACCCCTTCCTCCTTTCCTACGGCGATATACTAATCAAGCCTGAGGAATACGGCCGTCTGGTTGCAGCCTATCAAGATGACGGAGTCATTGCTCTCTGCTCCGGTCAAGATGTTCGCCTGGGTGGCGCCGTTCTCCTCAACGAGTCCGGCCTGGTCGAGGATATTATCGAAAAAACGGATAATCCGGAACTCCTCGCGAAGAGTCTCTACAATGCAGGCATTTACGCACTTAACCCTCGAGTCTTTCTTTTTATGGATCGGCTGGAAAAATCACGGCGGGGCGAATATGAGCTTACCGATGCCTTGCGGCAACTTTCCCGCACAGGGAAGGTCCATGGATTCCTTTTGAAAGGGGACTGGGCTGATGTCCGGGATCCTGAAATCCTTGCGGGCCTCAATCACAGCCAGTAGAAGCCGCCGGCATGCGATGAAAATCAGGGGCGACACATGGTCGGGAGCGCTTGAGTCGACCCTGCGCTTTCTTGCGACCGAAAAGGATCACTCGGTCAACACGCAGATGACCAATCGCCTACTCCTTGAGGCGTTTGCCCGATGGGCGGTCGCGAAGAATCTCGTCAGCCCAGCCTCGGTCACCAGCGAGCATCTGTACGAGTATCTGGAAAAGGAGAAGGAGAGAGGATTGGCTCCCAGTTCATTAAAAGCGTCGATCGTGGCTCTGCGCCATTTTTTTTCCTACTTGCGGCAAGAAGGCTTGATCTCCGTAGATGTTTCGCAAGATCTAGAGTTACCCAAGGTTGGCCTGCGTATTCCTCGCATATTGTCAGAGAAGGATGTGCTCCAGTTATTATCCATTGATTTACCAGAAACAGAGGAGGGAGTGCGCAATCGGGCAATCGTCGAGATGCTCTATGGCGCCGGACTGCGGGCGAGCGAACTAGTGGACCTGCGTCTGACTTCTTTCTTGCCCGAGGAACAGCTGTTGCGGGTATTCGGGAAAGGCCGGAAGGAACGGGTCGTCCCCTTGGGATGTGCAGCCATTCACGCGCTGGAGGAATACCTACGAAGCGGTCGCCCGCGCCTTGTCGGTACAAGGAGGTGTGATTTCCTTTTTTTAAAAAGAGGGGGAAGGCCGCTGAGTCGCTTTTCGGTCAATCAGCTTCTTTTGCAGATGGCACGAAAGGCCGGGCTTCGTCACGGGATCCACCCTCACCTTTTGCGGCATTCCTTCGCCACTCACCTTCTTCATCGCGGCGCCGATCTCCGCTCCCTTCAACTCTTGCTCGGACACGCCGATCTCGCCACAACTCAAATCTACACTCACGTGGAAATTGACCGTTTGCGAGAAGTCCACCGTAGGTTTCACCCCAGGGGAAAGTGAGTTTTAGGTTGGAGATGGTTTTTTACCGTTGAGCAAAATAAGTCCCACTCCTGCGCGCGGTTTGTCGCGCCCTGCCGGAAGACAGACGGCCTTGGACGTGGTCAGTGGAACTTTCACTCCTGCCGTTCAGGAATGAGGTGTCTTTTTAAGATGCTGTAGGCAAAGGTGATGCGCGCGTCATTACTTAGGCGAAAGGAAAAGCGCAAATGAACCTGGAGTCTCTTCAAGCAGTGATCGGTTATCAGTTCCGGAGCCCTCAACTGCTACGTGAGGCTCTTACGCACCCTTCCCACACCGCGGAAAGGAGATTCGACGGCCCAAACTACCAGCGACTGGAGTTCCTCGGCGACGCCGTCCTCCAACTCGCGATCACGGATCATCTCCATGCCCTGTTTCCTGGGCACAGGGAGGGTCTTCTTACCAAAATGCGCTCTTTCCTGGTCAATCGCTCCAGTCTTGCCGCGATTTCCGGTAAATTGGGCATTGGAGAGCTCCTCCACTTGGGTAAAGGAGAAGAAAAGAGCGGCGGTCGGACAAAGGAATCGAATTTGGCCGATTCGTTTGAAGCGCTGATCGGCGCCGTCTATCGAGACGGTGGGTGGCGTAAAGCCAAAGGCGTGATCCGCAAGCTCTTCTCTGAGGCCATCCAAGAGCTTGCATTCTCACCGGAGGCCCTGCTCGGCAACCCAAAAGGGATGCTGCAAGAGCTGCTGCAGAAGCAAGGTGGGGAACCGCCCCGGTATCAATGCGTGAGCCAATCCGGCGCCGCTCACCGGAAATGGTACCACGTCGTCGTCGAATGGGGTGCCGAACGTCTCGGCGAAGGTTTCGGCAGCAGCAAAAAAGAGGCGGAGCTCAACGCGGCAAGTGACGCGCTTGCTCGCATAGCTCCCGGTAAGCCGCTCGGATCGTCTTCCGTTGCCCCTCATAAGCCTCAATGAACTCTTCCCGAGTGGAAAACCCCATGAACCGCCCTAGTTTTTCCAAGGCAGCCGGATCTTCCGGCAAGACCTCTTGCTGCTGGTTCCTTTCTCTTCGAAGCACGGCTTCCAAGCGCCGCAGAAATTGATAGCCTTCTTCACACATCCGAGCCAGCTCCGGTTCACTGGAACGAAGATGACCAATTGCTTTCCAGAGATTGGGCTCCCTCCTTTTCTTCTTCATCAACCAAAGGATCATCCCAAATTCTATGTCAAGCAGCCCTCCCGGCCCGGTTTTGAAACGTTGGAGGAGAGGAACATCGGTATGGCGTTCCCGCTCAATCCGCTCTCGCATCGAGACAATTTCGTCCACGGGACAGGACGCAGTCCGTTCGCTCCATAGCCGATCAACCATCGCAATGAATCTCTCTCCCGTTTTCAAGTCCCCCGCCACAAACCGTGCCCGGGTTAGCGCCTGAATCTCCCAGAAGTGGGCTTCATCCGTGTAATAGCTCTCGTATGCTTCCAGCGGCAGCGCGAGAGGCCCTTCGCCGTGGGGCCGCAGCCTGTAGTCCATCGCAAAAAGAATGCCGGCAGGGAGAGTTTCTCCAAGGAATCGATGGACGGCCAACGCCGCCTCCTCTCGAGAACCGACGCAGAGGCAATCGAGATCGGACCCGTACGCAAGTTCCCCGCCGCCGAACCGACCAAGCGCGACATACGCGAGGCTGCCGGAGCCAAAGGTTCGACAGGCCAGCTCCAAGCAGGCTTCGGCAAGCGCCGTGTATTCTTGTTGAACCTCCGGCAGATCAGCCAACCTCAAGATGTCACGAAGCAAGATGCGCAAGAGTTCGCCGCGCCGATAAAGCCGGGCGGCAAGCGCAACGTCCCCCTGTAAACGGCTCAGTTCTTCGAGATAAGCCTCCCTTCCCTTCTGCTTCCCCAAGGACCGGCTCTGCGTAATCTCCTCAAAGAGTTCCGGCTGGGCAAAGAGGATCTCGCTAAAGAAAGAGCTGGCGTCGAAAAGCTTCATTAAAAGCTCAAGCGCCTTGGGATTGACCGCGAGGGTTTCAAAGAGAAACGACCTAGCCCCATACTTCGAGACGAAAGAGACAAATCGACGAAGAACGGCATCGGGATCGACCGTCGCTCGAAGCGCCTTTTCCAGGAATGGAGCCAAACGGCGATAGGCTCGCGCCGCCCGCGGAGCGCTCAAGAGAGAGTCCCTCGCTTGGAGTGCATCGAGATTGCGCTCCGCCTCTTCCGGAGAAGCAAACAATTCCAGACGAACAGGCATGGCAGTTGACTCTCTTTTTATGAAATATTGCTGGAATAGATCATGAACCAGCGAGCGGTGGGATTGCAGCGCCGATTCGAACTCCGTAGGGGCGAATCCGAGCGACTCCGCGATCTCCGTCCGCGCCTTTTCTTCGGTCGGAAGCAAGTGAGTCTGAATCTCTTCTCTCATTTGCAACCGGTGTTCGAGATTTCGAAGAAACCCGTAAGCGTCGATCAGCGCATCCACTTGCGGTCGCGGCAAAATCCCGACCGTTGCCAATGCGCGCAATGCGGCACAGGTGGGACGAACTTGAACGATCGGCTGACGTGCTCCGTAAAAGAGCTGAAGTGCCTGAGCGAGGAACTCGATCTCTCGAATTCCTCCTGGACCAAGCTTTACGTCCCTCTGCCGCCGATCTCCGAGGAGGATTTCTCCGTCGATCCTCGCCTTCATAGCGGCGATCTCCTCGAAGACCTCCTCCGAGAGATGACGCGGAAAACAAAATTGCTGTCGAAGGACCTCGAACTCGTACCCCAAATCCGGCTCCCCTGCGACAAATCGCGCCTTGATCAGCGCCATTCTCTCCCAGGTTTCTCCCGAGGCGGCATAATAACGCTCGCACTCGGAGAACGATGGCACGAGCGCTCCGGCGTTGCCATCCGGCCGCAGCCGCAAATCCACCCGGAAGAGCGGTCCGATTCCGCCCGAATCCGAGAGAGCCGACACTGTGCGTTGGGCCATCGTCGTGCGGAGCGTCTGCGCAAAAGCAGTCTCCTCGTCCTCGGCAATAAACATGATATCGATGTCCGAGCTGTAGTTGAGTTCCTGCGCGCCCAGCTTCCCTAGCGCCAGAATGGCAAGGGGCATCCGGTTTGCCCGCAGTTCCTCGCAAGCAACCTGAAGGACGGTGCAGACACAAAAATCGGCAAGACGAGAAAGATCCGAGGTTGTTTCTTCCCACGAATAAAAGCCCGCGAAATCGAGGAAGCCGATCCGTAGCTGCTCTCGCTGTTTGAGCAACCGGACTGCGTCCAGCTTCCTGACCGCGTCGGCGCGAACCCCGGAAAGCTCGCACCAATCCATCCTCCATCTTCCGGGACCACGGTTTGCCGTCTCGGGGGTCGCCACAACCGCGGAGAGCCAATCGATCCAATCCGGATGAGCGGCTAACCGACTGCGGGAGACGCGAGAAAACTCCTCGAAAGCCGCCAGGCCCGAGTCAAATGTCGAGAAGCGCCCTGAAACTCTCCCCATCGATCCTACTCCTCACCCACTCGCGCCGCTCGGGCCACACAACCCGGCAGCAGTGGCAGGCTGGTCTGCCGCGTAAAAAGATAACAGACTGTAAGACGATCTCCTACAATAGATTATTCTGCATTTCCGACAAACCGTGATGCGAAATACGTAATAATCATGTCGGCTCCTGCCCGCTTGATTGCGATCAGCGACTCCCGATAAGCAGCTTCCAGATCGAGCCATCCATTCCGTGCAGCAGCCACGATTTGCGCATACTCCCCACTCACCTGATAGGCCGCAAGAGGAAGCAGCGTCCGGGCACGGACTTGCGAAATCACGTCCAGATAAGGACCCGCCGGTTTTACCATGAGAATATCGGCGCCTTCCTCCTCGTCCAACTGCGCTTCCAACAGCCCTTCTCGAAGATTCGTCGGGCTGAGTTGATAGGTCCGCTTATCCAGGTATCCCTTCCCTCTCCGGCTCCCGATTGCATCACGAAACGGCCCGTAAAAGGCGGAGGCAAACTTGACGGCATACGCAAGCACCCCTACCCGTTCAAGGCTCGCGTCGTCCAAGCTCGCCCGGATCGCACCGATCCTCCCGTCCATCATGTCCGAGGGAGCGACCAAATCGACTCCCGCCTCGCCGAGAATCCGCGCCATCTCGCAGAGGAGGCGTACGGTAGCATCGTTTTCGATCTCCCCATTTTCAGGATTCCAAAGACCATCGTGCCCATGGCTCGTATAGGGATCCAACGCAACGTCGGCAATCACGAGTAGCCCGGGAGCCCTTCCCTTGATCTCTCGAATCACCTGGGGAATTAAGCCGTTGGGATCGAGCGCAGCAGTCCCTTGCGCGTCCTTCTTTCCTTCGGGAATGCAGGGGAAGAGAGCGACGGCGCGGACCCCGCGCTCATGTAGCTCGAGGGCGAACCGACAAGCGTCCTCGGGTTTGTGACGAAAAACGCCGGGCATCGACTCGATCTCTTGTCGTAAACCGTCCTCTTTGCAAAAGACGGGAGCGATCAGGTCGTTGGCGGTCAGGAGATGCTCTTCGATCAGCCGACGAATCCCTTCCGACGCTCGGAGTCTTCGGGGACGGCGCCGCAATGCGAGTTTATGGGACGGCTTGGCCATGCCTCCACGCTACGTTGTCTTCTTTTGTCTTTCCAAGGGCTTTTTTCCACAGATCTAGTGTGATTGACATGCACGGACCACTCCAGGGAACGGCACCCGGATAAGCAGGCAAGAATTGCACAACCTCCTCCTTGCTTTTCCCTCGCTTTTGGTCTCCCTAGGAAAAGGCAAAAGGCTCCACGAGATCATCGACCATGCCGCGCTTGCACCAAGTTCAACATCCCATCCTTCTCGATCGGATCACTCGTCTTCGGGATCGAACCACGGATCAACGTCTCTTCGTTCATCTACTGGAAGAAGCGGCCTTCGTTCTCGCGGTCGAGGCGACACGGGATCTTGCTCTGCAGCCGGTACCCGTCGTCACCCCGCTGGAAGAAGCTCAGGGGCCTATTCTCGCCGACTCGATTGCGCTGGTGCCGATCCTCCGAGCCGGCCTGGGGATGCTCCGGCCTTTCCGCGCTCTTCTCCCGCAAGCCGCCGTTTCGTTCGTCGGCGCCCTTCGGGAAGAGGAAACACTCGAGCCGTCGATCTATCTTGACCGCATCACCCCCATCACCCGCGATACCTGCGTCTTTCTTCTGGATCCCATGCTTGCGACGGGGGGCACCGCAGCAGCAGTCCTCACGCTTCTCCGGAAACGGGGCGCCAGTCGGCTCCGTCTGGTCTGCTGCTTGGCCTCCCCGGAAGGAATCCGCCAAGTCCATGAAACCCATCCGGATGCCGTCATTTATGCCGGAGCGATCGATCGACAGATCGATCGCCATGGTTTCATCCTTCCCGGCTTAGGGGATGCGGGTGACCGGCAGTTTGGCGCCTGCCCGACTTTTCCATGAAGAACAGAGGGGATGGGCCATCGGAAGATGTCTCCTCGTCTCCTGGCTATGCACCATACATAATCCATGTTTATTCCGTCTTATATTCATTATTAGTGCATCCGGCATCCAGCACGCCTCATCCTGCTGGGGCTCCGGTCTTTCTTCACCCATCCGACCGACCAGTGCGCCTGGTCTGTCTTTCGGTAAAAAGAGCTTTGCCTTCCCTCGGCAAGCCCATAACGTTGCCGCAATGGAGACCCTGGAGAGTCTTCGAGCTCTTTACCACCAGCCTTTTCTTTCTTTGTTGACGCAGGCACGCTTGGTTCACGCCGCTCACCATCGCGACCAGGAGTTCCAGCGGTGTGAGCTCGTGAACCTCAAGGGAGGCGGCTGCAGAGAGGACTGCCGTTACTGTGCGCAGAGTGCCCGGTATACGACGGGGTTGAAGATTCACAAGCTTCTTGAGCCCGCGGCACTTCGCCGGGCGGCGGAGGAGGCCCGCAGCCACGGAGCTACACGCCTCTGCCTGGGGGCTGCCTGGCGCGGCCTTAAAGAAGGGGACGAACAACTGGAAGCGGTTTGTCGGCTCGTGGAAACCATCCGAGAGGAAGGTCTGGAGATTTGCGTGACATTGGGGCTCCTCGATCCGGGAGCGGCCCGTCGTCTTCGGGAAGCGGGGGTCATGATCTACAATCACAACCTGAACACGGGTCCCAACTTTTACGAACGGGTTGCGACGACTCACACCTTTGCGGACAGGATCGCGACGCTTCGGGCGGCGCAGGAGGCCGGCCTGCGCCTATGCAGCGGAGGCATTCTCGGCATGGGAGAAAGCGTCGATGACCGCTTGGAGATGTTGCTCGCACTTTACAAGCTCGACTCCGCGCCGGAGAGCGTCCCGTTGAACCTTCTCGTTCCCATTCCGGGCACTCCGCTGGCATCGCAAACCCCGGTCGACTCGTTTGACCTTGTTCGTCTCATCAGCGTGACCCGCATCCTTTTACCCCACCCACGCATTCGACTGGCGGCCGGCCACCGCAGCTTATCGCCGGAGGCCCAAGCACTCTGCTTCCTTGCGGGAGCAAACTCGCTTTTTATCGGGGAGCAGCTTCTCACGACCCCCAATCAGTCCTTCGACGCCGATCAATCTCTCTTTGCGGCTCTAGGGATTGAGGCGTCCGGTTCTGCCCGCTGCGGAAGCTCTTGAGGAGAGCTCGATTCCTTCCGGGTTCTCCTTGATCAGCTCTCCCTTTTGCGGCGACGCCTGTCGATCCATCGTTCGCTTCGGAACGTTCTTCTGACCTGCACGAAACGGGAACGTCCTGGACAATCCGCTCCTAATCTTTTTAGTCTATAGTAGATGAAGACATATTCGCATCCAGAGTCCCTGGTCGAGACGGCGTGGCTCGCGGATCACCTGCAAGACCCCGGCATTCGCATCGTCGAGAGCAATGAGGACGTCCTGCTCTACGATACCGGCCATATTCCGGGCGCGGTGCACATCGACTGGCGGGCAGACCTCAATGATCCATGGATCAGAGACTACATTGCCCCGGATCAATTTGCTGCTCTATGCCGCAAGAACGGGATCAGCGAAACAACGACCTGCATTTTCTACGGAGATAAGTCCAACTGGTGGGCTTGCTATGCTCTCTGGGCTTTCCGCCTGTACGGACATACCCGCGTAAAGATTCTCAATGGCGGCAGAGACAAATGGATACGGGAAGGGCGTCCCATGGTCCGCGAAAAATCTTCCTACCCGGAGGCCCCTTATCCGGTGCCGACGACCCGCCATGACAAAGAGATTCGGGCTTTCTACGATGAGGTGCTGGCCTTTTTGCCGACGGGCGGGCCTTTGATCGATGTCCGCAGCCCGGGTGAGTTCACGGGCGAGCTGCTCCACATGCCGGAATATCCTCAGGAAGGAGCTCTTCGCGGCGGGCACATTCCCGGTGCCAAGAGCATGCCTTGGAAAACGGCCGTTCGTGAGGACGGGACTTTTAAGTCGGCCGATGAGCTAGCGCATATTTACGAGCAGGGTTGCGGGCTTTCCACGGACCGGGAAGCGATCGTCTACTGCCGCATCGGCGAGCGCTCCAGCCACACCTGGTTTGTCCTGACCTACTTGCTTGGTCACAAGAAGGTCAGGAATTACGACGGGTCCTGGACCGAATGGGGGAACCGAGTTGGTGCCCCGATCGAAAGGCCCTAGCCGCTATTGACGTCGAACCGAATTGGCATTTGATTCTTCCTCGATGCAAAACGTCGACCCGTCTTTACCACCGCGCCTTCAAGAGATTATTGACCTCTTTCAAAATCTTCCGGAGGAGGAGAAACGCGAGTTGCTCATCGCCTACAGCGATCGCTCCGACGAATGCTCCCCGAAGGAGGGAGAGACGTTTACTCTCTCCGATATCCGCAAGGACCAGGAGTGCACCGATTCGGTAGGAGTCTTTTTAAAGGCTGATTCGGAAAATCGGCTGCTATTTCGAATGTCTCTTGGCTCCCATGTGCAGACCCTCACGCGTGCGATGGCGTCCATTCTCTGTCAGGGTCTGGCGGGTTCCACCGCGGAAGAAGTCATGGCAGTTCCGAGCGGTTTTGTGCCGAAAATCGTAGGCACGGAGCTGGTGCGTCAACGGAGTCAGACCGTCTATTACATCCTCGCCCGTATGAAAGGCGCTTGCCGCCAGTTCGTTGCTGAACAACGACGAACAGATTTAGCGAGCCAGGCGCTGTGAGCCTCGACCGGAAAGACGCCGAGACAACCTATCGCGCACTGGGACTGGGGAGAGCTCCCTTGCGGCTGGACCACGAGTCTGGTCTTCGGGAAAAGGCCGTCGCTCTCGGAGGAGACACTCCCGATTTTCCTCGGATGCTCATCGGACAGAGCCGATATGAGAAGGTCCTGGGCGAACTCGTCTCCCGACAGCTTCGCGATCTTGCGAACGAATCCTCCCCTTTCCCCCCTAGTTTTCTCACAGCATACTTCCGTGAGCGGTTCCGATCCGACGCATATGATCAGCTGCTGCGGGAGCAAGATCGCCGGTCGGATCTCAAAAGCGCCCCGCTTTCGGCGGATCAACGAGCCTATCTCTATCGCCGAACCCTTGTGCAAAGGGTCCTCTCGCACATCGAGCGGCGATGGGTGACGAGTCGGGCTGAACTCGATCTGCTTTGGCAGAAGACCGTCGGCCCGCGAATCGCTTCGGAATCACAGCTCGTTCGCATCGACCGGACGGCTGCGAGGGCGATTCTGCGATCACTCAACTCTTCGCTCGCTTTTTCGCTGCGGCGACAGCCGGATCTCCCTCATAAGCTTTCCGAAGCGCTGGGCATCCCGATTCGCGAGATCCGCGTGATCTCCTGAACATTGGCATTGGGCCTGACGAAAGCGCCGTTCAGGAAACGGCGGCCGCCATGACCTTGGATATTGCTTCCCCGATCTCCGCCGGAGAGAGGATGACCGAGATCCCCACCTTATCGAAAGCCGCGATTTTCGCCTCTACCGTACCGGCGGCTCCCGTAATGACGGCCCCAGCGTGTCCCATGCGCCTTCCCGCCGGCGCGGTTGCTCCCGCCAGGAAAGCCGCGGTCGGCTTTCGAGAGGAAGTTTTCCAAAATGTGGCCGCATCCTGTTCCTCACACCCGCCGATTTCTCCAATCACCAGGATCGCTTTCGTTGCAGGATCCCTGTCAAACATTTCGACGACCTCTTGCAGCCCAAGACCGTGGACGGGATCACCACCGATCCCAACGCAACTGCTCTGCCCAATGCCCCTCTGCGAAAGCTGCCAGACTGCCTCATAGGTGAGAGTCCCGCTGCGAGAGACAATCCCCACTGGGCCCGGTTGATGAATGTAGCCTGGCATGATGCCGATCTTGCATTGCCCCGGCGTAATCACCCCCGGACAATTTGGCCCGATCAGGCGCGTCTTCTTATCTTCCAAGCATCGGCGGACCCGAACCATGTCGAGCGTGGGAATTCCTTCGGTAATACAGACAATCAGATCGATATCGGATGCCGCGGCCTCCAAGATGGCGTCCGCAGCCCCGGAGGCGGGCACAAAGATCAAGCTCGCATTGCAACCGGTCGCCTGCTTCGCTTCGGCTACCGAGTCGAAAATGGGTACGCGTTCATCGAGCTTTTGCCCTCCCCTCCCCGGCGTCACTCCAGCCACGATCCTCGTCCCGTAATCCAGGCACGCACGGGCGTGAAACGATCCGGCCCTTCCGGTAATTCCTTGAACGACGACCCGGGTGGAATCATCGACAAGAATCGACATTTATCGAGTCTCCGCAGCCGCAGCTACCGCTTTTTGGGCCGCATCCGCCAGATCGTCTGCGGTCCGAATAGGCAAACCCGACTGATGCAAGATCGCCTTGCCCTCCTCGAAGTTCGTGCCTTGCAGCCGCACGACGATGGGCACTTTGGGTTTCGTATGAGTTACTGCTTCCACAATGCCCCGGGCGATCACATCGCATCGCATGATACCGCCAAAAATATGGACGAAAATCGCTCGCACCTTAGGATCCGCCATCAGGATTCCGAATGCCTTGGTTACCTGATTCTGATCGGCTCCTCCCCCGACGTCGAGGAAGTTGGCCGGTTCTCCGCCGTAGCGATGGAGGATGTCCATCGTCGCCATCGCAAGCCCGGCCCCGTTGACCATGCAGCCGATTTCTCCCGAAAGGCCGACGTAATTGAGGCCGGCCTTCAAGGCTTCCGCCTCACGGCCGTCCTCAACGACCTCGTTCCGGTAGGTCGCGACCTCCGGGTGGCGAAATAGAGCATTTTCATCCAAGCCGATCTTTGCATCGATCACGGCGATTTTCTCATTTTCGATCACGGCAAGTGGATTGATCTCGGCAAGGCTCGCATCGCATTCGCAAAAAAAACGATAGAGCCGAACGATCAGATCGGCTGTCTGAGGGAGCAGAGAGCCGCACAAGCCCATGCACGCAGCGAGTGTTCTTGCTTGGTACGGCCAAAATCCTACTTGGGGATCGACCCAGATCCGATGGATTTCTCCGGGACTTTCTCTGGCCACCTCTTCGATATCGACTCCGCCCTGAGCGCTGCCGACCACCACGGAGCGTCGACGTCCACGATCGATGAGGATCGCCAAGTAGAGCTCGCGACTGATCTGCGGCGCTTCGGCAACCAACACCTTATTCACCGGCCGTCCCTCCGGACCAGTCTGCGCCGTGACCAAGACTCCTCCGAGCATTGCCCGTGCCACTTCTTCGACCTCCGCCGGGTAACTGCAGAGGTGTACGCCTCCTGCAAACCCGCTCCGGAAGTGTCCCTTTCCTCGCCCACCAGCCAAAATCTGTGCCTTCACGACGAAGGGACCCTTGCTTAGCCCCTCCGCAATCTGCCGCGCTTCTTCAGGCCTCGTGGCCACATCCCCAGGCGGGATGGGCAAGCCATATCGACCCAGAAGACCCCTTGCCTGATATTCGAAGAGATTCACGGGACAACGCCCATCTTTCTATCGCGATCACGGGGTCTCGTCGGTTCAGCCGCTCCCTCCATCCGGGTAGCAGGAACGAGAATCGCATCGCGCATTCCGTGAACCAGTTTCTTGTCTGCGGGACAGATGGTTGCCAAGGCGCCGCCGAGTTCTGTTTTTCCGTCCAATACGAAATAGTAGGGAGAAATTCTGACGCGCCCGGTCATTCGTTCTTCCTCTCCACTCGACGTAAAAAATCGATGTTCGACGAGCGCGCCCTTGGCAAATCGCTGCAAAAGCCAAGGATGGGATCCAAACTCCTCAAGCGCATGTTCGATCCGTTTCTGCCACTCGGCTTGGGCCAAATCGGATCCCACAAAGACTCCCCGCGAACCCCAAGCTAAAGGAGAAAAACCAGATACCTTGAGGACCAGATCTCTTTCCGATTGGCTAAAATGGCCGAGTTCCCGCCAATCGTTGATCTCCAAGCCTGGATAGACCGCCTGCGGCGGAAGAGGAGATGGATCAAGGATCCAGCTCTGAGGAATGATTTCCCGCAGGAGTTGGAATCCCTTGTCCGTGAGCTGACGCCGCCAAAAATCCCGCAGCGGCCGGAACCAGAAGAGGGCAAGCCACAGCTTTTCTTCCAAGTAGGGCTTCGGCGGCGGCGTCATCGGGACTCGATCTGGATCGAAGCTCTCTCGGATCGTGGAGAGCCTTTCCCAGTCGAAGCACTCGAAAAAGCGGTAGATCGCTCGGTCGCTGCAGCGATAGTCTTCCGCTGCGCACACCCGATCGGCTCCCACTAAATACTCCATTTCAGGCCGATAGGAAGAAGCTTCCTCGGAAACCACGACGTCTCCCGTCGGGAAGAGGCGGGCAAACCCTTCCTTCATCTTGCCGGCTCCTCCCAGAAGAGCCGAATCCCAGAGGGAGAATTGTTCCTGCAACCAGGCCGTCACCCCAATACCTCCCGGCACGCTATCCAACTCGCAAAGGGCAAAGCCCGACTCCGTCCAGAGAAGATCGGGCCGAATCACGCGCGGAATCAGGTTCGCTAGTGCAGGGCGCCGAGAGAGGGCAACCAGTTCTGGAGGCTTACCTCGATCGAGAAGATCGGCAATCCAGGTCGGAGCCTTCCCCTGCACGCTCCATCGGTAGAGAAGATTGCAACCCTGCACAAAGTGCTGCAGAACCGGACCCAACCTCCCTAACAAAGTGACATGCCGCTCGCTTAGGGGGAATGCGGCATCGCTCGCGCGCCATTCCTTCTCGGCGAGTAGCCCGGAAGTCGGCATCCCGCTGCGCAGCAGCGACAATCGATCGTTGGCGTTCAAAACCTAATCGGATCCTTGATGACCACCGGATTTAGGCAGTCTTTGCAAAAGTAACTCCCTTTTCGAACCTGATTCGACTGCATTTTCTTCGCAAGATCCAGACGGGAGCTTTCGAGCCCCCCCCAAACCCGCGACGCCGGCGCGGAAAGCTCACTTTCGAAATGCCTCCGGAAGAGGATTTGAATCCAGGCGTTCTCATAGCTTGCCGGACATTAGCTCGTCAACCTCTTCTCCGATAGAGGAGAGAGCGACTGCAGTTCCTCCAGGGAATGATTGAATCTACCGCGGCGAGAAGCTAGCCTTATGAATGAACTCCTTCTCTTCAACGATTTCCGGCTTGTGATTCGACGAAATATCGCTCGATCGGAGGGATTCATTCAAGGACTTGCGCCATCCCTCGCGAACCGCTTATATCGATCTCGCCATGGAAGAACTCATCATCATCGGTTCCGGTTGCGCCGGTTGGACGGCGGCAATCTACGCCGCGCGCGCGAACCTTCGCCCGCTCGTCATCACAGGAACAGAGCCGGGGGGGCTTTTGACGACCACTACTCTTGTCGAAAATTTCCCCGGTTTTCCTCAAGGGATACAGGGACCCGAACTGATGGTTGCCATGGAAGAACAGGCCAAGCGTTTTGGAGCGCGTGTCCTCTCCATGGCAACGGTAACCCACACCCGACTCTCCGATGGCTTCAAGCAAGTCGTGCTCGAGGATAGGGTGCTGAAAGCCAAAGCCGTGATCCTCGCCGTGGGAGCGCGTCCTAAGCATCTGGATGTACCAGGAGAAACGGAGTTGGAGACGCGAGGAGTCAGCTATTGCGCGACCTGCGACGGTGCCCTTCCCGCGTTTCGCAATCAAGCCATGGTGGTCGTGGGCGGAGGCGATTCCGCCTGCGAGGAAGCTCTCTACTTGACCCGTTTCGCCTCTGAAGTCTACTTAATCCACCGGCGGGATCGATTGCGCGCCTCTCCGATCATGGCCAATCGCGTTCTGAGCGACCCCAAGATCCGACCGGTGTGGAACACCGTGGTCACCGAGGTGGTGGGATGTGACGAGGGCAAACTCACGGGTTTAAGTCTCCGTGATCTGCACGCGGGCAAGGAGAGTTCGCTCTCTTGCGCGGCCCTTTTCGTCGCCATTGGACACCAACCCAGCACCGAGTGTTTTCAGGGGCAGATCGACCTGGACGAACACGGCTATATCCGCGTTCACGACGGCTCCCGGACGAGCCAGCCCGGAGTATTTGCGGCAGGGGACTGCGTCGATTTCACCTATCGGCAAGCGGTGACGGCGGCGGGAATGGGCTGCATGGCCGCCCTGGATGCGGAACGCTATCTCTCCGCGCTCCCCACGCCTTCCGACGCTTGATTCGAGGGTGCCCAAGGGATAAACTCAACCTTTTTACAAGAAAGCCAACATGGTAACGGTTCAGATCGAGGAGCTAACCCCCTGCCGGAAGCGACTCCGCATCGAGGTTTCCGCCGACGAGGTCACCCAAGTCCGGAAGGAAGTGGTTGGGCGCTTCACCCAAATCGCGCGGCTGCCGGGTTACCGGCCAGGGAAAGCTCCCATTCCGCTGGTCGAGAAACAGTTTCAGAAGGAGATCGACGAAGAGCTGCAGAAGATGCTCGTGACCCGTGGTCTTCGAGAAGCCATTCAAAAGCAGCAGATCGACGTAGTCCGGGCGCTAGGAACCGAGGACGCACGCTATCTAAGCGGGCTTTCCTTTTCCTTTGCGGTTCTGGTCGATTGCGCTCCCGCCTTTACCCTGCCCGATTACTCGGCAACAGCCCTTCCTCGAACGGAAACCGAGGTGAGCAAGGAGGAAGTGGGTCAGGCGGTCGACAAGCTCCTGGAAGCACGTGCCACGTTTACCGACGTGCCGGCTCGCCCGTTGTCCGAAGGCGACTATGCGGTTCTTCGGTACGAAGCGACCATCGATGGCCAGCGCATGAAAGACGTTCTCCCCGCCGCAGGCATTCTGGCGGGGGCCGAAGACCAGTGGCTCCTGGTGAAGCCGGGCGTCTTCGTTCCCGGGTTCACGGAAGGAGTCCTCGGAATGGAGATTGGGCAGACCCGACAGATTTCTGTTCGCTTTCCGGAAGACTGGTTTTTTGAGCCTCTGCGCGGAAAGACCGCAGAGTATTCCATCACCCTTTCGGCGCTCAAGGAACGCCATATTCCTTCTCTATCCGATGACCTCGCCAAAGAGATTGCCGGGACCGATCAGTCCGGACTCCTTTCCATGGTGCAATCCGCGGTGGAAACGGAGAAAAAGCGGGGCGCGCGGCGCGAACAGAGCAATCATATTCTGAATTCCCTCCTCGGATCGGTGGAGTTCCCGCTGCCGGAGTCGCTGGTCGAAGAAGAAACGGCAAACGCCGTTCGAGAAGTCGTTGCGGAAAATCAGGAACGCGGCATTCCCCTGGCCGTGCTCGAGGAGAAGAAAGGGGAAATCTTCTCGAACGCTCGACGGCTGGGCGCTCAACGGGTCAAACTCCGATTTCTCATCGACCGGATTGCGAAGAACGAATCGGTTACGGTCAGCGACGAGGAGTTCTCCCGAGCGGTTGCTTCGCTCGCGCATCGCCAGAATCTCCCTCCACGGCAATTCATCCAGCGAGTCCCGCGCGAAAGCTTAGAGGCCCTAAAAAGACAGATCTTGCTGGAGAAAGTAATGGACTTCCTCATCGAAAAAGCCAAGGTTGCCTCCGTATGACAGAGCAACGGTTCACCGCACAGATCATTCCGTCCGTCATTGAGCAGATTGGCCGAGAAGAGCGTCGATACGACGTCTATTCCCGGCTACTGAAAGATCGCATCATCTTCTTGGGCGTTCCCATCGACGACATGATTGCCAACGTCGTCATTGCGCAGCTGCTTTTCCTCCAAATGGAAGACCCAAAGAAGGATGTGAGCATCTACATCCATTCTCCCGGCGGATACGTCACCGCCGGCATGGCGATCTACGACACGCTCCAGTTCATCAGTTGCGATGTCGCCACCTATTGCATCGGCCAGGCGGCAAGCATGGCAGCCGTTCTTTTAGCTGCGGGAAGCAAAGGCAAACGCTTTGCCTTGCCCAATGCCCGGATCATGATTCATCAACCGCTGGGAGGAGCCCAAGGACAAGCTTCGGACATCAGCATTCAGGCCAAGGAAATTCTGCGGACCAAACGTCAACTCAATCAGATCTTGGCGATGCATACCGGCCAGCCCCTGGAGAGGCTGGTAAAGGACACCGATCGAGATTTCTTCATGTCGGCCGACGAAGCGAAGGAGTACGGGATCGTCGACGAAGTGGTAAAAACCAAAGTCACCATCCCACAAGTACCCGAGCCGACCATCGCGTAGGAGTCATCCATGGCGCGCCCCGTTCAGGTAACCATGTGCTCTTTTTGCGGAAGAAGCCATGCGGAGGTTCGCAAGCTGATTTCGGGGCCGGGCGTCTACATCTGTGATAGCTGCATCAATGTCTGCAAAGACATTCTCGAGCGGGAGGGAAAAGGGGATGCCCCTTCCGTTGGGGCGATGGCGATTCCGAAGCCAACGGAGATTCATCGATTTCTGGATCGATATGTGATCGGTCAGCGACGGGCGAAGAAGGTTCTCTCGGTCGCCGTCCATAATCATTACAAGCGGCTCACGACGCTGGGAAGCGGTACAGGAGAGGGAAACCGCCTAGATAAGCACCCCGACGTAGAGATCGAAAAGAGCAACATCCTGCTCGTTGGGCCGACCGGGTCGGGCAAGACCCTTTTGGCCCGCACCCTTGCTCGAATGCTCGATGTTCCCTTTTGCCTGGCCGATGCGACATCCCTCACGGAAGCCGGCTACGTAGGCGAGGATGTCGAAAGCGTCCTTCTCCGACTGCTCCAGAACGCAAATTTTGATGTGAAACGGGCGGAGATGGGCATCGTCTATCTCGACGAGATCGATAAGATCGCTCGAAAGAGCGAGAGTCCGTCGATCACTCGTGACGTGTCCGGCGAAGGCGTGCAGCAGGCCATGCTCAAGATGCTCGAGGGCACGGTCTGCCATGTGCCACCCCAGGGCGGAAGGAAGCATCCCCAGCAGGAATGCATCCGCGTGAACACACAACATATCCTATTCATCTGCGGAGGAGCCTTCGTCGGTCTCGATAAGATGGTTGCTCGCCGCCGCGGCAACGGCCGCCTCGGCTTTTCCGGGCCGCCTCAGGTCGAGCAGACCGAAGCCGCCGAGGTGGAGATCGAGCCGGAAGATCTCATCCAGTACGGAATGATCCCGGAATTTGTCGGCCGACTGCCGATTGTTTCCTGGCTGCAGGCATTGAGCGAGGAAGAGCTCGTCTGCGTTCTCACAGAGCCAAAGAATGCACTGGTCAAACAGTACGCGAAACTGTTGGCGATGGACCAGGTGAAGCTCTCCCTGACCAAAGACGCCCTGCGGCTGCTCGCCCAAGAGGCCATCCGGAAGGGGACGGGTGCGCGCGGCCTTCGCGCCGCGCTGGAAAAGATCATGCTGGAAGTCATGTATGATCTGCCCTCCCGAACCGACCTGGAAGAAGTCATCATCAGCCGCCCCGTCGTAGAAGGGAAGCGTCTGCCCATCCTTCGCCGCCGCTCCGAACGAGAAGCAGCCTGAGACAAATCGTCCGGCTTCGCGACCCCAACCGGATAAGAACGCTGGACCTCTGCGGATTCGTCGGACCGCCAACCCAGGGAAGAGAGAATGTCGACCAAGACCAGAGTCGTCGTAGGAATGAGCGGGGGAGTCGACTCCTCGGTTGCCGCTTATCTTCTTCAACAACAAGGATACGAGGTGATCGGCGTTACCCTCAAGGTCTGGTCCGACTCATGCATTTCTCATTCTCAGGAAAAATGCTGCGGGCCCCAGTCGATCTCCGATGCACGCCTCGTCGCTCATCGGTTGGGAATTCCCTACTTCGTCCTCGATGAGGCCGAAGCATTCGAAGAGGAAGTAATCTTACCCTTTGTGAAAGCATACCAGGGAGGGCGTACTCCCAACCCGTGTGTGCTCTGCAACGAAAAGATGAAGTTCGGCCGGCTTCCGCAAAAAGCGAAGGCGTGGGGCGCGGAATATGTGGCCACCGGCCACTACGCCCGGATCGAACACACAGCGGGAGGCGTCCTGCTGAAACGGCCCAAAGAGGAACGGAAGGACCAGACCTATTTCCTCTTCCGCCTCGAGCGAAAGACCCTGGATCGGATGCTGACCCCTCTTGGCGACTACACCAAAGAGGAGGTGCGAAACATTGCCCGGAAGGCGGGCCTATCGGTCTGGGACAAAGAAGAGAGCCAAGGGATCTGCTTCGTTCCGGGCAACCAGTACGGAGCTTTTTTGACGAAACGGATCGGCGAGGGAAAGAACGACGTCGGACAGATCGTCGACCTCTCCGGTCGGTCCCTCGGCCGTCATCGGGGAATCGAATTTTACACCGTCGGTCAGCGGCGCGGAATTCCCGGAGGCCAAGGGGAACCCCTCTACGTGCTCACGATTGATCCCGCGCAGCAACGCATCGTCGTCGGCCCGTGGGAGGCCCTCCACCAGACGCACTGTTTCTTAAGCGAGACGAACTGGCAGCAGCAGCCGCCGCCGACACCCCTTTCGGTAACCGTCAAGGTGAGATACAACTACCCCCCCTCCCCGGCTCGGCTCACCGTCCTTTCCGAGCAGCGAGCTCGACTGGATTTCGAGTCACCTCAAGCGGGTGTCGCTCCAGGCCAGGCAGCCGTCTGCTACGTCGATGATCTCTTGCTTGGGGGAGGATGGATTGAACGACCGACCGACGAAGACCAAGAGGAGGTTACTCCATGAAGCCGCTTTTGGTTCTCATCACCGCCTCGTCCTCCGAGGAGGGAGCACGGCTCGCTCGGGCCCTCTTGGAGGCCCGAGCGGCGTCTTGCGTCAACCTCCTGCCCGGAGTCCGCTCCTTTTACTGGTGGCGCGGCAAGCGGGAAGAGGCCGACGAAGTCCTTTTGCTGGTGAAGAGTGCAAAAGAGCGATGGGATGAATTGCAAGCCGTTGTCCGAAACACTCATAGCTATGAGTGTCCGGAGATCGTCGCCCTCTCTCCAGAGCAGGTCGAAGAGCGATACCTCGGGTGGTGGACGGCAGAGATTGCCAAGCCTTCAGTCGAAGCGTAATCGGAATCCCTGCGGCTCCAGGTAAGCTGCTTCGGCTTCCAAGTCGGCCTTCGTCAGCGGGTGCTCCGTCAGCCAGTTCGGCGGGAACCGAAGCTTCCAACGGCGTTCTCCTCCCTCCATCCCGATCTCCAAGAGAAGAGGATCTTGCCGACTCCGCGCCAAAACGATCGCAATCCGTAACAGGATGCTCAAGCAAAACGTCGAATTCCGATCCGCCTCCCGAAGCAGAAGAAGCTCTTGCCCCGGATACTTTCGGCGATGGCTCCGGACCAGAAAGGCCAGTCGTTGCTGATCCCCGAGGGAAAAGCCCGGCATGTCGATGTGACTCAGAATATAGGCACCATGCTTATGATATTGGGAATAAGCGATAAAGAGCCCAATTTCATGGAGAAGGGCTGCCCAGGACAAAAAATGGCGGTCTTCTTTCGTGAATCGACAGATCGCGGCTACCTGCTCAAAGAGATTCAAAGCCAGCTTTTGCACGCGATGGGCTTGCTGCGCATCGATGCGGAATTGCTCGGCTAGGTTCCGCACCGTCGTCTCCCGGGAATCGGCCTCCGAGTTCCTGCCCAAGAGATCGTAAAGCAGACCTTCCCGGAGAGCGCTGTGCGAAACTTCCAGCACACCGATGCCGAGAGCCTGGAAAAGCGCAACGAGGATGGCTACCCCCCCGGGGAGAACGAGCTTCCTCTCTTCATCGAGACCCCCAAAGGGGAGCTTGTCCACCCTGCCCGCTTCCACCAGAGCCTTCTCGATCTTCTTAAGCGCAGCGGCCGTGATGCCGTGCGTCGACCATCCTTCTGCCTGAACAACGCCAAAAATGCCGAGAATCGTTCCGGAGGAGCCGATGGCCCTTCCCCATCCTGCGGACCGGTAAGTCGCTGCAATCGGCTCCAATTCACGAAGAGCTTCCAGTTCCGCCCGACGCATACGAGAGGGGCTGATCGCCCCGTCGGCAAAGTGGGCCCCGCTCATGCTGACGCAACCCATGAACAGGCTTTCCATCCGTTCCGGTATCAGCCCCCTGCCCAGAATGAGTTCCGTACTGCCTCCTCCGATGTCCACCACCAAGCGCAATCGCCCGTCCTCCTCGGTGCCATGGGCAACACCCAAGTAGATCAAACGCGCCTCCTCATGGCCGGAAATGACGTCGATCGAATGGCCGAGGGCCTTTTCGGCCTTCCGAATGAATTCTTCGGCGTTCCGCGCCTTCCGTAAGGTATTGGTTCCTGCGACTCGCACCCGCGATGGCGGAATCGGCTTTAACCTCTGCCCGAACCGCTCCAGACATCGCAAGGCGCGATCCATGGCGTCTCGGCTTAAGGTCCCAGCAGCGTCGAGTCCCGCGGCTAAGCGTACCGGCTCTTTCAACCGATCGATAGGCCGGAATTGCCCTTTCTCCTCCTGGATGACGAGCAGATGGAAACTGTTGGATCCTAGGTCGACAGCAGCGGCGAGCGGCATAGAACCCCCATCGGCATTTCCCATCCTTGCTGAGCGAACAGGACGCAGCACCCTTTCTTCCGCGTCACCGCATCCAACACCGGGGAAAGGAGACCCGCCATCCTCAAGCCGCATCGGCCCCGTTGCAGGGGAGCCGGGACCTCAAGGGATGCGCCCACAGCCTCCCGAGAGCCCGTGCTTTTCGTTGTATCGCTGTTGATACTCCTCGGCGAAAAAAAAGCCCTTTTCCGGAGCGATTTCCGTCACGATCGGCGCGCGAAACCTCCCACTCTCCGCTAAAGACTGGCGCGAGCGTTCGGCAGCCTTACGCTGGGCCTCGTCATAGACAAAGATCCCCGAGCGGTACTGGGATCCGATATCCGGGCCCTGCCGATTCAGAGTCGTCGGATCATGGAAATCCCAAAACTTGGCCAAAAGCTCTTCGTAGGAAACCTCCCGGGGATCGAAGAGGACGAGCACCGCTTCCGCGTGCCCCGTCCGCCCGGCGCATACCTCCTGATAGGTCGGGAACGGAACCGTTCCGCCGGAGTAGCCGGCGAATGCCGCTTTCACGCCCCTCTCCTTCTCGAACTTTTGCTCCAACCCCCAATAGCAACCTCCCGCGAAGACCGCGCGCTCCAATGGATTTCCGTCCTTCCCCTTTCCCTGCAGGAGACGTTCGGGCACGAAGACAAGCGCCCCGGAATTGATGCAATAACGGAGGCCGGTCGGAGGAGGCCCGTCAGGGAAGAGATGTCCCAAGTGAGCTCCACAACGCGCACAGAGGATTTCCTCTCGGACCATCCCGTGACTTCTGTCTTCCGACTGCCGAATGTTCTGGGGAGCAAACGGAGCAAAAAAGCTCGGCCAGCCCGTTCCCGAAACATACTTCGCCGTCGAGGAAAAGAGGGGCAGGCCGCAATCCCCACACAAGTAGAACCCTTCTTCTTTCCCAGCCGCGAAGCGCCCGCAGAACGGCGGCTCCGTTCCCGCTTCCCGCGTGATCGCATAGGTTGTTTCGCCCAGCAGGTAACGCCACTGCTCGTTTCTCATCCGGATGTAGGCCCCCTTTGTTGGAGCGCTCGGCCGGCCCCACTCATCTAAAAAAACGAACGTTCCCTGTTCCATAGCGCCTCCCGGTGCGGCTTCACATACTCTTCCGTAAAGAAGGAAATGGGTCCCTAGCAGAAGCAAGAAAAGAAGAGCATGCACCTTTTTCGCTTCCGGATAGAAATTCGCGCCCATTTTACGGTTGCATTTTCCTCCATTCTCTTCAAGAAAGGCACCCCCCCAAAATGAGAAGCCGGATTCTGATGTAGTTACGTCTTTTGCCGTTGACGCGAGCATATTCGGCTTCTACGCTAAACGATAAGATTCATTCGAATGAGCGCAAGAACATCCTAACTTCTCCGGAGAAACGTCATGGCAAGAATTGCAATTAATGGGTTTGGACGCATCGGGCGGCTCATTTGTCGTATCATCGCGGAGCGAAAGTTGCTGGAGGAGATTCCGGTGATTGCGGTCAACGATCTCGTTCCTGCCGACAATCTCGCCTATCTGCTTCGTTACGACAGCAACTATGGCGGTTTTCCCTACCCGATCGAGTCGGCCAAATCCAATCCGAGCCTCGCTAAGGACGATCTTCTGCGAATCGGCAAGCACGAGATTCGCTGCTTGGAAGTAAAGGAAGGCCCAGCGGCCATGCCCTGGGCTGATCTGAGCGTCGATCTCGTGCTCGAATCCACCGGCCTTTTCACGAGTGCTGACAAGGCGCGAGGCCACCTCAAGGCCGGAGCCAAAACCGTGGTCATCACCGCACCCGGTAAAGATGCCGATATTACCGTGGTCTTCGGCGTCAATCATGAAGAGATCGACCGGAGCCGGCACTCGATCATTTCGAATGCGAGCTGCACGACCAACTGCCTGACTCCAGTGGTCCATGTCTTGCTCAAGGAAGGTTTCGGCATCGAGGAAGGACTCATGACCACGGTGCACAGCGTCACCGCAAGCCAGAAGGTCCAGGATGGACCTTCCCGAAAAGACTGGCGGGGCGGGCGGGCGATCGAGGGCAACATCATTCCGGCAAGCACGGGCGCTGCCAAGGCAACCGCGCTCGTGTTGCCGGAAGTGAAAGGAAAACTCACCGGAATGTCGTTCCGGGTTCCGACCCCCACCGTTTCCGTAGTCGACCTTACCGTGCGGACGACCAAGACGACGAGCTATCCGGAAATTTGTGCGGCGATGAAGAGGGCAAGCGAGACCTATCTGAAGGATATCCTTGGCTACACGGAAGACCCGGTCGTTTCGCGGGACTTTCTCAAGGATTCCCGTTCGAGCATCTTCGATGCCGGGGCCGGGATCGGTCTCAGCGGCAATTTCTTCAAGTTGATCTCGTGGTATGATAATGAATGGGGTTACGCTAATCGTTGCGTTGACCTCGTGCAACATCTCCTCCGATCGAAATAAGCCGGACGGCGGAGCGATCAAAAAAGAGTATTCACCCTTAACGGAGGCAAGAAAGGCATGACGAAGCGGACAATCCTCGATGTGGACGTGCGAGGGAAACGGGTGCTCGTACGGGTCGATTACAATGTTCCGGTCGAATACGTCGACGGGGACGCAAGGATCACCGACGATACCCGGATTCGAGCCAGCCTGCCGACCGTTCAGAACCTTGTGAAGCGTGGTGCACGTGTCGTGCTGATGAGCCATTTGGGCCGTCCCAAGGGGAAGGCGAATCCGAAACTGAGCCTTCGCCCCGTAGCCGACCGCCTGAGTTACTTGATGCAAAAGCGGGTCTCCTTCGCAAACGATTGCATCGGCTCGGGGGCGGAAAATTCCGTGAATTCGCTTCAGGACGGGGATGTCCTCCTGCTGGAAAACCTCCGTTTTCATCCCGAAGAAGAAAAGAATGATCCATCCTTTAGCCAGCAGCTTGCCCGGCTCGGAGAGGTCTATGTCAACGATGCCTTTGGAACGGTTCACCGCGCCCATGCCTCGACCGAGGGAGTCGCCCATTGCATGGGGGAGCGAGCCATCGGCTTCCTCATCGAAAAGGAACTCCACTTTCTTGGAGAAGAGTTGAAAGACCCGGCACGCCCCTTTGTGGTGATTCTGGGAGGGGCGAAAGTCTCCGACAAGATCCGCGTGATCGACCGTCTCCTCGGCAAGGCCGACGCCATCCTCATCGGTGGCGCGATGGCTTACACCTTCTACTTAGCGCAGGGCAAGTCCGTTGGAAAATCGCTGGTTGAGCCGGACCGGGTGGAGTTAGCCCGGGAGGCACTGGAAAAAGCGGCAGCCCGAGGCGTCGATCTCCTGCTGCCGGTGGACAGCTATATTGTCGAAGAGATCGATTTCGAAAATCACCAAACCTCACCGGGACGCTACACGAGACCGGAGGAAGAGATTCCGGCAAGCTGGCTAGGAGTCGACATCGGACCTGCTACGATCGCCGCCATGCGGAAAAAGATTGCCGGGGCGCGGACGATTTTCTGGAACGGCCCGATGGGAGTTTTCGAGATTCGCGGCTGCGATAAGGGAACATTCGCCGTAGCCGAAATGGTCGCGGAAAATCGGGATGCCGTAAGCATCGTGGGCGGAGGGGATTCGGTGAAGGCACTTCATCGGTCCGGGCTCGCGGACCGGATCACCTTCATCTCCACGGGAGGCGGTGCTTCTCTTGAGTTTCTCGAGGGCAAACCGCTTCCGGGAGTCTCCGTGATCCCTGACAAAGTCGAGAAGGAGGAAAACCAGAACGCGGCTTCTTCCTCCGCCCAAGGTTCCAACAAAGCTCTTCTCCCGGTGTGACGGCGCGTACAAAAATCGTCGCCGGCAACTGGAAGATGAACAAAACGGTTGCCGAGGCCGTCTCCCTCGTCGAGGAGCTCACGAAAGAGTTGGCGGGCTTCTCAGGCTGCGAGGTCATCCTTTGCCCTCCGTTCACCGCGCTGACCAGCGTGGCGAAACTCTTGCACTCCTCTCCCAGGATCCAGCTTGGGGCGCAAAATCTCCATCCCGCGCTCCAAGGAGCATTTACCGGAGAGATTTCGGCCGCCATGCTCCGCGAGGCCGGCTGCCGATTTGTCATTGTCGGCCATTCCGAGCGCCGCCGCTACTTTGGGGAAACGGATGCTTTCCTTCGCGAAAAGCTGCTTGCCGCAGTCGCTGCGGGATTGCGGCCGATCTTCTGCGTCGGAGAGGAGCTTCCCGATCGGGAATCGGGCCGATGGCCCGCACATCTCCGTTCCCAAATTCAAGGAGTTCTTCACGGCCTTCCGGTCGATGTGCTCTCCGCCATCGTCCTTGCCTACGAGCCGATATGGGCCATTGGCACCGGACGAAATGCCAGGCCCGAGCAGGCGCAAGAGGCACACGCCTTGCTGCGTAAAGAGATCGAGAGGCTGCACGGGACCGCCGTCGCAGCTCGAATGTGCATTCAGTATGGGGGGAGCGTGACCCCTCAGAATGCCCGCGAGCTTTTAAGCCAGCCCGACGTAGACGGGCTGCTCGTGGGAGGCGCGAGCTTGAATGCCCGAAGCTTTACCTCCATTCTCCTTTCTGTACAATAGGCCCGAAATGGTACGGATTCTCTTCGATGTTCTCGCCGTGGGGTATGCGCTGGTGGCGGTCTTGCTCGTCCTTCTCATCCTGATGCAGCGAAGCAAGCAAGAGGGGTTGGGAGCTGCATTCGGCGGTGGCGTCACCGATTCTCTCTTCGGAGCACAAACCTCGAGCATTCTCGTCAAAGGAACGGCATGGCTGGCGGCCCTCTTTTTCGGCTTGGCGGTGATTCTCTCTTTTCTTTCCGGTCGGCTTGCTTCCGATCATGGAACGATCCAAGAGAAATTACGTCATCCCGCCACGTCCACCTCCGCCCCCGCTACTTCGGCCGCAACGCAGAAGCAGGTAAAATAACCCGAGGCGATGGGTTCGCGCTGCCTTCGAACTCTCGTTTGCGGACTCTTCTTCGTCATCCTGGCGAACTGCAGTAAACCGCCGAGGTCCGATCGCCTCGTGCTGATCAACGGGCCCGAGCCGGAAAGCCTCGACCCCCATGTGATCACGGGGCAACCCGAAGGGCGCATTTGCAAAGCCGTTTTTGAAGGGCTCACGACAGAGGACAAGGAAGGGCGGATCGTCCCGGGAATCGCACAAGAGTGGACGACTTCCCCGGATGGGCGGATCTACCGGTTTACTCTCCGCCCGAGCTCCTGGAGCGATGGGAGCCCGCTGACCGCGCAGGATTTCGCCGCATCGTGGCGGCGGGCGCTCGATCCGCAAATGGCTGCCAAATACGCGGATCTTTTCTATTTTATCGAAAATGCCGAAGCCTACAACAGGGGGCGTCTTCGAGATTTTTCCCAAGTCGGCGTGCACGCGATCGATTCTCGGACACTGGAAGTCCGACTGATCGGCCCTACCCCGTTTTTCCCCTCCCTCTGCGCTCAACCCATCTTTTGCCCAGTTCCACTGGCCGCGATACAAAAACAGGGAGAAAACTGGATCAAGCCGGGCAACCTCATCGGTAACGGTCCCTACCTGCTCGAATCATGGATGATCAATGATCGCATCATCCTCCGGAAAAATCCCCGATACTGGCGCGCGGACACGGTCCGGATCCCCTGGATCGAAGCACTGGCCGTGACTCGCGCTTCGGCGGCGTTTAACCTCTTCGCGAGCGGAAACGCCGACCTTGTCCTCGACAAGGGCCTCATTCCAACCTTCTTCCTTTCCGAACTGCGAAATCAGCCCTATTTTCATTCTGCTCCTTTCCTGGCTACCTATTTTTACCGGATCAACGTGACCGCTCCGCCTCTCAACGATCCGCGGGTCCGGCAGGCGCTTTCCCTGGCCATCGACCGCGCCCGCCTCATCCGCACGATCACCCGGGGCGGAGAACTCCCAGCCCATTCTTTGACTCCTCCCGGAATTCCCGGTTATACCCCACCGGATGGTTTGGCCTTCGATCCGGCTCGGGCCCAAGCCCTCCTTGCCCAGGCCGGCTTTCCCGGCGGCCGCGGATTTCCTCCATTTACCCTGCTTTACAACTCCAGCGAGCAGAACGAACAGGTCGCCACGGAGATTCAAGCCCTTTGGCAACGAATTCTGGGAATCTCGGTGAGCCTCCGCAATCAGGAGTGGAAGGTCTATCTTAACTCCGTCCAATCCCTCTCCTACGAGGTCGCGCGATCCAGTTGGGTGGGGGATTACGAGGATCCCTTCACCTTCCTCGGCTGCTTTCTTCGCAATAGCGGGAACAACAACACGGGCTGGTCGAGCGATCGATACGAAAAGCTCCTGGCCGAAGCGACAGTCACCCTCGCTCCCGAGGAGCGTTTCGCCTTGCTGCACAAAGCAGAGGCAATTCTTGTAAAAGAGGAACTTCCCATCCTTCCCATCTACTTTTACTCTGGAATCATGCTCTATGACGGATCCCGCCTTGGAGGCATCGCGGCCAACCTGCTCGATGAGCATCCCTTCCGAGAATTCTATTTTCGTCATCCGCCGAAACCGGGTCGCCCGGTTCCCTAGCCTGCAAAAAGATGGAGGAACGCCTTAGTATCCATCCATGGATGGACCATCCTTGGCTTGGAACGCGAATGTCACTTCAGCAGAGAAGTGACTCCTTTCCTGGTCCGAATTCGCACGGAGCGGGCGTTTTCGACGCGAGGACGGCCCTGGTGGATCGCTGATGCTCACCTTTCTTGTTCGCCGCTTGATTGGAGCTCTCCCGGTGCTCTTGGGGGTGATCACGATCACCTTTTTTCTTGTCCGCCTAGCTCCCGGAAGCCCGTTTGCCGGAGAGCGAGCCATCCCTCCCGAAATCCTTCGCCAACTGGAAGCGAAATACAAGCTGAGCGGCTCGCTATGGGAACAGTATGCCAGCTATGTTTCCGATGTTCTTCACGGGGATCTCCGTCTTTCGACGAGGTATCGGAATCGCACCGTCAACGAGATCATCGCCCAGACGCTTCCTGTCTCCCTGGTGCTCGGGGGTAGCGCCTTTTGTCTTGCCCTGGGATTCGGCATCTCCGCCGGAGTGTGGGCCGCGATACGGCACAACCGGACGGCCGATCGTCTCGTCCAAATACTCTGCCTGGGCGGCATCTCGATTCCGAGCTTTGTGCTAGCCCCTCTGGCCGTGCTCCTCTTTTCCCTGGAAATCAGGCTGCTCCCCCCCGGCGGCTGGGGGAGCTTCCGCGAACTCATTCTCCCGGCGAGTTCCCTCGCCCTGCCGTATGCAGCAGTGGTCGCAAGACTGACCAGGGCAAGCATGCTGGAAATCCTGCCGATGGACTATATCCGAACGGCCCGAGCAAAAGGGCTGGCCCCTCTGACCATCCTCTTCCTCCACGGGCTGAAGCCCGCCTCCCTACCGATCGTCGCCTATGCAGGGCCCCTCGCCGCCAACCTCTTGACCGGCTCCCTCGTCGTCGAGGAAATCTTTGGCATTCATGGAATGGGATCTTTCTTCGTCGAAGGCGTCTTGAGCCGCGACGTTTTCTTAGTAGCCGGGGTAACGCTCGTCTACAGCGCTCTCCTGATCGCCTTCAATCTGTTGGCCGACCTCCTTTCCGCATGGCTCGACAAGAGGCTGCAACTTTCGTGAAACCAAGCGTCAGACTCCCCGGGCGGAGGCTCGATGGGTGGACCGCCCTCGCGGCTGCTTCTCTCGCCTTTTTTCTCCTGGCGGCGATCTTCGGCCCTCTTCTCTCCCACTATTCAACGGGAGAGATCAGCGATCAATCCTTGGCATGCCCGAGCCCGAGTCACTGGATGGGGACAGACATTCACGGGAGAGATCTTTTGACGCGTCTGCTTTGCGGCGCACGGATCTCGTTTCTGGTCGGATTTTTCGGCGCGCTCGTGAGCCTCTTGATCGGGTCCGCCTACGGTGCTTTTGCGGGATACGCGGGAGGAAAGGTCGACCGACTGCTCATGCAACTGGTCGACCTTCTCTATTCGCTGCCGACCCTCATCTTTGTCATCGTCCTGATCGCCCTGTTGGAGGCTCCCCTGCGCAAGACATTGATCGCCTGGCAACTCACGAGCCTGCTCCCCTATAGCCGAATCTTCCTCCTCTTCCTGGCTCTGGGCTTCGTCGAATGGCTCACCATGGCCCGCGTGGTCCGGAGTCGCGTCCTCGTCCTCAAAGAGGCGCTTTTCGTCCAAGCGGCGCGCGTTCTCGGAAGATCGCCTTTCGGAATCCTCCGCTACCATATCTTGCCCCACCTCTTGGGAATCGTGGCGGTCTACCTGACCTTGACCGTCCCAACCGTCATCCTCGCCGAATCGTTCTTGAGCTTTTTAGGCTTGGGAGTCGAGCCGCCTTCCGCAAGCCTAGGCACTCTCTTGGCCGATGGCGCCCAGGCCATCAACCCGATCCGGACGGCATGGTGGCTCCTGGTCTTCCCTAGCGGAATGCTGGCCTGGACTCTCTGGGCGTTGAACGCCCTCGGAGACAAGCTGCGGGACCTGCTCGATCCCTCCAGCCGATAGAGGCG
>NZ_CABFVA020000092.1 GCF_902143375.2 Methylacidimicrobium tartarophylax | reverse complement strand
AACCAAGGCGCAACGAAGCAGACAGGTCCATTTCGCAAGCCGCAGGAGATCGCTTGTGAGATATGCAGGTTAGGCGAACTCCGCTTGTTTTTTCCCGGGGAAGTCCGTACGGAGGAAGGAATGCTGGCACGATATAGTCGAGAGCCCATGCGGGCCATCTGGCGCGAAGCGCGCCGCCTGGAACTCTGGTTGGAAATCGAGCTCCTTGCCGTCGAAGCAATGGCGCGGATTGGCCGCGTTCCGGCCGAAGAAGCGGCCCAGATTCGCCGACGGGTCCACTTCTCCCTCGCCGAGGTTCAGAAGCGGGAGGAAAAGACCCAGCACGAGATCCTCGCCTTTTTGGAGGAAATCGCCTCTCACGCAGGGCCTGCGGGCCGCTGGCTTCACCACGGCCTCACTTCCTCGGATGTGCTCGACACTTCGCTCGCACTCCAGCTTCGCGCAGCCTGCGATCTTCTCCACCAAGACCTGCTCGCCCTCCGCATCACGATCGGAGAGCAAGCACGCCGGTATGCCTTCGTGCCGATGATCGGCCGTACGCATGGCGTCCATGCGGAGCCGGTCACCTACGGACTGAAGTTGGCCTTGATGTACGATGAGTTCGGCCGTGCGACCGAACGGCTTCTGGCCGCCCGGGAGCAGATTTCGGTCGGGAAGCTCTCCGGTGCGGTCGGTACCTATGCGCATCTCGACCCCGCAGTGGAAGAGGAGGTGTGCCGAAAGCTCGGGCTTTCGCCCGCCCCCGCTTCCAACCAGATCATCCAGCGGGACCGGCATGCCCATCTCGCCTCGACACTCGCCCTGATCGGCAGCAGCGTCGAGCGGTGGGCCATCGAATTTCGCCACCTGCAGAGAACGGAGGTTCTGGAGGTCGAAGAACCTTTTGCGGCGGGACAGAAGGGAAGCAGTGCCATGCCGCACAAGAAGAACCCGATCCTTTCCGAACGGCTTTGCGGCCTTGCCCGTCTTTTGCGGGGCTACGCACTGGCCGCCATGGAAAATGTGCCGCTCTGGCATGAGCGCGACATTTCGCACTCCTCCGCCGAACGCGTAATTTTTCCCGACGCGACCACGCTCCTCGATTATATGCTCGTGACCTTGGACCGGCTGGTGGCCGATCAGTCGGTCTACCCCGAGCGGATGGCAGAAAACCTCGCCCGATCCAAGGGCCTTTATGCTTCGGAAGGCGTCCTTCTGGCTCTGGTCCGGAAGGGCTTGCCGCGCAAGGATGCCTACGAGCTTGTCCAGGAAGCGGCGATGCGTTGCTGGCGAGGAAAGGAGCCATTTCCCGCCTATCTCCGCGAAACGCCGAGCATCGCCCAACTGCTCCCCCCCGAGGAGATCGACCGGGTTTGCTCCCTGGAGAACTACTGCCGCCATGTCGGCGACACCTTCAAAAGGGTTGGCTTGGAGGCGCCGGAACCGTAGATTGCGACTGCCATGATACGAGCCCGCGTCTTGATTTTGCCGAAGCGCACCGTTTTTGATCCGCAAGGAGAAGCGGTCCGCCATGCCCTAGGCCACTTCGGTCTGGCCGCTGCCGAAAGAGTCCGCGTGGGGAAGGAGATCGAGATCGAGATCCCGGGCGAGGGAGATCAGGCGAAGATCCGTTCCCAACTGGAAACGATCGCTCGAGATTTTCTGGCCAACCCTGTGGTGGAGGAGTTCGAGCTCCATATCGAAGGTCTCCCATGAGATGGGGTGTCGTCGTCTTTCCGGGATCGAACTGCGACCGCGATTGTCTTTTCGTGCTGCAGCGAGTTCTCGGCCAGGAGGGGATCGTGATCTGGCACGACGAACGGAATCTGCCTCCGGTGGACGCTGTCGTCCTTCCGGGAGGATTTTCCTACGGCGACTACCTTCGATCCGGGGCAATCGCCTCCCTCTCCCCCATCATGGCGGCGGTCGGAAAAGCCGCCC
>NZ_CABFVA020000091.1 GCF_902143375.2 Methylacidimicrobium tartarophylax | reverse complement strand
ACCTCGGCTTTCCAGCTTGCCACAACCTCCCGAAGCACCGCACTCCCGATCAGCAACGGACGGCGATTTGCTAGAAGGTAATCATGTGAACCTCAACACCTATCGCCCAGTATGTCGAGGGCCGCTAACGCGTCTTCGTTGTCGTCGGCATCCGGAGACTTCCGACTTCCTGACTTGATTCCCAAATGAGCGTTGATTGCCCTGTTCAGCAGCGACGTCACGGCTGCCCTGTTGTCTCGTCCGGCGACGGTTTTTTCCCGCTTCCACGCCCCTGCCGCTCGGCGATCACTTGAGGTCCTTAAGAATGCGGGCGACCACTGAGCCGGTGCGTTCAGAAAGCCGGTTTCGCGCCTGTACGCGACGCGACTGAGGTTGCACCGGGATGTCACCCACGCTTATTACGCCCGAAAGCAGACCTCCCCTTCCCCAAGAGGCAACTGGTTCCTGAGGGACGGTAAGGGCTTGAGCGGACTCTGCCCCCCCTAATGAAAAAGCCGACCGATCCAGTGGACCACCGCTTCCATCGCGTCCCCCGTCATGCTCCAGCCGTTCCGCAGCCAGGAATGGATCGGTTCGGGAGCAAAGCGGTCGAGGGCAACGGCCACAAGGAGCGCACCGGCTGTGTCGATGAAATAGTGTCCAATCTTTTGGCGCATGCGTTCTGTTATCCTCTGATTGGAAGCATCGAGATTCTTCTTCCGGCTCTCTCCCCTGCTTCTCTCCCCACTCGGGCTTCTCCATGGCCTTCGCGGACGCGTCTCTGCGCAAGCGGTCCACAGGAAGCGTATTGGATTTGCCACAAGTAGGGAGAGACCACAAGGAAAGAGCGATGGAGGCCGGTCTGCTGCTCATCCTGTATGGGGGACTGCTATTTGCTCTACGCGGGGTTCCGCCTCCGCCGATGCCCTCCGGCAGACTCCTGATCTTTCTCCGGTTTCTGGTCGCCGGGCGCTGGTGGCCGCATGGAGCTCTCCTTGCACGGAGCCCAAGGGCAAGTTGGGTGGTCGGCGGCTGGCTTGCAGGGAGCTTCCTGCTTGGCCGCGCCAGTCTCTTCGCTCCCCACTCTCCCCTCGCCTACTCCTTGGAGCAACTCGGCGGTTTGGCAGCGGGACTCTGCCTCCTTGCCGGCTTCGGTCTGGCAGCTTTCCAATTGCGCTCTCGTGCCGAGCGGGAGACCGGCAGGGAGCACGAGCCGCCGCCTCCCGTCCGCGTGCTCGTCACGCTTCGCGAGGATAGCGGGATTCTGCAGCTCCCGGGCACTTCGGCGCAGTCGATCCACCGACTGGCGCCGAGGCTCTATTGGATGCCGGGCGAAGCCGCGGTCCTGCTGGAGAAGGATCGTGTCGTGAGTGTCGCGCCATGGCCGCCCGAGGCGGATGCTGTCGAAGCCGCGTGGAAGGCTCTCGAGGAGAAACTGGCGCAAACCGAGGGTCGGGCGCTTGCTCTCGGAATCGAAAACAACCGGGCAACCGAGGCGCTGCTCCAGCGGGAAGCGAAGATCGAGGATCTGGAGAGGGCGCGCCATCAGCTCGTCCAGGATGTGACCCGTATGCGAGCGGAGAGCCGTCTCGGGAGCCAGTCCGACTTCTATCGGCTTTCCGAGGCCGAATTGACCCAGGCGCGCGAAGCTCGGCAAAAGGAAGTCTCCCTGATAGAACAGATCCTCGCCGTCCGTCAGAAAGTGGGGACGGCGGAAGCCGACGTGCTCACCTAACAGATCTGTCGCGCGATTGGCGTGACGAGAGCGAGAGTCTGGTTCGTTGCCGGCGCGCTACCGGTAACCCACCGGCTTTTGCCGCGGGAGGCGCGGAGAGGAGTTTTTGAGGGGAGCGCAAACGATCCATCGGCACCGAGTGCAGAGGTCAAATAAGGTGACTCGGCGCCAACCGACGTGCAGGAAGGGGAAGAGCACGCGGAGAAGGCCGCGCGCCAGCGACCGACCGAACGAAAAACGGCCGAAGGGGGCAAGACGCCACCCTAAGAGCCAGTGAAGGGGCCGGGAGCGGATCTTCGCCTCCCAGAGACCACACCAAGCGGGATAAAGAAGCAGAAAGAGAAAGTCGCCCCACTTCCCCGCGATCGAGAAAGAGAGAGCCAACAGAGTCACGGCTTCCGAGAAGCTGGCCATTCCCCTTTCCCAGAGCGCCGGACGACGATCGATCGGCTCCACCCTGTTTCTCTTGCGGGCCATCTCCTTTTGCATAGGGTAGCGGCGGCCTTCCCCTGTCGTCCTAATACGATCGGTGGTTACGTGATGGGTAAGGCGCAAATCGCTCTTCTCTGCCTGCTGGCGGCTGCGTTGGCCGAGGCCGGATGCGGATCCGGAGCTCGCCTTGCGTTCGCGCCCGCCTGCGCGGTTGACGTTCCGTGTCGCGCCAGCGACCCGTTGCTCTCCTCCCAGCCGGTTCGGGTCCAGCCTTCCCGGTACGGCTTTGTCCTTACCGAGCCGCTCCGCCTTCACGGCAAGCGGCTCCTACCGGCAGGGACCGAACTCCGCTCGGCGAGGATCTTTGTCCAATCGCTCCCTACCCGCTACGTGGTCGATGGACTTCGGACCGATCCCAAGTCCCCTTTTGTGCCGGCGACGGGAAACGTGCTCTACGAGGAAGGAGTCTACTGGGCGACCCTCAGCAACGCGCGAGTTCCCCGCGGGTCGCCTTCTCCCGGGCTCTAGACGTCCTATGAAGGATAGAGGAACCATGAACCAGCAGAGGACGCTTCCCGAGCCGCTCTCGGGAGTTCCCTTGGGACGGGACGAGCCTAAGGAGCGAGACGAGCCAAGCAAGCCCGCTTCGGCCTTAGGCGAAGTGTTGCAGGGTCATTCTCCGGTAGCAAAACCGGTCGGGAGTTTGACCCAAGACCCGGCGCGAAGCCTTCCGCAGTCCGTGGGAGATTCCTCGGATCTTCCGACTTCGGCTTCGCCAGAGGTTTTCGAAGAAAAGGAAGCGAGGCGTCCGTCGCCAGAGGACTTAGCAGGCGAGCGTCCTGCTTCCCGATCCGCCCGAATGCAGGGCCAAGAGGTCTCTTCTCCTCACGACGCACCCGCTCAGAGCAGGAAAAGAACCCCTCTCCTGCTCCTGAGAACGCTGGAAGAACCGACCGCGGACGCAAACGGAAAAGCGAAAGGACAAACTCTTCCTCATCCTCTGACGGGAACCTTCGGTTTCTCGACCGAGTGCCTCTGCCGCTGGGCAGGCTTGACCATGGTCGGGGCGAGTCTTCTCTACTGGGTGGTCCAGGCCCTGCCGGCGATCTCCACTCCCGCCTGGTGGCGTGCTGGAGCCAAGGAAGCCCAGTGGATTCGCTTGCGGCACGAGGCGGAAGAGATTCTCTCCCGGGCAAATCTCCTCGACAAAGAATTAGCGACGCGAACCCGGCTCGCTCCCATGGTGGCGGCGGTGGCCTTCTCCGCCGTACCCTCGCTTCTCGTCGACGCGCTGGAGATCAGCGCCCCCTCCTCAACGCAAGGGGGCCGCGTGCGGATCCAAATTCGCAGTTTCGACAGCGACGGAATGGGAGCCATGGCGACCTTTGGAGCGATGGTCGGTATGGCTTTCGAGAGGAGCACGGGACGAAAGATTCGTCTCAACCCGACCGGGTTGAAGATACCCTACTCCTTGGACAGCGGGGACTCTCATGGAGCGGAGCCGCTCCGGGCAACCCTGATCGCGCTGCTGCGCTGGGAGGATCTGCGATGAGTCGCAAGACGCTGCTCTTTCTGGGTGCCTGTCTTGGGGTCAGCATGGCTCTTGTCCGGGTCTCTCAATCGATTCCGGCAGAGGCGAAGAAGCGAGTTGCCGTCTGGCAGCAGAGCGAGGCGGCTCAGGGCTTTTTGCAACAGCACTCGCAGGAGATCGCAGCGGCGCGATGGCGCTTGACGCAATGGGAGACGAGCACCGCCGGCGCCGCCGAGGGGCGGCTGGTCGATGCCGTGAGCCGCTTCCAGCGACGGCGGGATGACTTTCGCCTAGTAGGTCTGAGCCAAGCTCCGGAAGGAATCCTCATGGAAGTGGAGTGCCGTTCGCAGGCGGCCGTCGAGTTTCTTCTCTTTTGTGACCGCGAACTTCTCGATTTGGCTCCGACTCGAATTTCCCTCGGCTGCCCTCGGGGTACCCGGGTTGGGAGCTTACGAACCGAGATCGTCTTCCGTCGCCTCACGCACCCGAATCTTTGCATCGTCGCCTCCCCCGCGTCTTCCCCTCCCCCTCTATCGGTCCTGAGCCCACGGCCGAGCGACCTCGGCTTGCGGCCCTGACAGCGAGGTAATCGCGATGAACCCGAATGGTCCCGCGAAGGAGACGAAAGGGGAGCAGCCCCTAGCTAAGAGAGGAAAGCCACCTCTCTCTGCGACAACCCTCGTTCTTTCGGGGTTCATCGGTCTTCTCCTCTTCTTGCTCTTTTTCCCTAACCGAAAAGCAGGATGGGAGATCGGCAAAGTCACCCATGCGGCCGCGCAGGCGGATGGGGAAGCCCATCTTCCCGGAGCGCGATCGGCAGGCGTCGTGCAAAGCCTCCCTGCGCCGCCCTCTTCCCCGCTGACGGCAAGCGTCGCTCTCCCTCCTCCGGGGGGAGTCGATGCCTTTGGGTTGCCGGCGAGCGGCGCTTTTGAAACTGGGTCGGCGCAGAGCGGGGAGCATCCGGTCTCCCTTTCGAGCCTCGCTTCCTACCTGCCGATTTGGGGATACTTCGAGGGGCAAGAGGTGATCGTCGGCGGCAGGGTCTACCATCCAGGCGAGCAGCTCGTGATTCGAACACCCTCCGGCCTTTGCAAAGCTCGAGTGGCGCAGATCGATCGCCATTGTCTCGTTCTCCGGGACGAGGAGGGGACGGAGGTTCGCGTCCCCTGGCCTCGTCCGAGCGGCGGGCCGGGAACGCCGGCCAACGAGATTTTTATCGATCCTTCTTCTTCCGGACGATGAAACCGCTTCCTTTGCTTCTTTTGTCGGTGGGGAGTCTCCTTCCTCTTTCCCTTCTTCCCTCCCGGGGACAGGACGGAGCAGGGGAATGGCGTAAGCGAGTCCCCGCTCCTCCGAGGGAGTTCGACGTCGATTTTCGCCCTGGGCAGAGGGCGAATTTCCCCTCTTTCGAGAGGCCGTCGGAAAGACCGGAGGAGGATGCGGTGGCCAAGGCGTACCACATTCTTGGAATGCCGCTCAACGCCTTCCTCCAAGCCATGGCCCAGCGTGCAGGCACCAACTATATTCCCACTCCGGAGGTTCAGGGAATGGTCAACTCGATCTTCTACGACGTCGATCCCCTCTCGATGGCCAAGGCGGGAGCGCGGGCCAACGGATACAAGCTTGAGTCGCTCGACGGCGTCTTTATCGTCCACCGGGTTCTTCCCGCGGCGGAAGGCCAACCTCCGCTGGGCGCCTTCCGCCAGAAGAAGAGTAGCGCAACGCCCCTGGTTTCCCCTCATCCGGCTCCCTCTAGACCGATGAAGCAATCCGGTGCCGCTGTTCAGGAAAAGTCGACTTCCCTTCGGATCTCGAAGCATCAAGCCGCCGCGGGGCGGAACGACGTCCGTCCCCCCAAGAAACTTCCCGTTGCCCAGAAACCGGACGCACGGACCGAGGACAAGAAGTTGATTGCCCTCACCAAGAAGCTCGCCCTGCAAAAAGAGGAGAGGAAGGAGCTCTTAGAACAGGAGCGGCAGCTCCACCGACGGCTTCGGGAGGAAGAGCGGGCGCTGGAAGCGCAGCGAAAGGCGACCGAGAAGGCACTCCGCGAGCATCTCGTCCGTTCCAAGAAGGCCGCCGAAGGGAGGCAGATGCAGCGGCAGCAAGCGGTCGAATAGCGAATCTCGACCATCGATAAGCTGGCCTATCCGTACTCGATGCCTCGATCGCGCGATCCGGACGATGTCTCGGATGAACATCGGCAAGGCGCACATCGGCGAAGTGAAAGCCGGCACGGGCCACTCGGGCTCAGCCTCGCTTTTGCAGCAGACGAGCCGGTCGACAGGGGTAAGAAGAGGACCAAGCACCGGTTGTGCGGATAGGTACATCGCTTCGCTCTGGAGGGGAACCGGTCATTGACTCCCCTCTTTGGACGGCTATGCTCGGCAACGGTGCAAGGGCGACAGGGCGTTTTTCGATCTTGGTGGAAGAATGGAAACTCGCGGATTCTTCTTTTACTGCTAAGCGGCATTATCCCAGCAATCCTTACTTTGCCTGGTCAAGCCTCTGAAGCCGAGAGCCTCGCCACAGCGTCCGACATCAGCCGAGACCCTTCCGATCTCCCCGGGCCTCTGCCGAGGCGAGCCCCGACGCTGGTTCGAATCGATCTGCAAGCGCGCGAGGTCGACGGGAAGCTCACGGACGGAGCGATCTTCCGTTACTGGACCTTCGACGGGAAAGTTCCCGGGCCGTTCCTGCGAGTCCGCATCGGTGACACCGTCGAGGTTCACCTCCGCAATGATCCCGGAAGCCGAATGGTTCACTCCGTGGATCTGCACGCCGCGTGGGGTTACTCAGGAGGAGCTACGCTCACCCAGGCGGTCCCGGGTGCGGAAAAGGTCTTCACCTTCCGTGCCCTAAACCCAGGACTCTACCTCTACCACTGCGGGACGCCCGTGATCTCGCAGCACATCGCCAACGGGATGTATGGTCTCATCCTGGTCGAACCGCCTGGCGGCCTTCCAAAGGTGGACCGGGAATTCTATTTCATGCAAGGGGAGATCTATACGTCCGGCTCCTCCGGATCTTCCGGTTCCCTGGTGTCGGATCTCTCGAAAATCCTTCAGGCGCAACCGGACTACTTTGTGTTCAATGGCTCGGTTGGCTCGCTGCTCCGCCATCCTCTTCGCGCTCGTGTCGACCAGAAAGTGCGGATTTACTTCGGGAACGCTGGCCCGAACTTCTCCTCTAACCTCCATGCGCTTGGAGCGATCTTTGAACGAATCTATGAGGACGGCAGCGTGGCAACGCCTCCCATGGAGAATAGCTGTTCGATTTTTGTTCCGGCCGGGGGAGCCGGATTTGTCGAGTTTACGCCGAAGGTTCCGGGAAAATACCCACTGGTCGACCACTTTTTCGCCAGGCAGGAGAAGGGGTTGGGCGGGGAGCTTCTTGTCACCGGGCCGCTGGATCCCTCGATCATCCACGAAGGAAAGGCCCGCTAGGAGACGCTTTTTTTTGCACGCGCGGCCACTTCCCTTCACGCTGCCGAACGGCGGAGGTGGGAGGGAAGGATCTTCAGCGCCGCCCGGTATTTGGCCACCGTCCTCCGGGCAAGGGCGATTCCTTTTTGTTGGAAAGCCTCGACGATTTCCTGATCGGAAAGAGGATTCCGCGGGTCTTCCTTGCGAACCATCTCTTCGAGGGTCGCCTTAACGGTCTGATTGGAAAGGAGATCGCCCTTGGCCGTCTGATAGCCGGGGCGGAAAAAGTACTTGAGATCGAAAATCCCATGAGGAGTTTCGATATACTTGTTCGCGATCGCCCGACTTACCGTTGTTTCATGAACGCCTACTCGGCGAGCGATCTCCCCCATGGTGAGCGGTCGTAGATGGCTGAGGCCGTGATCTAAAAACTCGGTCTGGCAGTCGACAATCGCTGACGCGACTTCCGAAAGCGTCTGCTGACGAAGGCGCAGGCATTTCAGAAGGAAGCGGCCGGATCGGATCTTGTCCTTCAGATAGTTCCGCAAGCCCGGATCTTGTCCATTGGCATGCAAGAGGTCCTTATACGCTCCGCTAATCCGCAGCCGGGGGATGACCGCCTCGCTGGTAAGAACGGTCCATTTTCCATCGACCCTTTCCACACGGAGATCAACTTCGACGATCGCCTCCCGCTCGGTGCGGCGGAAGCTGCCCCCCGGGTTAGGCTGGAGAGTACGAATCAAAGCGGCAGCAGTCGTTACACGGGAGATCGGGACGTGCAGAAGCTTTGCGATTTCGGGAAGCTTTTTTCGGGCAAGAAGCTCCAGGTAGCTTTCCACGATCTTGGCTTCCACCTCCTGCCCTTTTCCTTGCCGACGAAGTTGGAGGAGCAGGCACTCTTGCAGGTTGCGCGCGGCGACTCCCGCCGGGTCAAAGCCTTGGACCAGGCGGAGCGCTTCCTCCGCTTTTTCTAGGGAAAGTTCCGTCCGATTGGCGACCTCTTCGAGATCGATCCGCAGATAGCCTCGGGAATCGAGATTGCCGATGATCTCGATTCCGCCGCGGAGCAGTTCCGGGCCACCGGCTGCCGC
>NZ_CABFVA020000090.1 GCF_902143375.2 Methylacidimicrobium tartarophylax | reverse complement strand
ATGCGGGGTGTGGCTGGCATCCTCGACAAAATCCCGCTTCCGCCACCGACGAATCGTCTCCCGAGTCACGCGAAACGCCGTCGCCAACTCATAATCGCTGCCCGTTGAATCGCCGTGCGGATCGCCGGCGTAGTCGTCGCATTCTTGTGCAGGGCGATCCTCATACCTTTGCCTCGGCTTTCCCGCTTGCCACAACCTCCCGAAGCACCGCACGCCCGATCAGCAACGGACAGCGATTGGCTAGAAGGTAATCATACGAACCCCAACAACTAGGCAATCAAAAGAGAGAGGTACCGCTGCGCGATCCCCCCCGGCGCCACCGCGCTAGCTCGCCCTCCAGACAGTCATCCAGGTTAGGGCAGGGTATATCGGCTCCTCTTTTGTGGGTAGATCGCCCCTTCCTGTCTAGACGAGTCGCCCTAGGCGGCCATACGGGAAAGCGAGGATGCGGTGGCGGATTGTCCGGTCGATCTTGTCCCGCTCGCGCTCGGTGTCCGGAACATCGCAGGGATAATTGACGCGTCTCGCCTTCGGAGCCATTGTTTCCGCCAGTGGGCTGGTCACTGCGCAGCAGGGGCCGGCCCCAATTTTTTCGGCCCAATGACGAGGCCGTAACCGTCTACCTTTCCTTCTCCGTTGCGGCGAATGTTTTCGGAAACAATTCGCCTGTCCTCCTTCGGAGACTTGCCTATCAGATGCCGACCGATCGGCCTCTGTGTCCGGTCCGCCGGTTGCAGCCGACGAGTTTTGCTGATTTCGGCCCGAGATACGATCGGAACCAGTCTTGCCGCTCACGCTCGCTGTCGCCGCTGATCGTTTCGGGAAAGCCTCCGAGCAGGAGGAGAGGGACAAGTAGTTCAATCGCCAATTGGCGTTGACGCTATCCACGATAGCGTGGCTTAGTTGAGAAACCTCCAAGGAGACGACGATGGCGACCTTCCGTGCCGAGGTAGTCGGTTCGCTCCTGCGGCCGCAATGGTTAAAGGACGCCCGCATTGAGCTGCAGGAGGGCCGTATCACGCCCGCCGAGTTCAAGGGGATCGAAGACCGGGCGGTCGACGAGGCCTTGGCGATCCAATACGAGGCTGGGGTCGACGTCGTCACCGATGGCGAGCAGCGCCGTTCCATCTTCTTCGCAACCCTGACCGATTTCGTCGAGGGGATCAGCCCGGTTTCCGAGCCCCTCGAAATCCATCATCATTGGCGCAAGGGCAATGAGCGTGCGCCGGCACCCATAGAGCTTCCGGCAGTCACGGGCAAGCTGCGTCGCAAGCGGTCGCTGGCGGCCGAAGAGTTCACCTATTTGCGCGCCAAGGCGATCAAGCCGGTAAAGATGACCATTCCCAGCCCGCTGATGATAGGAAGTCTCTTCTCGCCCAAGTATTCGCGCGGGGCCTATCCCGATCCATTCAAGCTGATGGAGGACGCCGCCCGGATCGTGCGCGAGGATATCGAGGAACTGGTGTCGCTCGGGTGCCAATATATCCAGGTAGACGCGCCGGAGTTGGCGACGCTGGTCGATCCAGACGTCCGGTCGAATGTCTATGAAGCCAACGGCATCTCCCCCGATCGCCTGCTGACGGAAGGCGTCGAGCTCATCAACGCAACGGTTGCCGGTCTTTCCGGCGTCAAGCTCGGTATCCATGTCTGCCGCGGCAACAATGCGGGAAGCTATCTAGCGACGGGTGGATACGAATACATAGCCAAGAAGGTGTTTGCGGCTGCCCGGAATTTCGACACTTTTTCCCTGGAATACGACGATCGCCGGTCCGGGGGTTTTGAACCTCTGGCCGACATGCCCCGCGACAAAACCGTGATTCTCGGGCTTGTTTCGACCAAGAAGGGGGAGTTGGAGGATCCCGAAGAGCTGAAGCGGCGTGTCGACGAAGCGGCGAAGTTCTTCCCGCGCAACCAGCTTGCGTTATCGACTCAATGCGGCTTTGCGTCCGTTATGGCCGGCAATCCGATCACACCGGAGCAGCAGCGTGAAAAGCTGAAGCTGGTGGCCGAGACGGCACACCGGATTTGGAGTTGAAGTGCTCCCTAAAGATCCGACCAGTGGCTAAGCTAAGAAGGGAGCCATTGGAATGACAGACAAGACAAGCAGACGGACAGGCCAACGGCACAGCGCACAGTTCCAAAAGGCTCAGAAACGCATTGGCCGATAGAAATCCCGGAACAGCCGGCCCGATGGCGAGGAGAGGGAAGGCGACCCAACACAGGGAGTTGGCCGCCTGCGGCAGGGTGTCGAGACTGGAGAGCAACTGGATGTGCCCGCCTTCCCTTTTCGCTTGGAGGTAAAGGCCGGCGAGATTGCTCGAAAGACCGTCATTTTCGACAAGCCCGGGGAATACCAATTCAGTTGCGATCTGCCAGGCCATCACGAGGCGGGCATGAAGGGCACGCTGATCGTCCGCGCTTTTTGACTTGCTTGGTACCAGATGGATCGTGAAAGCAACCTCGGAGGAAAGATTCTACCGGTGCCTTTTTAAGGGGATAGATCGATGGCTCAAGACCAAAGTTGCGACTGGTGCGGCCAGAGGCTGATATCAATACGGGCGGCGGCACTCTCCGCCGTTTTGGGCATGCTTTGGCACGCGCCCTGCGTTGCGCAGGAGTCGCAGAAGACCGAGCCTCCGGCTGCCTCCTCCTACAACTCGGCGGATGAGGCGGCCCTGCCCGCGCTGCCCGCAAACCTAGGGCGTCTGCCTCAGCCTCCCGTTGCTCCGCCGGTCAATCGGCACAAGCCGACATTGGTTCACGTCACGCTCGAATGCAAGTCGGTCACCGGGCTGCTCGCCGATGGGGTCGGTTACCAATATTGGACCTATAATGGAACCGTCCCAGGCCCGATGATCCGCGTCCGCCAGGGGGATACCGTCGAACTCACATTGCATAACGCAACCGACAGCCTGGTGAGCCATAGCATCGACTCGCATGGCGTGCTTGGTCCCGGCGGCGGCGGGGCGGTGACGCAAACCCCGCCCGGCGCAACAAGCGTGTTCCAATTCAAAGCTATGAAACCCGGCGTGTTCATTTATCACTGCGCGACGCCGATGATCCCGTATCACCTCGCGCACGGGATGTACGGCCTCATGGTCGTCGAGCCGCCCGGCGGATGGCCAAAGGTCGACCGGGAATTTTACGTGATGCAGGGCGACATGTATCTCAACGGCGATCCAACCCAAAGCGGTGTTCACGAAGCGGCCGTCGATAAAATGGTCAAGGAGACACCCGATTTTGTTGTTTTCAACGGCAGCGCGGGCTCGCTCGGTAAGGAGCATCCGCTGAAAGCCAAGGTTGGCGAGACGGTGCGGATCTTTTTCGGCAATGCGGGGCCAAACGACGTCTCAAGCTTCCACGTCATTGGCGAGATCTTCGACAAGGTTCATCCCGAAGGTGCGTGCGAGACCTTGAGCAATGTACAGTCAACCCTTGTCCCGGCAGGCGGCGCGACGATGGTGGAATTCAAGACCGTGATTCCGGGGAGGTATATTCTGGTCGACCATAGCCTCGGGCGGCTGCAGAAGGGCGCGGTCGGGTTTCTTGACGTCGAAGGAGAGCCAAATCCACAGGTCTTCCAAAGCTTCAAGGCGGGCAGCGTAGGGAGCGATGGCCATTGACTAGGCTGGCGAGGAATCCTGTATCGCGGACGACCGCTTTATGTCTTGGCCATAGAGCGGAGAAAAACTCGTGATGAGGACCGTTTTCTGCACTGCCCAAAAACCTGCCGGAAGCGAGCTGTGCCAGCACCCAACACAGACATTCCTGAACTTCAGGCCTTCTCGCTGGTTCACGTGGGCAAGACGGGAAGATCCAACGTCACCTTTCCGGCTTTGAGGAAAGCGGCGATTCGCAAGTGCCGGAAGCTTCGGAAGCCTCTGGCCATCCTTTTGGCGAGCTAGATTAGCTGCCATTTCTTGTGCGCCGTGAACAGGGTGCATCGCCCAATGGGGAGGGAGTGATCTCCACCTGGCAACGATTGCCCCAGCCGGAAGCACCCGGAGCGGCTGCTGGTGGCAACGCCGGTGGTCGAAGTCTCTGGGGGAAAAGGCCAAGAAAGCGGGAGAGCCGAGCAAGCAGGCCCTAAGGAACATGAACGCTGAACAAAGCCTCGAAACCGGCAATGCGGACGCCGAGCTCGTGTGGAAGAAGCGAAGGCCGTTGTTGTCCCTGGGGAAGAAGAGCAATGCGGGCATGCGTGTGAAAGGCGATGCATCCACATGAGAGGCCGATCTGTCCGGGAGTGCAGGTTGGTCTCGAAGGGACCGACCGCAGCCCGGCGAGGGGGGAAGCTGGACTCGGTAGGATTCGGATAGGTCCTCGAAGAACCGTTCCGCAAGGATTGCGCCGCTCTCAAGGCGGCCGAATACAACCTCGAAAGAACCCGCAAAGGGCGAGCCCTCACAGCCTACGGAACCCAATGGGCGATCAGGGCCGGTCGCGCAGGTCGGCATCGTGTTCCAGACGGCGTCGCCCTTCGAGACGCCTCGACGGATGACGGAGTGGGTGGCCTGGGTAAATCAGGAGCGCGAGAAGACGCGTCTCCATCCACTGCTGATCATCGCCCGTGTGTCGTCGTGATCCTGGAGATCCATCCCTTCCAGGACGGCAAGGGGGGGGCGACGATGCGGGCGATGCGTTGGCCGCAAGCCTCATTGCGCGCGACCGGGCCGCGATCGAGGCGATGGACCCCGTGGCCGACTGGCTGGGCACGCAAGAAGGCGTCAGCAACGTGCACGACCTGCATATCTAGGCGCTGTCTACCACCAGCACCGCGCTGGCCGTGCATCTGGTCTGGCAAGGCACCGACCCGGATGCCTTTCTTGACCATATCACCGACGAATTAGCGCACGACTTCGGCATCGGCCATGCTACCGTGCAACTGGAACGCGCACCCTGCGAGCGCGCGGATCAATCTGGAATGGCCCGTCAGCCAACACACAAAGGAGAAAAGAAATGAGCTTACACATCGGCGACACCGTCCCCGATTTCGAGGCAGACACCTCAAAAGGGCATATCCGGCTTCACGACTGGGCCGGGGAGTCCTGGGTCTTCTTCTTCAGCCATCCAGCCGATTTCACCCCCGTCTGCACCACCGAGATTGGCCGCACCGCACAGCTCTCGGCCGAGTTTGCCAAGCGAAATGTCAAGCCGCTCGGCCTGTCCACCGATACGGTCGACGAGCACAAGAAATGGATCGACGATGTCAACGACACGCAACACACCACGGTCGATTTCCCGATCGTCGCAGACCACGATCTGCGGATCGCCAAGCTTTTTGACATGATCCACCCCGAAGAGAGCGCCACCGAAGCGGTGCGCTCGGTCTTCATCATCGACCCGGACAGGAAGTTGCGGCTGACCATGACCTACCCGATGAATGTCGGCCGCAATTTCGACGAGATCCTGCGAGTCATCGACGCGCTGCAGACAGTCGACCGGAGCTCCGTCGCGCTGCCCGCCGACTGGCAACCGGGTGGCAAGGCAATCATTCCTCCCGATGTCACGGACGAGCAGGCCAAGGGCTTGTTTCCCCAAGGATGGGATGAAATTCGCCCCTATCTGCGGATGGTCGATCTCAAATCCTGAACAGAGAGCCGTTTGCTCACGACAGGCCGTGCCATCATCCCGCACCGCCTGTTCGGCCCCGTCACCTGACTTCCGCCACGGCGCGCCGCCCGATTGCCGGGCCGCCGTGGCGGCAAGTCAAGGACCGCATCCCATAACAAATCCGAATGCAAAATCCGAAATGTTGGTGCTTGGCGTCGACGCGAAGACCGTGGCGTTTCGTCCCACCGAGCGGCCGGGCGAAGAACTTCAGAAGCTAAGCTACGATTATCTGGTGCTCGCGATGGGCGCGCATCTGGCCTATGACCGGATCGAGGGCTTCGCGGCACATGGCCACACCGTGTCCGACCTGTTCCACGGCCAAAGGCTGCGCGAACCTCTGTTCGAGGGTGGCTACAAGGGCGGGCCCGATACCATCGGTTCGGCCCGTTTCCACCAGGGTGACGGTGCCGAAGGCCTGCAACCATATCCGGGCGGCTCGATCCCCTATGCCAAGGCAGCCTGCGAGGGGCCAGTGCGGGAGATGACCACCGTCATGGCCAGCTATCTCAAGATGGAGGCCAATTCTTCGCCCAGTCGGATCACCGTCTTCACGCCCGAGGAATCCATCGCCGCAGACGCCGGCGAGAACAATATCAAGGCTTCCTGAAAATGGCCGACGGCATGGGCATCCACTACCGCAACAAGATGGCCGATATCAAACGCCTGACGAAGGACGGGATCGAGTTTGCCGACGGCCAGAGCATCGAGGCCGAACTCAAGCTCGTTCTGCCCGACTGGATCGCGCATGACTGCCTGCGCGACCTGCCGATTGCCGACAGCGCGGGCTTCATCAAGACCGACCTGCTGATGCGCGCGCTGGGCCACCCGGAGATCTTCGTCCTTGGCGATTGCGCGGCCGTCACTGTTCCGAAGATCGGAGGCATCGGCCATCAGGAAGCTGAGATCGTTGGCAGACAGGTGGCGCTCGACATGGGCCGAATGGATGCCGACGAGGCGAACGAACCGCTGCAGCCGGTGGTGTTCTGCATCGGCGACATGGGGGAAGGTAAGGCCTACTACGTCCGTTCCAACGCCTGGTTCGGCGGCAAAGACGAGGTGTTGAAGATGGGTCGCATACCCTACCAACTCAAGATGAGCTATCGCAATCTGTTCTTCATGACGCACAGCAAGGTTCGCGGCTTTGGTCTGAGCCTAGCTCAATTTGCGGCCTTGAAGGTGTTCTGATGAATGCCGATAGGCGCTATCGGAAAGGATTTCGAGATAACAGACACACAACCGCTTACCGAAGCTGAGCGCCAGGGCTTGGCAGAGGCGCTCGACGATGAATACAAGACCCGTGCGACCTATGCCCGAGTCATTGAGGATTTTGGCGGGGTCCGGGCCTTCGTGAACATCGTCGAGGCGGAAAAACGGTATATTTCAGCGTTGCTGGGGCTGTTCGAACGATATGACATCGCCCCGCCCTCGGACCGCTGGACTGGCGCGCCTCCGAGGTTTTTGAGCCTTTTGGAAGCCTGTAATAAAGCCGTGCAAGCCGAGACCGACAACGTGGCAATTTACGATCGGGTTTTGAAGACAAGCACACGAGCGGATATCCTGTCGGTTTATCATGCCTGGCGCGAAGCATCCCTTGATCGCCACCTGCCGGCGTTCCGCCGCTGCGCCGAACGGAAGGGGCAGTGATGGGATCGGATGCCGCACACCTGCCTGAAACCCACCTTGTCTCGCGCGTCGGCTGGCTGCGCGCAGCGGTGCTGGGCGCCAATGACGGCATCCTTTCGACCGCCAGCCTGATCGTGGGCGTTGCGGCAGCGGCGACTTCGGCGTCCGAGGTTCTGGTCGCGGGAGTCGCCGGGCTGGTCGCAGGGGCGATGTCGATGGCGGCAGGCGAATATGTCTCGGTCAGTTCGCAGGCCGATACGGAAAACGCCGACCTCGAACGCGAGCGTGCTGAGCAGGTCAACCAGCCAAACTTCGAGCTGGACGAGCTTGCGGAAATCTACGTCAAGCGCGGAGTCGAGCCCGACCTTGCCCGGCAGGTTGCCAGCCAGATGATGGCCAAGGACGCGCTCGGCACGCATATGCGCGACGAGTTGGGAATTTCCGAAGTGACGACGGCGCGCCCCATCCAGGCCGCACTGACCTCGGCGCTGACCTTCTCGATCGGGGCGGCGATGCCGCTGGCGATGGTGCTGGTCTCGCCCGCCGATCTGTTGCCCTGGACGGTCTCCATCGCCTCGCTGCTGTTTCTCGCCCTGCTGGGCGCGGTCGGGGCATATGCCGGCGGAGCCCCGATCTGGCGCGCAACGCTGCGCGTGACCTTCTGGGGCGCACTCGCCATGGCGCTAACCGCCGGGATCGGAGCACTGGTCGGCACGGCTGTTTGAAAGTACGGCTCTGATTGCTCTGGTGTGGGCGCTCGCGGCCCTTTACTCCGCGTCGCTCGCCGAGCACTCCTGCGTGTTCTTCATCATTGCAGAGGACAAGACCCACCTCATGATCGCGGGCGGGGCCTAGGTGCCGGTCAGTCGGGGCTTCCTGCCGCAGGTTCCGCGCGGCGGGCTACCTCGAACGCCTAGCTGAACTTCCGCGTGCGCCGTGGAAAAGGGTGCATCGCCCAGTGGGGAGGGAGTGATCTCCACCCGGCAACTATTGCTCCAGCCGGAAGCA
>NZ_CABFVA020000089.1 GCF_902143375.2 Methylacidimicrobium tartarophylax | reverse complement strand
ACTGGGGAGAGCCGCCGGGGTAATGGGCGAGGGCATGCGGGCAAAGGACGATGTATCAACACGGGAGGCCCCCATCGGGCTGGGAGCTCGGGTTGGCCCGAGCGGACCGACCGCTGCCCTGAGAGGGGCCGAAGCGGGACCGGGTGGGAGTAGGATAGGCCCAAGGTACCGGAGAACTCGGAGAAAATCCGAGGGAGGGAAGGGGCCTTAGTTCAAAGGAAACGTACGAAGGAGCAAAAGCATGGGAGAATGACGAAGAGTCTAGAACCTCCCTGGTGTGCGTGGCGGTTCTGGAGGACGTTGCAGGAGAAAGCGAAGGCGGGTCAAAAAAACCTGCGGAAGATCCGCTAGATCATATTTTTCTTTTTTCACAACAAACCGCATTGCCGAAGGTTTACTCGAATAAGGAAGAGTTGTGGCACGAGCAGCGAGATCTCATTTTCCCGGAGTCCTTGCCAAGGACGATCGGGTTCTCCTGGGTTGCCGTGCTCACGGAAGCACAAAGCTTGTACCGGAACTGAAGGCAAGGGGCAGGAAAGGAAGCCGAGGACGGAAGGACTCAGTGGAATTTCGGCTTACCGCCCCGAGACAACGGTAGGAGCACCCTCTTCCTCCGATGAAATCCCACGCAGTCCTCGTCCTCGGCATGCAACGCTGCGGCACCAGCGCCCTGACCCGCTGCCTCGGCTTTCTAGGCGTGGAGCTCGGCTCGGAGTTCATTGAGCCGGCCGAGGCCAATCCGACCGGTTTTTGGGAGGATAGCAAGTTTCTCGCCATCAATCGCCGGTTGACCCAGCTGCTGGGAGAGGAGGGGGATCGCTTTTGGGAGCACTCGGCTCCCCTGGAAATCCCCGCGTCTTCCCCGGAAGTGCGCTCCCTGATGTCCGAGGCGATCGAGTCGATCCGGGGTAGGTTTGCCGCCTGCCCGTGGTGGGCCTTCAAGGATCCGCGGACCCTCCGGGCGCTTCCCTTTTGGGAGGAAGCGTTGGTTCGAGGCGGCATGGAGATCATCGAGGTGATCGCCGTCCGCCATCCGCTCGCCTGCGCAGAGTCGCTTCTGCGGCGCGATGGCATTCCGGAGGATAGGTCCCTCCTGCTCTGGGTCAGTCATTATCTTGCCCACTGGCCCCGAGTCGCCGCCAGGCCCTTTGTCGCGGTCGATTACGACCGGCTCCTGGAGGAACCGGAGCGGGAACTGCGGCGGCTGAGCGATCGGCTGGGGCTGCCCTGGCGCGAGACGGCGGTAGAGGAGGCGGGCCGCTTCCTGCGAGCCGATCTCCAGCACACCCGTTTTGCGGCGGAGGATCTGCAAGATCGGCCGGACATTTCTCCGCTGGTTGTGGAGACCTTCCAATCGCTCAACGACCTTTGCGCCGACCGTGAACCGAAGGTTGCTTCCTCCCGGATGCGGTCTCTCCACGCGGAGTTCCGGCGAATGGTGCCGTTGCTCCGCATTATTGATGCAGAGCGGCTTCCAACCAATTCGGTTTTCATGGCGGAGCTGCAAGAGTGCCGGTCCATTCTGGCGACGCGAGCGCGGGAGGTAGCCGCCTTGCGGACGCAGATCGGAGCGTCGCGCACCTACCGGTTGCTTCTTAGGCTGCACACGCTGGAAAGATCGTTCCGCGGGCTGAGGAAGCGGCTGCTCGGGTCGAGGAGCCACGAGTCGCAGTGAGGGAGAAGGTCTAGCAGCGGAGCGCCTTAATTCAGAGTGCACCCTTCCTTAAGCATCGTGCTGCCGGTTTATAATGAGGCGAGAATCGCCAGGGAGATCGCCACCCGAGTCGCGAGCTTTGCCGCAACCCATCCCGACTACGAGCTTCTCCTGGTCGACGATGGGTCCGTCGACGATACTACAACCATTCTTTGCGAAATCTTCACGAAGGCGCGCATGCCCAATGTTTCCCTTCTCCACTACTCTCCCCATCGTGGGAAAGGGAGTGCCGTCCTCTTCGGATTCCAAAGATGTGGCGGAACATTCGTCTGCTTCACCGATGGCGACTTGATCTTTCCGCTCGACTACCTGGACCGGATCGCGGAAGAACTCAAGGAATCGGAGGTCGTGATCGGCTCCCGCAGCCGCTGCCGTGCCTCACAAGGAACTCGCAATCTACTCCGCCGATTTTTCAGTATCGGCTACAATTGGCTCGTCCGTCTTCTCCTGGGACTACCCTATGTAGACACTCAGGCCGGTTTGAAAGGACTTCGAGCGGAATCAGCGGAATGGCTCTTTCCTCTCCTCCGTTATTCCACCGGCTTCTCCTTTGACGTCGAACTCCTTTTTTTTGGCAAAGAAGCTGGCAGCCTGTCGGCCTTTCCGTTTCCCACTGGAATATGGTAAAAGAGGG
>NZ_CABFVA020000088.1 GCF_902143375.2 Methylacidimicrobium tartarophylax | reverse complement strand
GCCTTGCATCCAGGCCCATCCGCCGCGCCTCGGGTACGAACTTTGTGAGACATGCAGGCTAGCGCAAACTAGCTGCGTTGCGCTCGCTGTTTGCCAGCTCCTCCAGCACCTCTTGCAGGACCACCGCTTGATTGTGCTCCTTGTCCCGAGCGCCATAGAGCAGCGTAAGGGGTTGGGAGCCGGCGGCCCGGAGGCACTCCCGCAGTGCATCGGCGTGGGCGGCGAGCTCTCGCCGGTAGCGCCGGGAAAACTCTTCCCAGCGGCTCGGGTCGTGACCAAACCATTTCCGGAGCTCGCTGCTCGGCGCAAGCTCCTTTTTCCAGGCTTCCATCGGCAGTTTCTCCTTGGAGACGCCGCGAGGCCAGACGCGATCGACCAGGATGCGGCACCCCTCTTCGGCCCTGGCGGGCTCGTAGACGCGCCGGATCTGAATGCGGGGCCGCGAAGGCATCACCACTCCCAGCTAAAGAGCTCGAGTCCTCCTCCCGGGGTCATGACCTCGGTCTGACCCGCCGAATAAGGAATATGCGGGGTGTACGCAGACTTCGACATGAAGCGCCGGCCATACCCATATTCTTTGGGTGCCAAAGGGTTGATCATGTTCGGTCCTTTGCGCACGCCTTCGGGGATGATCCCCTTGAGTTTTGGCGGATGCGCTTCCGGAGGCTTCCCGGGCTTTTCGGGAAGGACGGGGACCGTCGGTCTCTTCTCGATATGGTGGGACGCCGAGGCCCCGTGGGAGGCGGGCGTTGCCGAACCGCCCTCGCCCGCCGGCTGCGCGCCGAGGAGGCCGACTCCGAGCCAGAGGCCAAGAGAAACGAGCAGAGCAATGCGCACCACACCAAGTTAACGGCAAGCGCGCGAAACGGTCAAGGGGACGATGCCGCTCAGATCTGCACCAAGCGCACGGAGTAGACGTCCGGAACCCGAAGAATCTCCTCAAGCACCTCGCTTCCCGGCGCTGCATCGACGTGAAGGACGCTGACCGCTCGCGAGCCCTGTTCGGTGCGAGCCAGCGACATGGAGGCGATGTTCACGGAGCGCTCGCCCAGGATCGAACCCACCCGGCCGACGATGCCGGGGCAATCCCGGTTTTCCAAGACCAGGAGAGCACCCTCGAGCGGCGCTTCGATCGGGTTCCCATTGATCTGCACCAGCCGCTGCGCGCTGCCCCAGAACGTGGCTCCCGCTTGGAGCGAGGTGGAGTCGACCTGGATCTCCATCCCGATCCAGTCGGTGAACTCGCCGGCCTGGCTGGTCTTGACCTCGCTGACGACGATGCCCAGTGTCTCGGCGAGATAGGCGGCGTTCACTTCGTTGACTTCGGAACCGGCCGCCTTCCTGAGCAGTCCCTTGAGCGCCGCGCGCGTCACGGGTGTCGTATCGTATTCGTTGATCTTGCCCGCATAGGAAAGAGCCACCCGGCTTATCCGGTTCGGTGCCCACTGGCCCATGAAGAGACCGAGGCGCTCCGCCAGCGAGAGGTAGGGGCGAAGCAGGGCGGCCGTGCGAGGATCGACATTGGGGATGTTGACGGCGTTGCGGATCGTTCCATTCTCCAAAAGATCGAGGACGGCTTGTGCAATCTGAATCCCGACCTGCTCTTGGGATTCCGCCGTGGAGGCGGCTAAATGCGGGGTGAGGATCACCTTCGAGAGAGAACGCAGCGGGAAGTCGGCGGGGGGCGGCTCCGGATCGAAGACATCGAGCGCGGCTCCCGCTACGTGGCCGGAATCGATCGCCTCGCGGAGGTCGCTCGGTACGATCAGCGCTCCCCGCGCACAGTTCACGATCCGGACCCCTTTTTTGCAGAGGGCGAGGCGGCGCGCATCCAACAGCCCCTTGGTTTCCGGTGTCAAGGGAGAGTGGAGGGTGAGGAAGTCCGCCTCCTTAAGGACCGTGTCGAGGTCGTCCGCAACCTGGACAGGAAGGTTTTGCACCCGAGCGGGGGAGAGATAGGGATCGAAGCAGATCACCCGCATGTTGAAGCCGAGCGCTCGCCGGGCCACCTCGGTTCCCACGCGGCCCATGCCGACGATTCCCAGCACCTTGCCGCAGAGCTCGACCCCTTCAAAGGCCTTCCGATTCCAAGCCCCCGCCCGCATCGAGGCGTCGGCCTGGGGAATGCTGCGCGCCAGGGCAAGCAGGAGCGCCACCGTCTGCTCGGCCGTGGCGATCGTGTTGCCTCCCGGGGTATTCATGACCACAATCCCGCGCTCGGTGGCCGCCGCAACGTCGACGTTGTCGACTCCGACGCCGGCGCGACCCACCACACGGAGGCGATCCGCCTTTTCGAGGATTCTTCTGGTGATCTTGGTTTGGCTACGCACCAGGATCGCTTCGCACGAGGCAGCGACTTCGATCAGTTGATCTTCGGTGAGGCCCGTTTTCTCGATGACGCGGACGGATGGATTGGCGGAGAGAAGCTCGATCCCCTTCGGGCTGATCGAGTCGGCGATCAGGATGGTAAATGTTGCGGACATAGGAAGCCCTGAAGTGTATCCAGGCGCCCTTCCTCTGTCAAAGTTGTTATTCTCGCTTCCGTTTCGACCGTGACTGCGCCACGCGTTTCGCGCTGCGCCGGACCGGCCTGCGAGCCAAACGGAAGAGAAAGCGCTTTTTCCTTTTTCCATTCAAAAAGCGATTAACGAGGCCGCCCGATCTCTGCTACAAGAAGCCCGAAAGTGTTTCCCCTTGGCACGTGATGGATAGAGCCAACTCCTCCCCGATCCGGAACCAGAAGTACGCGATCCTCGCCGAGATCAAGCGGAGCGACGGCCTTTCGGTTGGAGAGCTCGCCGAGCGGATGAACCTCTCGTACATGGGGGTCAAGCAGCACTGCAATAGCCTGGAAAAGGAAGGGTATCTCTCCACCCAGCGAAGGGCGAAGCGGGTAGGCCGTCCCGAAAAGCTCTACGTTCTGACCGAGAAGGCCGGTGAATTTTTCCCCCAAGAGGGGCCTCCTTTCGCCCTGGAGCTTCTCGAATCGATCGACGAGATCTACGGATCCCTGGCGGCGGACCGGATCCTCCATCGCCTTTTCCGTCGCCGGACCGAGGCTCTGCGCCCACTGATTTCCGGTTCGGCGCCCTCCGAGCGGGCGCGGCAACTGGCGCAGGCTCGCGAGAAGGAGGGTTACATGAGCCGTTATGAGCCAAGCGGGGCGCCCCACGGTCAGGTCCTGGAATTTCACTCTCCGATCCAGGCGATTCTCGATCGATTCCCTCAAGCTCGAGAGTTCGAGCGACTGCTTTTCGAGCGGCTGCTTGCCACGCGGGTGGAGCGGCGTGAGGATCGGAGCGCGGGCGGAGGCAAGGTCGCCTTTCTCCTCCTCGATTCCGAAGAGCGTAAGCCCATGGCAGCGACGGGAAGTGTCGTGGAATCCCTGCCGGAACCCGAGAGGCAAGTTGGCTCGCCGTCGCTCTCGTCTCTTGCGGTCGAGGAGGACCGTTAGAGAAAAGCATTGCGGGAAACCAGATGACCAGGTATTAGTTTATATTAACCCATGCATGCTGAAAAGGCTCATCCGCTCGAGGAGGCAACCTCGGCTTCATCCGTGAAAGAATTGCCGCTATCCGTCGGAGAATATTGTCTTCATCGCAGTTGGGGGTTTGGGCTCATCCGGGAGATCTCGCTCGACTCCGGATCGGTCATCATCGATTTCCAAGAGAAGCCGCGCCACCGGATGCAGTGGGAATACGCGCTCCAGTCCCTCGAGCCGGTGGCACGGGCTCACATCTTTGTCGTGAAGACCGAGAAGCTCCCGATGCTTCGGGAGCAGGTCACATCCGATCCACTGGCGGTGGTCGAGCTCTGCGTCCGCAGCCTTGGGGAGGGGGCGACGGCGGAAGCGGTCCAGGAGGCGCTCTCCCCCTCGGTCATTGCCCCGGAGGCCTGGAAGAAGTGGTGGGATGGTGTGCGCCGAATCATGCGTCGGGAGGGCCGCTTCGAGGTTCCGACGAGAAAACACCAGCCGATTCGCATCGCTTCCACCGCCATCCCGGCTTGGCAAAAATTACTTCAGGAGTTGCAGCAACCGGCTTCCGGCAAGTCTGCGGTCGAAGCCGCGCGGTCCCTGGTGAAAGCGGACGAGGCTTCCCCGAGCGGCCGCGAGCAGGCGGTCTCGGCGATCGATGCGATTCTTTCCTCCCCGAATGGCATAGCTTCCGAAGAAAAGCTGGAACTCGCCGTCATCCGGGACGAACTCCTGGCGGCGATCGGCAAAGAGCCGGAGCAGGGCGCCCTTGCCGTATCGCAATGGCTTCCGGAAGACGGTCCTTCCCTTCGAAAGGCGTTGTCGTCCATGGCGGGTTCCGCCCAGAAAACGGTTCTCCGGAAGCTGGTCCAGGAACGGGGAGGGGCCATCGCTCTCCTGTTGGATCTCCTTCCGAGCGCTTCCGCGCGATCGGCGGACGCCATCGTAACGGTCTTAGTGGAGGCGGGACAGACAAACGAACTCCTGGAGCGGCTCGCGCGTGTCATTCGGGAGAGGACCATCGGCACCGAAACCCTGGCTTGGATCTGCCGTACGCGGGACGAACTCTTCCGTCCTCTTTTTCGCCCGGATCTCTTTTTCTGTATTCTCTATCTTTTGGAGCGCCAAAGCAGCGGTGTCGCCAAGAAGGGCTCCAAACTCTACGAACTGCTCACGGGGAAGCTCACGATCTTGCATGCGATTTTGTCCGAGGCCCATCTCAGCGACGCCCGCGACGTCTCCCGCGCGGCGCTGGCGAGTCCCGCCCTCCGGGAGTTGGACAAGCGCTCGCTCTTGGGTGCGATCCTCAAGAAGTTTCCCGGAGTTCAGGACTTGGTCGCGGGGGATCAGCAGCAGGATAGCGAGGCGGTTCTGATCGTGTCGTGGAGAAGCCTGGCCCAGAAGAAGAAGGAGTTGGAGAGCCTGGTCACCAAGCAGATCCCGGAAAACAGCCGGGAGATCGCGACCGCTCGATCCTACGGGGATCTCCGCGAGAACCACGAATTTAAGGCAGCCAAGGAGATGCAGGGAGTGCTCCTCCGCCGGAAGGCGGAGTGCGAGGCGGCGCTCTCCCGGGCTCGAGGAACCGATTTTTCCGATGTGGCGACCGACTCCGTCAACATCGGGACCCGGGTCCTGCTCAAAGATCTAGCCACCGGCAGCGAGCGGGTGGTCACGATCCTTGGGGCCTGGGATAGCGATCCGGCGACGGGAGTGGTATCGTATCTTGCTGGACTCGGCCAAACCCTTCTCGGACACCTGCCCGGCGACGAACTCGTCTTGCCCTCGGAAGGGAAGGAAGAGGGAGCGAGGGTCCGCATCGAGCGGATTGAAGCGGCGGGTCCGATTCCAGCGTAAGGAACGGGAACAAGGTCTGGATATGCCTACATACGAATATGAGTGCGCACAATGTGGTGCTGTGATCGAGGTGTTCCAACGGATCTCCGATCCGCCGCTGGAAGAGTGCCCCAAGGAGCTTGACGGACAGGAGGGGAAGCGCTGCGGCGGTCGCCTCAAGCGGAGAATCTCCGGTGGTGCCGGTCTTCTGTTCAAGGGGTCGGGCTTCTACCTCACCGACTACCGGAGCGAGGGCTATAAGAAGGCTGCCAAGGCCGAGAAAGAATCCTCCTCCGCCGGCTCGGCCCCTGCTCAGAAGAGCGCGGGCGAGGCCAAGCAAGCCGGCTAGCCCCTGCCATTTTCACCCACTTTCTTCCGCGGCTAAAACAAGTCCGGCTCTTCCGGGACCGGAGAGACACTCTCCGTCGGCGAGGGGAGAGTGGGACGCTGCTGCGGGACGATCGAGATCTTCCCCGGATCTTGCGGACGTTCGAAGACCAACTGGGCTCGGGCGAGGTGGCGGAGATGATACTGCGCCTGCATCGGACTCTTGCCGGCAGACGGCTTTAGGCGCAGGTAGCTTCCGTCGGGCTGCAGAACCCGCGCCTTGACGCAGTCGGAGAGATAGGTCTCCAGGATTTCGTTCGTCAGACGCTTTTTGATGTCGGGATCCTCGACCGGGAACGCGACTTCGATCCTTCGGTAGAAATTGCGCGGCATCCAGTCGGCGCTGCTCAGGTAGATCTTCGGTTCGCCGTTGTTCGCAAAGTAAAAGATGCGGGAGTGTTCCAGGAAGCGACCGACGATGCTCACCACGCGGATGTGTTCGCTCACCCCCGGAATTCCCGGGCGCAGGCAGCAGATGCCACGGACGATCAGGTCGATCCGGACACCGGCGGCGGAGGCTCTGTAGAGCGCCTGGATCATCTCCTCGTCCACCAAGGCGTTCATCTTGGCAATGATGCGCGCGGGCTTCCCCTGCCGGGCGAACGCCGTTTCGGTGGCGACCAGGTTGTGGAATGCCTCTGCCATTTGGAAGGGTGCCACCAGGAGCTTGTGGACCCCGTGGAAGCGGGAAAGACCGGTCAGGATGTTGAAGAGAGTGCCGACCTCCTTCGTGAGATCTTCCCGAGCCGTCAAGAGGCTCAGGTCGGTGTAGAGGCGGGCCGTGCCGGTGTGGTAATTGCCCGTTCCGAGGTGGACGTAGAGCCGAATCCGGTCCGGATCGCGGCGGATGATTTCAAGCATCTTGCAATGGGTTTTGAGCCCCAGCAGCCCGTAGACTACGTGCACCCCGGCTTCCTCCATTTGCCGTGCCCAGACGATGTTGTTGGCTTCGTCGAAGCGCGCCTTGATCTCGACCAAGGCGGTGACTTGCTTACCGTTTTGCGCGGCGCGTATCAAGGCGCGGACGATCGGAGAATCTCCTCCCGTCCGGTAGAGGGTCATTCGGATTCCGAGGACTCCAGGGTCGTCGGCGGCCCGCTGCAGCAAGTCGACGATGAGGCTGAAGCTTTCGAACGGGTGATGGAGAAGAATGTCCCGGCGGCGAAGAATGTCGAAGATGTCGGAGTGGGAGGCGAGATCCTTCGGGATCACCGGAGTCCACGGCCGGTCCCGTAGCTGCGGAAACGCCTCGTGGGAGCAGACCGGCAAAAGATGGAGGAAGCTGAGCGGCTCAAAATGACGGTAGCTGTCCGCTTGCTTCAGAGCGAGGGCGCGCAGGAGAAAGGCCTCCATCTCGGGAGGGCAGCTCTCTTCGATTTCCAAGCGGACGGCATTGCCCCGGTTCCGCTTGCGCAGCTCCTCCTCGACGGTCTGCAGCAAGTTCTCGGCTTCCTCGTCGTCGATGTAGAGGTCGCTGTTCCGAGTCACGCGAAAGCCGTTGATGTCGCTGATCTCGTCGCCGGGAAAGAGGCTGCCGAGGCAGAGGCCGATGACCTCCTTGAGCTGAGTGAAGCGATACCGGTTGGGTCCGCTTCCCGGCAGGGTGAGCAGCCGCGGCAGATTGTGAGGAACCTGGACGATCTCGAAGCCCGCCAGATGAGCCGACACCGGCCGGCGCAGCGTGACGATCAAGTTGAAGCTCTTGTTCGTCACCTGCGGGAAGGGATGGCTCGGGTCGACGGCCAGCGGGGTCAGCACGGGCAGGATCTCGTTGGTGAAATATCGCTCCGCCCACTCCCGCTCCTCGGCCGTCAGATCATTCCTTTGACAGAGGAGGATGCCGTTTTTTCTCAGGAGAGGCTCGACCTCCTGCCGCCAGATCTCGTACTGGCGGGCAACGAGTTGATGCGCCCGCTTTTGAATCGCCTCGAAGACCTCCTGCGGGCTCAACCCGTCGGGTCCTTCCTGATCGCTCTGGTTTTCCACCTGCTGCTTGATCCCGGCCACCCGGATCTCGAAGAACTCGTCCAAGTTCGAACTGAAGATGCAAAGGAAGCGGAGCCGCTCGAGGAGCGGCTGCGACGCGTCCGCCGCTTCCTCCAGCACCCGGGCGTTGAACTCGAGCCAGGAGAGCTCCCGGTTGATGTAATAGGCCGGGTTGGCGAGATCGAGAGGCATCTGCAAGTGTAGAGTTAAGCACGAGTTGGGCCGTCCGCCGACCGAAATCTCGACCGGCCGGAAAGCGAAGCAGCCGACGTCCAGGATCCGGAGAGGGAACGGACGCAGGGAGAGAGAGCCTGAGCGTTGACAGGGAGAAGGGATGACGGTAAGCGCAAAGGAGAGCAATGAATCCCTTTGAGCAGGAATCGGCGGATGCCTGGTGCAAGGCCATCGGAGAGAGCGAGACCTTTCAAAGAGAGGGGTGCAATTGGAAGACCCATCTGGGCCTTGTCTCCGGAGCCAAGGGGATTCTGCTGGATCTGGAGGGCGGGAGCTGCCGCTCGGCGAAGCTGCTTCCGGCCGAGGAGACGATCCGACAGGCCGACACCGCCTTCCGCTCGAGCGAGGAGACTTGGCGTGCGCTCATCGAAGGCCGGGAAAGTGTCGTGTCCGCCGTCATGGGCGGCAAGGTCCAGGTCTCTAAGGGGGACCTCTTTGCTCTCGCGGAGTATGCGTCCGCCGCCCGCTCTCTGCTCGAAGCCGCCCGGAAGGCATCCGGCAGCTTAGGAAGGGCCTAAACTGCTCGCGGGCGCCTGCTTCCCGGCTGCTCCGCCGCTCTTACCGAAAATCGTGGGAACACGGCTCGGGCAGTCCACGCGAAGGCAGAGGGGCGATCTTCTCCCCTCGGATCTGAATCGGGTCATGGGCATTCTCGAGGATTCCCTCGACCAGGAGAAAGGGCTCCAGGGAGATCAGGAGCCGGTTGGCTTCGAAGAGATCGGGGGCGACGATCACGTTCGCGATCCCCGTCTCGTCCTCCAGGGAGAGGAAGAGGAATCCTTTGGCCGTTCCCGGCCGCTGACGGCAGATCACCGCTCCGGCCACCCGCACGCGCACTCCCTGCGGGAGCCCGCCAAGGGCGGCGGCCTCCCGGGCGCCGGGCACCTTCCGGCGCAGGTAGGCCATCGGATGAGAGCCCAGGGTGACCCCCGCTCCGGCGTAGTCCGCCTGCAGCCGTTCGGCAGGAGTCATGGGCAAGAGAGGAGAAGGAGCTTTCTCCTGGCGAGGGAGGAGTTCCTCCGAAACCATGGGCCGCTCGATCTGCCAGAGAGCCTCCCGCCGGTGGGAAGCGAGCCCCTGGAAGGCGCCCAGGGAAGCCAGGAGCCGAAGCTCTCTTCGGCTCATCGGCACCCGGCGCTGGAACTCCTCGAGCGAGGCGAAGGGAGCCTCCGTCCGCGCGCTGAGAATCCGGATGCGCGTCCCTCCGGTCAGCCCCCGCGCCAAGCAGAGACCCAGACGGACCGCGCCCTCCTTCTCGATCGTGCAGGAGTCTTCGGAAAGGAGAACCGAGATCGGCCGGAAGCGGATGCCCCTGCGCTTTCCTTCTTGGATCAAGGTGGCCGGAGAGTAGAAGCCCATCGGCTGGTGGTTGAGGAGTGCCGCGTAGAACTCGGGACCATGGTGCGCTTTCAGGTAGGCGCTCGCATAGGCGAGGCCCGCCCAACTGATGGCATGCGATTCGGGGAAGCCGTAGAGAGCAAAGGAGGAGAGCGATCGGGCCACCCAGGCGATGGTGGGAGGAGGGATCCCCCTCTCCCGCATGGCCCGGTCGAGATGGTCGAGCGCCCGCTCCATTCTCCGGGGATCCCGGCGAAACCCGAGCGCCCGCCGCAGCTCCTCGGCTTGGGCGGGCGAGAAGCCGCCGAGCACCATCGCGATTTGAAGCGCCTGCTCCTGGAAGAGAACGATTCCCAAGGTCCGCTCCAGAATCGGCGCCAGCCGAGGGTCGGGATAGCGGACCGGCTCCCGGCCGCTGCGGCGGGCCAGATAAGTTCCGATCAACCCTCCGTGGATCGGTCCCGGACGGACGATGGCCACTTGAACCACCAGGTCGTAAAAGCACCGGGGGCGCAGCCGGGGGAGGATCGCCATCTGGGCACGGCTCTCCACTTGAAAGACCCCGATGGTCTCCACCCGCTGCAAGAGAGCAAAGGTCGCGGGATCGTCCTTGGGCAGGAGGGAGAGCTCGACCGGATGATCTCGAGCCCGGCAGCGCGCAAGCGCCTCTTGCAGCACGGCGATCATTCCCAACCCCAGAAGGTCGATCTTCACCATCCCGAGCTCCTCGCAATCGTCCTTGTCCCATTGGAGGACCGAGCGGCCCGGCATGGCGGCATTTTCCAAGGGGACGATCCGGTCGAGCTCTCCTTGGGCGATCACCATGCCCCCGGGATGCTGGCCGAGGTGGCGCGGCAGGCCGAGGAGCCTCGGGTAGAGCCGCAAAAAGGCCGCCTGCCGTGGATCGGCGGGGGAGAGCCCGCTCTGCCTCCCATGCTCTTTCCAGTCGAGCGTGTGGGGATAGTCCCCACCGGGGAAGAGAGCGGAGAAGCGATCCAGGATCTCCTTGGGCAGGGACAGAACCTTGCCCAAATCCCGGGCGGCACTCCGCCCTTGGAAGCCGATGACACTCGCCGTCATGGCCGCCCCCCGGCGTCCGTAACGGCGGTAGACCTCCTGGATCACCCGCTCCCGGGCCTCCCCGCTCGGCAGATCGAGATCGATGTCGGGCCAGCCTTTCCGCCCCTCGCTGAGGAACCGCTCGAAGAGCAGGCGGCCGCCGATGGGATCGACCGACGTGATCCCCAAGCTGTAGCAGACCGCGCTATTGGCCGCACTGCCCCGGCCCTGCGCGAGCATCCCCTCGTGGTTGCACCAGCGGACCAGGTCCCAGACGATCAGGAAATAGCCGGCGAAGCCAAGCTTCCGGATCACGCCAAGCTCATGACCAAGCTGCCGGCGAACCGCCGGGGAGAGGGAGCCGTAGCGCTGCCTCGCCCCGTCCCGGACCGCTCTCTCCAAGAAAGCATCTTCGCTCTCCCCCGTAGGAGTGGCATACTGCGGGAAGGAGTAGCCCAAATCCTCCAAGGAAAAGGCGATCCGGGAGGCGATCCGTCCGGTCGTCTCGATCGCTTCGGGAAGATCGGCAAAGAGCGCTTCCATCGCCTGGGGAGAGCGGAGATGCCGCCGGTCATTCGGGGAGAGGAGCGCCCCCGCCGCATCGAGCGTGGTGTGAGCCCGCAGGCAGTGGAAGACGTCGAGCAGGGGACGCTCCTCGGCCTTCGCGTAGAGGACCCCTCCCGTCGCCGCCACGGGAAGGGCGAGTTCTCGGGCCACCGCGCAGAGCGTCCGGTTGCGGAAGCGATCCCCTCGGAGCCCGTTTCGCTGCAACTCGACAAAGAGCCGCTCCCGGCCGAAGAGACGAAGGAGCCGCCTGGCGGGCTCCCCAGGGGATTGACCCCGGGCCAGCGCGCGCAGGAGCGGCCCTTCCTCGTCCCCGGTCAAGGCCAGAAGGCCGGGAGCATGGTCGCCCAGCTCCTCCCACCGGATCGCCGCCTCCCCTTTGGGGCTGCGGAGCTTGGCTTCGGAGAGAAGCCGGCAGAGGTTCCGGTAGCCTTCGCGCGTTTCCACCAGGACGGGCAGGACCGATCCGTCGTCCAAGGAGAGCTCCGCTCCGACCAGTGCCCGGAGGCCGGCTTCCCGCGCGGCGGCATGGAACCGGGGGATCCCGTAGACCCCGTCCCGGTCGCAAAGGGCAAGTCCGGGCAGGCCCAGACGGGCCGCCTCCCGGGCCAGCTCTTCGGGCCGGGAAGCTCCCCGAAGGAAGCTGAAGGCGCTCCGGGCGTGGAGCTCGACATAGGAAAACCGGCGGTGCATTGCAGAGGAAGAAAAAGAGGTCTCCCTCAATATTCTACTCAAACGTATAACTCTGCAATGTTCTTCCCTCCCTTGGCCAGTCCGATGCGACAGTCAAAGAAACAGATTGCTCACCATTCGATACGGGAATATAAGTTGCTAAAACATACTGAGCAGTAACTTACGTATTTCATAAAGAAAGACGGAAGTGCGAACATTCGAGCGAACACGTCCCTGGATCTCTTTTCAGCTCGACCTGACACGAGCCGCACCGAGATTCTGGCTGCTCTTGGGAGAGGCGGCCTCCAAGTGTGAACACCTGGTGGGAGTCCCGCTTCGGCCGGATTTTGCCCGGAAGATGCACCAGATCTATCTCGCCAAAGGAGCGCTGGCCACGACCGCCATCGAGGGCAACACGCTCACCGAAGAGCAGGTTCTTCGTGCTCTTGGAAACGAGCTCCATCTGCCGCCTTCCCAGCAATATCTGAAGAAGGAAGTGGACAACATCGTCGGTGCCTGCAATCGGATCCAGCAGGAACTCAAGGAGGGCGAGATTGTCCTTACGCGCGAAAGGCTCTGCCTCCTGAACGGCTGGGTGCTGGAGGGGTTGCCGCAGGCCGAAGAGGCCGTGCCCGGCCGGCTGCGCACCCATTCGGTCGTCGTCGGCCGCTACCGCGGGGCTCCGGCCGAGGATGGGGAATTCTTGCTCGATCGTCTCTGCGAGTGGCTTTCCGGGCCGGATTTTCGTCCTCCATCCGGGGAATGGACGATTCCCTACGCCATCATTCAGGCCGTGGTCGGCCATGTCTACTTGGCCTGGATCCATCCGTTCGGCGACGGAAACGGAAGGACGGCCCGCCTGCTCGAGTTTGAGCTCCTCCTCTCCGCCGGTCTACCCAGCGTTGCCGCCCATCTGCTGAGCAACTATTACAATCGGACGCGTGCGCACTACTACGCCCGGCTCGATCGGTCGAGCAAGAAGGGAGAGAGCCTCTTGCCCTTCCTCGAGTATGCCGTGGAGGGCTTCGTCGAGGAGCTGCGCGCGCAGGTGGCGGAGATACGGGAGCAGCAGCTTGAGCTGGTCTGGAGGAACTACGTCCACGAGCGCTTCCCCGACAAGAACTCTCCGGCGAACGCCCGGCGAAGGCGCCTGCTGCTCGATCTGGGCAAGAAGAGTGTCCCCGTCTCTAAGCTTTCGGAAATCTCCCCGCGGGTCGCTGCGGGCTATGCCGGCAAAACCCCCGTGACCCTCCGCCGCGATTGCCGCGCGCTCGAGGCGATGGATTTGCTCGAAAGGACGCCGACCGGGGTGCGGGCGAAGCAGGAGGTGGTTCTCGCGTTTCTTCCTTGGCGGGAGAAGAAGGCAGGAGCCGGAACCGACCAGTCATCGGCCGCAGCCGGTGTTTCAGGAAATCCGCTTCATTAAGCGGCAGCGCTCATTATAAGGAGATAGGGCCTGTTCAAGCCCTCCCTCGCAGATTGTCGTCATACAGCTCCGGGGAAACCGGCGCCCCGCCATGCATCCGGACCCATTCCCCGCGTCTCGGATACGAACTCCGTAAGACAGGCGAACTAGGGAGACTGCTTCCGTTCTTCTTTCCCGAGGTGCAACGCCTGTCGGATCTTCGGCATCTCCAGGGAGAACTCCGGCAGGAGCGGAGTCCGCAAGGTCTCCTCGAAGGTCTGGAGCGCGACCGGTTTTTCCGCGTCTTCCGAGAAGCGGTAGATTCGGATCGTCTCCTCCCGCCGGTCGAAAATCCAGTATTCCCGAACTCCCGCCTTGCGGTAGAGCTCCACCTTGTCGACCAAGTCGATCCGGGCCGTCGAGGGCGAGAGGATTTCGACCACGAGCGCCGGGATCACCCCCTCCTGAACGTTCGCGTCGTTGTCCCAGCTGCCGAGCTGGTCGTTGGGGATATAGCAGAGATCGGGCACCACTCCTTCGCGCTCGGCATCGAGGATGCCAGGGAAATGAAAGGCGATGTTGCGCCCCACGATCCCGGAGGGATGGATGTCAAGATGCTTCTCGAGCTCGACTCCGATCTTCCACGCCAACCTGCTGTTGCCGCCTGTTTCCTCGGTCATGAGGAGATTTCCGTGAATGAGCTCCCAATGTTCTCCCTCGGGAGTCGCGAGCCAGTCCTTCACCGTATGCGGGCCGAGAGTCGTCGTAGGCATGGTGGCTTCCTTCCTGCCGCTGACAGCATACCGGCGCCCCTGGCGAAGGGCAAGCGCCGTGGGCGGCGAGAGGGAGAGAAGGCAGGAGTCCTGCTCACCCATACTCGCCCTCGA